>NZ_SRRZ01000299.1 GCF_013179805.1 Microcoleus asticus IPMA8 | reverse complement strand
TTAGACCGGGATTTGATTTTAAATCACCCTAACCTTCCTTCAGTCTTGTCTTATGGTACTTTAGCTGCTTAAAAACTGTCCGGAGTATTGGTAAGTAAAAGATTTACCTTCAAAAATTAACGCAGTTTTCTGAGGAAAAAATCTAGACCCTCTCTCGATATGCTCTGCAATGTTCATCCCTATCTTAGTTCTCCGTAGAATTGCCGCCAAACCATAGGTTTCGTGTTCAAGATTTGGATGCACTGGTGCACCATCGTTAAGACAAATCGGAAACCACGACGTAAAGCCTTTGATCGCTCTTTTTTTTGTGAGGAAATATCCCCCACGCAACTCGGATGAATTGTCTGAGAAACTTGTTGCCAATCCCTCGATCCAAGTTGATATACTTTGACGCATTGGCGAACAACATCCGTCAAAAAGTGTTGCTGATTTGACAATCTCTCTGCTTTTTTACTTGGGTAAATATCTAGCTGAAAAGCAGTTTCAGAGATGTTAGCTGAAATATTGTGAGTCACCATTGTTGTGCCTTTCTAGTAATGTTCAACAACCCTTTACAACCGCAAAATTGGAACTGCTTGTGTAAAAGACAAGCAGCTCTTAACGAGTTCAATTTTCAACTCATTTTTTACGCCACGCCGTTTTGCAAGCTATTCTTAGCTACAAATAAATTGTTTTATGCAGCTAACAAGAGGAAAAAAAGGAAAAATAATGTGAGTTATTTTCAAAACTCCTTTCTCTTCCTACTTCAAACTTGATGAAATTTGGTTCACAGCTTGCACAATTCGTCCTTCCTGTGCAATGTCAGCAGCAATCATGGCAATGTGTATATCTAAAGATTGCTCGTTGTCATTCCAAATGTAAGATTTTTCAACATTCGGCGGCTGTCCCACAACTTCGCGCACAGCCTCATATAGTGGCAAGCTAAGTGGCGACAAACACTCCCGCGCGTCATAGTGACCGGCGACTTCATGGGTTCGCAAGTCAACAGCTTGGACGGCAAACATTAGGGAAATTGCCATATATTGCTGGAACAATTCAATTGAGCGACGAGCTAAATTAGCTGAAGCGAATCCTTGACTATTGATATTCTGATTGAATTGTTCCGCGTGAGTGGGAAAGCGGTCAGCAATTGAGTTTCCGTAAAAAGTCAATAGCGGCATAATTGAATTTCCAGCTATTTGCAGACCTTTTAACCCCATGTTTACCTTACGGCTCGTGTTGCCAATCAGAGAAGGCGACAAACCATTATTAAATTCAGGTGCAGCTAATAGCGCAATTTGCACATCTAAATGCTTAGCCAGCAGACCTAAAAGATAGCGCAACCGATCCATCCCAACGCCAATATATTGCCCTAAGAAATTGCCGCCGTGATAGCTAG
>NZ_SRRZ01000298.1 GCF_013179805.1 Microcoleus asticus IPMA8 | reverse complement strand
ACAACACAACGCCCTCTTGTCTTCCTAGACTTGTTGTATAGCAAGACTTTCAGATTTTACGGATCTAGAAAATCACTTAGGATTGCTATAGTCCCTAATTATTATAATTGATAATATTTTGCAATTGATTTAGGATTGCTATAGAGTTGGGTCAATGTCATTGTTGGTTTTATTGTACCCAACATTTACCCACATTTACCCATATTTCCCAATTTTTTTCGGTTATCAACTCAAAAAGTCCCGATAACTACCAAACTTTTTGCAAGCAGCAAAATAAAAGTTAATTGCTAGTCTGGATAAAGAGCAAGTTTACCCCCTTGAAAACGTTTTTCTAGACTAATACACCCTGACTGATCCAAGCTGTGAGTATTTGAACAAATATTTGTTCATTCTTTCGTGAACGTATGGTTGAAACAACTACCCCGAAGGCTCCGGCTAAGGCGGCACTCTTCTAAAATAGCTGGAGTATAAATGTATGGGACAAAATAAGTCATCGTCCAATGACACGACAGAAACTCTTCTCAAAGTTTTTTCTGTAATCTGGAAAGTAGTTTGGACTATTTTCAAGTGGTGTCTAATAACTGCATTTTGGATCTTTTTTGGAATAATCGCATTTGCTCTTGCACTTGGGGGAGTTAGCCTTCCAGAGCCAAGATATATTCCAAAATCGGGGCGCAGAAGAATAAATACTAAAGAAGCCAAAAAACAAATTATTCGAGAGGTAAAGGGGAAGCGGTCTAAGAAGTTCTTAGACGAATATGAAGATATACTAATCCACGTGCAACAAACAGAAGTCGAGAGAATTCAGGGAGAAAAACTCGAAGAACAAGAAAAGAAAGCTCGCCTTCAATCTCTATCTATACGTGAGCGTATCCTTCTCAAAATACGGGAGAATCCAGGCTCATTACTAGAAAAAATCCTAACTGAAGATGAGATGGAAGAACTAGCTCTTATGATTCTCGAAGCTTCTCTATAATGTTGGCATCTCTTATGTAGTGTTTTTTGAAGAATTTGTTTACTTACATCAAACCAATCTTCGCAACAACTTTTAGTTATGAAAAATCGTTGGACTACTCGTTCTCTGTCAGAAGAGTCTCCTCTTCTTAAAAGAATTGGAGGAAAGGCTGGTACTTATGATGTTATGTGGGATACCTCTGCGAAAGTCATACGTATTAAAGGCTCTGGGCAGGAATGGAAAATTCCTCTTGCATCAGGGATTGATGCAATGTATTTATTAGGAGGGTCAGCAGGAACAAAGGAAGAAAAAATGTGGAGCAGAGAGTACAGTGGGGTATTTAATAAAAGCAACATAGATAGCCTTCCTGAGGGTGCATCTCACTTTTGCAGATACATCAAGTAGAAAGTTGACCATTGAGATAAGCACAGCGAAGAGAAAGGATAGAGGAAACACTCTCGA
>NZ_SRRZ01000297.1 GCF_013179805.1 Microcoleus asticus IPMA8 | reverse complement strand
TTTTTGCCGATTTCCAGTGTATAAGTATTATTATAGTCCCTAATTATTATAATTTATAATATTTTGCAATTGATTTAGGATTGCTATAGCAGAGGATGAATCAGGTATAACCAGCGTAAAGACATCACCCGTTGTCTGATTCCAAATAGGTTGTCCATTTTGAAAAACTTGCCCTAATCGCAACCAAGATATTAACCCCCAAGGAAAATCGACCTCCCTGAATTCACCTGACTCGTGTTTGAAGATCGCAGTCGTGCGCCATTGCCGATGGGTAGACTCTCGCCAGGGCGATCGCAGCCACCACAGAGTAACAAATTCATCTTCATCAAAGGGCCATTCGCTGAGGCGGACAATCTCTGCCATGTTGGTGCGGGATCTGCTTTAGAACATCCAAAGCTTGATTAATAGCATTTTGTACAGATGGTAGCAATTCCACCTCTGGACGTAGCCCTGCGCGACGAACAAGCTGCCATCTTTGCGGACAAATACCCTCTTGGCGGTAACACTCTACAACCCATTGAATTCGTCGCACTGCAAAGGTTTCTCGTGTTTCAACTAAGTCTGCTAGAATTTTTGCTGTTAAAGGTAGCTTATCAAGATGTTTCTGGATTAGAGCCAATTGACCCAGTTCTCTAGCGATGGCCGCAGTTGTAATCTGCGTTGGTTTTCCTACTTTACTATAAAGATTTGCCGCTACCAGTTTGATTGACTCAGCCAATTCAGTATCTCGACTTTCCCAATCCACACGAGCAGGAGGAGGCGCTTTCTGCTGTATAGCTGGCAGATGGGCTTCCAACCATTCGCGATCGTGCCTTAATAACCAGGTGTAAACTCGTTGGAATTGCTTGCGTAAGATATTCCTTCCGGCTTCAGGGTTATTTTTTCTGGCAGTTAGCCATTCTGAGCGATATTTCTCTAAAGTAATTTCTGGAACTGCCTGCTTTTTGCTTTCACTACCAACTAATTTCCTTTGACTCTGATTAGTTTGCCGCTTACTGTGGCGGGGGAAATCTAGAGATAGTGTCGCAGCATGGAGTTTGACAGTAGTTGGATCGACACCTAGCTGACGAGATATTCCTCGGAGGCTAAAAGTTGGGTCTTGCCAAAGTTCTCTAAGGGTATTCTCCCATATAGAACCGAAAGCTCGGATTTTAGTAATGCGTAATCGATCTTCTTCTGTCCGATCTGGCCCAGTACGGCAATAACTAAATCCACAAGTACAGCAAAAAGTGCCTATTGGTTTACCATGCTCTTGACTGTAGGTGATTTCGCATTCTTCAATTACAGGCTGGCGGAAATGGCTAGCAGTCCGATTCAGACATAGCCAAGGCCCTGTACCAAAGCTGGCGGGGTGACAACCCCGCCGGAACTCAGACAGGGCTGGTATTTGACCGACTTGTGTTAAAAAAAGATAGGTCAGATGAAAGTT
>NZ_SRRZ01000296.1 GCF_013179805.1 Microcoleus asticus IPMA8 | reverse complement strand
TTAAGATTGTCAAATTTTTATTTGAGTTTTTCACTAACGAACATAAATTTGATTTCCCTAAAATACGTCAATATACTTACACAAAGAAAATCATTTAGGATTGCTCTAGATATAGAAAATCATTTAGGATTGCTATATATATGATAGAGTGTATTTAGTAAATAACGCAAAAAAATTAAACCTTATTCGAGCAAGACGAGTAACAAAATAGTTAAAAGTTATGAACAAGGTGCTACCTCAATTAGGAAAGTAGCTGCCAGATTTGATGTAAGTAAAAGGTGTGCTAAAAAAATCTTAAAACAAAAACAAATGACTGGTCATATTCAACCAAAACAACAGGATAGAAGCCTCAAAAGTGTGTTAAACTCGCGCACAAATGAATCGATCCAGATGGCAGAAAAATATCCGGATAGCACGCTGTCAGAACCCAAGTGAATATTGGCGTTTGAAATACAAGGAAGCTGTCAATCCTAGCATGATGTGTCGTGAACTACAAAAACAAAATTTGACGCGAAAAAAAAGACCGTACGCAGTAGTCAGCCTGCCACTTAAAGATTGCAAATTTTGAGGTATTGCTTCTTGGGACAAAATGAAAAATATCGACCCCGATAACCTCGGTTTTATCGACCCCGATAACCTCGGTTTTTTGGATAAAATGGGTGTTTTATTGGGGTTAACAAGAACCCGTGTACGTTCAAAATGTGGTAGTAGAGTCTACGATTTAAAACCATTTTATCGCGGTGTTCTCATCCACCGTAGTCGGAGCAATCAGCTTAAAACAAGTAGTAGGATTAATGACAATAAATGGGTCGATGGATGGTCAGGCTTTTGAAGTATTTATTCAACACTTTTTAGTACCAAACTTATGGGATGGTGCAGTCGAAGTTAATTGATAATCTCCCAACCCACAAGCTGGCGGTGATGGAACCATTGATTCAAGCGGCTGGTGCCACTGTCCTGAATTTATCACCCTATTCTCCGGATTTTAATCCGATAGAATTATGGTGGTCGCAACTGAAAGCTTTTTTACGTCAGTTCTCACCAACCACTACGATTCCGGGTTGACGTTTTACTTGGCGTAGGCGGTTGATTCGGTCAATATCAAGCACTTCAAAAACTGGTTTACAAGCTGCTGCTACTGTACTTCATCTGGGGGGGTGACAACCAGCCTGAAACCCAGATGTGGTGAGGATTGAGCCAATGTGTGCTAAAAAAAGATAGGCAGCATAATTGTTACACGCTTGCCTATCCAAAAAATAATGATACCAACATTTTACCAGACTCATTTAAAAAAACAACTGACATCAGCTCAGTTTCTTGTAATGACAACTTTGCTATCTGTGATGCAATGGCTCTCCTGACTTTATGGTGTATAATGTAACAAACAATACATTTGTTCTCATGGACTTTTATTTGGACTATATATTAGACTTGCCTGG
>NZ_SRRZ01000295.1 GCF_013179805.1 Microcoleus asticus IPMA8 | reverse complement strand
ACGAACCAGTAATAGTCGGCGCGGGAGGGGGAGGCGGTGTCGGCGTCGGTGTCGGAGTTGGTGTCGGTGTTGGAGTTGGTGTCGGTGTCGGAGTCGGAGTTGGTGTGGGGACGACAGTACCTCCCAATTCAAAAGATCCGCTGTCAACGATCGCACCTGGAATGCTGTCGCCATCTTGAGGGCGAGCGACGCCACGCTGATCCGTAGCGGGTGCGCCAGTGGCAATCCCTTTATCAATTGCCGGACTTCCTGTCAGCAGCGGCCTGACTAAAGCGCCGTTGAGGTTTTGCAAAGGGCCAAGTAAGGGGTCTGCGATCGTCACACTTGTCGTCACCTTGGTATCGGTGTTAATCACCGGCCACTGAAAATTCCCTCCTCCATCGCTATATTGGGCGGTGACGTGTTGCTGAATGCCCCAAGGGTTTCCTCCGTTAGCCGCTGTATTGTTGGAAAGAATCGTGTTTTTGAGGGTGACATTATTGGCATCGGCGAAGATACCTCCACCAACCCAGCCTGCAGAATTATCGGCGATCGTCGTGTTAACAATAGTTGTGGGTGCACCAAGAGTCATTGCACCGCCGAGTTTGTTGTAATCACCAGCAGCAAACGCCGTGGAGTTGCCAGAAAACGTACTGTTAGTAATCGTAGTAGGGGCATTTCGCATCCACAGGCCGCCACCTTGATTGCCGGCTTTGTTGCCCGCAAAGGTGGTGTTGGTAATGGTCAATCCCTGGTTGGTGCTGTCGCTCAAAATCGTTACCCCACCACCGTTTCCAGCATTTCCACCGTTGGGTAGCGCCAGAATTTCGTTATTTTGGAAGGTGCTCTTTTCCAAAATAACCTTGTCTTGGCTGCCGGTGAACAGATAAGCTGCGCCTCCTTCACCTCGACCTTTATTGTCTTGAAATACGCTATTGGTAATCTTAATTGTGCCGGAAGCTTCGCTCGGATTGCTGGCTCTGTCTGTGTAAACTGCGCCGCCGAAACCCCTTAAAAACGGATTATCTTGGCCTGTTGCGTAAACGGCTGCGGTGGTATCGTTGCCGATGAATCGGGAGTTGTCAATTGTCAGCTTACCTTGAAGGCTGTTAATTGCCCCGCCGTTAATTCCTTTGTTGTTGGTGAAGTCGCTGTTGGTGACTGTAAAAGTTTTGGAACTCAAAAAGCCGATCGCACCTGCACCGCGTTCATCGTTAGCTGCGGTGGCTACGTTGCCGTTGAATTTACTGTTGGTAACAGTCAGGGTATTGTTGAAATTACCGAAAATTGCGCCACCGCCTTTATCGGCGACGTTGTTGTTGAACCGAACGTTTTCTACTGTGAGGTTTACTTCGTCGGTTGTGCCGATCGCGCCACCTCGATCGGTAGTTTTGCCGTTAGTAATAATGAGGTTTTTGACTGCAAAATTGGTAGCAGTCGCAACGTTGGCATTGACAAAAAAGGCGCGGGATGCGTTGT
>NZ_SRRZ01000294.1 GCF_013179805.1 Microcoleus asticus IPMA8 | reverse complement strand
AAGTTGACGTTGGAAGTTATTGCTTCTTTGACGGGATGGGAATTTATTTTAGATGCTCTATCTGTAGCATGACTTTAGGAAATTGGTATTACAACTTGCGAGGGCGCGATCGCCCTTGACAAAAATCGCACTCTTGGCATAACAATAAGGATAGAAATTAAGAGAGCGATCGCAATACCGAAATGAAGAGCGATCGACCCACTGGTAATTTTAAAGTCTTCGGTATTGGTATTGCGATCGCTTACCGTCGCAACTCCTTCAGTCCATCAAGGCTCGTTTACAAAGATCGAGTCCTTGAGTTAAGCATTGTTCTCGCCACTTGCGAGATCTGGGTGCAAACATTTCTACCAACTGGTGTTTGGTCCATTCATAGTTCTGGTGTGACTTACCCCACCAGTAAGCACGATTCTCAGCCCGCAATGCCTTCATAACTTGAATCGTCGAGTAAGTACCGAATTCTGCTGTTAGTAAATCATAGCGACAATCTGGTAGAAGAGCTTGGCACCAAGTTTTTAATCCACCGCGAAGTGGATATGACACACCTTCTGTACTGTTCGGTTCTATTGTTTCTGCTCCAAATCGTTGAGCTAGTCTTGAACAAGATTCTGATGTTGCAGATGCGTCAAGCAAAAGCTTATATGTTCCCGAGCGTCCTAAACCTGTGTGGAAATCAATATGCACTACCTCTGAAGCATTACCAATCCATTGGGGCAAATTGCTAGCTAGAATCTCTTGAGTTTTGGATGCAGCATGACCACCAAAAAAAAGTCCCTTTGGAAAATCGTATTGCCCTACAGGAAAAGTGTTTCTCAAACTGGTCATTCCATATCTCAATATCAGCCAGACAGCTTGAAGAATATAAGGTTCAAAGCGTGATGGAGGTAAAGTTGGATTTAGAAAGGAATTGAATTTAGGATAGTCCTTTGGGCTGCCATCAAAAACTTCTTCAGATAATAAAAAGTTACGGTTTAAGTCTATGTTATTTTCATTCCAACGTCGTCGCCATGCAAAACCATAAGGATTCAGAGCATGAATAAGTACAACTTTAATATCAGGTGACAACGATGTGAGAAGTTGCTGCTTTTCTAACAAGGTAAGTTGGATTGCCGAGCCCAAAAAGCCTTCTACTCCATGCAAGCCACTAGAAATGACTACACATTGTCGTGGGTTGGAAGAACCACCGATCGCCACATCAATAGTTAATTCTTCACCAGTTGGACTAACCCGATCAATTGGATAGGCTGTCTGCTGATAACCCAAAGATGAAGATGCCGATCGAAATCGCTCTCGTGCAGTAATGTAGTTGGGTGAAAATGCTTCTGAATAGCTCATAAATCCTCATTACCCACGAGTAACCTTACAATTATGCCTCAAAAGATAACTCACACGGCATAACTATAGCGATCGCAAATCATTCATAAATCGATCGAGGGTTCGATCGATCATTAGTTTCATGAGAATGTTGGCTCAAAATCACCAAACTTA
>NZ_SRRZ01000293.1 GCF_013179805.1 Microcoleus asticus IPMA8 | reverse complement strand
GTCATTTTTTTTTACCTCATCTTTTTTCACAGTTTTACTAGCTTTTTCATTTGAGCCCTTTTTCATATATTTGCAAAAGTGAGATGCACCCTGTTCGCCTCTGTCGGGGCCTTGGCGATTGATTTGGGTAGGATCGTGACAGTTCCAGAATACATCTAGCAGTGTTTCGTAACTCACCTGCGATCGTACTCTAGCAGCACAGATTCAGCGTGACCGGTGACTCTGGCACAAACATCCAGGTAGCAGGGATTGGGCCAGTGACCTCCCGTGTAGCCCACAGCCGTCGAGACAACACCCGCAACGGCGCGAAACTTGTGTTCAACTCCCCAAAAACAACCGGCGGCAAATGTGGCTTTTTCCATCGTGTTACTCATCGTATTGAGATAAAACTTGGCACTAGGTTATGCTTGACATATTCCCATCAGTGTGCATTCCCAAACCAATCGCGGCTGTACGTAGTTTAGCAAATATTGCCGCGCTTTTTCCAAGGGTTCTAAGGGCGATCGACTAATTCCCCCTGCCAAAAATTGCTGCCAGTAACAGTGCTGTAAATAATCAATTAACCACAACTGAGATTCAGTATCTAAAGTTTTATCAATTTCCTTGGCCAATTCCAAAGCAGACCGCAGATTTTGAGGCAACTGCTTCACCTTTTGCAGCAAATCATCGGGTATTGATTGCAGTTGTTGCCAAATAGAAATTGCCTCGCCAGGACTTCCCTGAGCCATTCCCAGTACTTCGGGATGGGATAAAATCTCCGCGAATCCCGCTTGCTGCAAAACTTGTGCCATTGCTTGGGGATTCAGCCGAGAAAACTGGATTTTTTGACAGCGGGAAATCAAAGTGGGCAACAAAGCTTCCACTGTCGGAGCAATTAAAACGAGCGCTGCTTTTCCCGGTTCTTCCAATGTCTTCAACAAGCCGTTAGCGGCTCCCTCGCCCATTGTTTCTGCTTGTTCCAAAACTACGACTGAACGCGCCGTTTCAAGTGGCGGTCGGCTGAGAAATTCACCGATTTCTCGAACTTGTTCTAAGCGAATTTGTGGCGGTGCTTTCCGCTTTAAACCGGCTTCCTCTGCTTCCTTTGGCGACAGCCGTTTGCCTTGGTTCATGTAAGTTGGTTCTACCCAGAGCAAGTCTGGATGATTTCGCTGCCGCACGCGATTTTGCACGGAGGCTATTAGTCTGGTTTCGGGAAGATTGGCTGAGAATAAAAGCTCAATGAAACACTGAGCCGCTAAACTTTTGCCGATGCCGTTAGAGCCGATAAATAAATAACCAGGAGCAATTCGGTTTCGCTCGACTGCTTGAGTTAGCAATTCTACTGCTCGCTCTTGTCCGATTAATGATGTAAAATAATCCATGTTTGCGGAAGAAGGAAGAAGGAAGAAGGAAGAAGGAAGAAGGAAGAAGGAAGAAGGAAGAAGGAAGAAGGAATAAGGAATAAGGAATAAGGAATAAGGAATAATATCAATTGTATCATAGATTAAAAATGTAATGACATTCTTGAAGGTTGATATAAAT
>NZ_SRRZ01000292.1 GCF_013179805.1 Microcoleus asticus IPMA8 | reverse complement strand
AAAATAGCGACACTCCTACAAATGTTCAAATTCCCAACTATCAAATTATCTCCACAGTTTATTCAGGAAGTCGCACCTTGGTATATCGGGCAGTCCGTACATCAGACCAATTACCTGTCGTCATCAAACTTCTGAAAAACGACTATCCCACCTTTAGCGAACTCGTGCAGTTTCGCAATCAATACACCATTACCAAAAACCTTAATTCACCTAGTATCGTCCAAACCTACAGCCTGGAACCCTATGAAAATGGCTATGCGCTGGTAATGGAAGACTTTGGCGGGATTTCTCTTCAGGAATGGGCGATTAAAGGGAAGAACTCACTATCTTTGAGAGAGTTTTTGTCAATCGCGAGATCCCTCTGCAATACCTTAGATATATTGTATCGCGAGCGCATCATTCACAAAGACATTAAACCCAGCAATATCTTAATTAATCCTGAAACCAAACAAGTCAAATTAATCGACTTTAGTATTGCATCTTTGCTACCGCGAGAAACCCAAACACTAATCAATCCCAATGTCTTAGAAGGAACACTAGCTTATATTTCCCCAGAACAAACTGGCAGAATGAATCGGGGTATTGACTATCGGACTGATTTTTATTCTTTAGGCGTGACTTTCTACGAATTACTGACAGTCAAATTGCCTTTTGAATCCAATGACCCAATGGAGTTAGTACATTCTCATATTGCGAAAGCCTCGCCTTTAGTACATGAAATTAATTCTCAAATTCCCTTTGTACTATCACAAATAGTCACAAAACTGATGGCAAAAAATGCCGAATCCAGATATCAGAGTGCGTTGGGAATCAAGTTTGATTTAGAAAATTGTTTAACTCAGCTACAAGTTTCGGGTTCAATTGAGAGCTTTGAGATTGCACAGAGGGATGTATGCGATCGCTTCATTATTCCCGACAAACTCTATGGACGAGAAGCCGAGGTATCAACTCTACTCCAAGCCTTTGAGCGAGTCAGTCAAGGAACCACAGAAATGATGCTAGTCGCTGGTTTTTCGGGGATTGGAAAAACAGCCGTTGTCAACGAAGTGCATAAACCTATTGTCAGGCAACGCGGTTATTTTATCAAAGGAAAATTTGACCAATTTCAACGGAATATTCCCTTCAGTGCTTTTGTGCAAGCGTTCCGAGATTTAATGGGACAATTGTTAACCGAAAGCGATCCACAAATCCACCAATGGAAAAACCAAATATTATCAGCAGTTGGAGAAAATGGTCAAGTAATTATTGAAGTCATCCCCGAACTAGAAACAATTATTGGTGCACAACCATCCGCACCAGAATTATCAGGAACAGCCGCCCAAAATCGCTTTAATTTATTGTTTCAAAAATTTACCCAAGTCTTTACCAGTGCTGAACATCCCTTAGTAATGTTCTTAGATGATTTGCAATGGGCAGATTCAGCATCGCTGAAGTTAATGGAGCTATTAATGGCTGATACAAGTCATCTTTTATTAATTGGTGCGTACCGCGATAACGAAGTCAATCCCGCACATCCATTAATGTTGACTTTGAGTGAGATTCAAAAAACACTCTTCACAATTAATACGATTACTTTAGCACCACTCAGTCAA
>NZ_SRRZ01000291.1 GCF_013179805.1 Microcoleus asticus IPMA8 | reverse complement strand
TCTAGAAATTGATGTTGGGCTTGAGCAGCTTGAATTTGAATTTCATAGACCTTAATCGTATCCAACAGAGTTCTAGAGCGTTCTGCAATGACTGCCGCCAAATTTTTCATCTGCTCGAAGTTGCCGCTGAGGTAAGCTGCTTCAGTGGCAGCTTCGTAGAGGGCTAGGGTTATTTCGTACTGGGTTTGCCAGCTATCTTCAGCTAACAAGGCGATGCCTGTCGTGCAATACTCAAATGCGGCTGTATAGGCAGTTGCTGCTCTGGCTTTTTGTCCGGCTTTTAAATTGAGTTGGGCGAGTTCTATTTGCTGCGATGGCTCGACGATCAGGGATTTGCCGATATTTAGTTGGTTGACGATCTCAAACAGTTTTTCTTCTGTTTCGGCAGCGGACGTATGAGTCAGTAATAGTTGCCCGATTTTTAAGTGAGCGATTTGTTTTTGCTCGTCGGGAATCAGGGAATAAGCTGCTTGCTGGACGCGATCGTGCAAGAATTTGTAAGAACACGAGTCAGAATCGAGAAGTTCCGAGCTCGAGGGATTTTGTACCCTCAATTGAGACTTTTCCTGAAAAAACTTATAAACCTCACTGGTGGGTAAAACCAATCCCTCTTGTAATGCTTTCCATAAGTTTGAAGCAGTTTCAGCTTGAGAGTTTTCGTCAACGATCGCCAGGGTTGCTAAGTCGAACTCGTTGCCAATGCAGGCGGCAAGTTTCAGCACTGTTTGAGACGGTGCGGGCAACTTCTGCAGTTGTAAAGCCATAAATTCAACTACATCATCAGTCAGCGCCAGCGAGCGAATTTGAGCAATGTCGCACTGCCAGAAACCAATCTCAGTGTTGAATGCAATCCATCCCTCATCATGTAGCGCTTTGAGAAATTGGGTGGCAAAGAAGGGATTACCTTGAGTTTTTTGGTACACCAATTCTGTCAGAGGTGCAGCAATCTCTTGCGAACAGCTCAGGGTATCTGCAACCAGGTGGTTGAGGTCATTTTGGAGCAGGGGTTTGAGAGTAATGGTGTGGACTAAGGCACCGCTGCTGCAAACTTCATCTAGGGTCAGCATGAGAGGATGAGCAGGAGAAACCTCGTTATCCCGGTAAGCGCCAATTAACAGGAGGTAGCCAGCGTGAGTGTCGCTCATTAACAGGTGCATCAACTTGAGCGATGCCGAATCTGCCCACTGCAAGTCATCAAGAAAGATGACTAAGGGATGGTCTTGGGTGGTAAAGACTTGAATAAACTTTGGGAATAACAAGTTGAAGCGATTTTGACTGGCATTCCCAACCTGTTCGGCAACGGGTGGCTGTTGACCGATAATTCGTTCGAGTTCGGGGATGACTTGAATGATGACTTGTCCGTTTTCTCCGAGTGCTGCGAGAATTTTGGCTTTCCATCGCTCGAGTTGTTCGTCTGTCTCGCTCAACAGTTGTGCCATTAAGTCGCGAAATGCTTGGACAAAGGCAGCGAAGGGAATGTTGCGGTTGAACTGGTCAAATTTTCCTTTGATGAAATAGCCGCGCTGCCGGACAATGGGTTTGTGGACTTCGTTGACGACTGCTGTCTTGCCAATCCCGGAAAACCCGGCAACGAGCAT
>NZ_SRRZ01000290.1 GCF_013179805.1 Microcoleus asticus IPMA8 | reverse complement strand
AAAATGTATGCGTCTCCTGGCACATCTCTTGATGAAATTATTCGTGCTTATTGTGCAGTCTAGTGTCTCATACTTATTTGAAATGACTATAAAACATATGTGGAGGCTATTTCGGCAATTCTTTATGCTGATTGTGACCCTGAATCCTTGAAAACATTAGAAGATATTGAAATAACAGTCAAAGATAAAGTGTTAACTCATGTGACACCAGAGATAGGATTTTTTTTATCTACTCAGCTAGCGGTACAAAAGCAGGAAGGGTAAAGAGATTAAAAAGTACATTAGGTAATTTAAGCATCACCCAAAAGCAAGCAGATAAACTAGGGTGTGGGAGTGGGAGTAGATTGAGTCCACATTTAGAGAACTGTTGTTTAAGACTGAGTGCTAATGTTGCCTATCAAAATGCAGCGAAAGATATTGAATATATAACAGGGATTACGGTTCCTGCGAAGACACAACAAAGATTAGTACATTATCAAAAATTTGAGCAGCCCATTGCAACAGCAGATATTTCCGAGTTAAGTGTAGACGGTGGAAAAGCACGATTAATCACAGCACTCGGAGAAAAATCGGAGTGGAAAGATTATAAAGCAATTGTGTCAGAAGCAGGGATAGTAGGTAGTTTTGACAAAAATGAGATGATCGTTAATTGGGCAAATCAACAGCCACTAGAAAAACCAGTAAATTGTTTAGGTGATGGACATGATGGTGTATGGAATATATTCAAGGAAATTAGTTGTAAACAGGACAGAAGGGAAATTCTGGACTGGTATCATTTGAAGGAAAATCTTCAGAAAGTCGGCGGTTCAATTAAGCGATTGAAGCAAGGAGAAACATATTTATGGAAAGGAAATGTAAAAAGTGCAAAAGCACTATTTACAGAGTTAAAGAGAAAAACAGCAGTTAATTTTTGCAAATATTTAGAAAAGCACAAAGAAAGAATTATTAATTACGAAGCTTTCCAAAGAGATGAAATATGTTCAATTGGCTCTGGCGCAGTAGAATCAGGAATTAAGCAAATAGCTAGACGAATTAAAATATCTGGAGCAAGTTGGAAATCAGAACATATTGGACAGGTATTGGCTCATCGATGTGCTTACTTAAATGACTTAATTGGTAAGCGAAGAAATAGTTGAGTATAAATACTCATCGCAAAACTGACACGCTCCCGTTTTAATTTGACTCCGCATCGCTCAGTTCGAGGAGCAATATTTTGGGTCTCACGATACTGTTTAATTATTTTTTGGACAAAACTTAGGGCCACACAAAAACGGTTGGCTATTGCTCTTTGTGACAGCGGTTCATTATGGTACACCTCCATAATTTTTTGTCTAAAATCAAGAGAATAAGTTTTCATTTTTACTCCTGTGTGATACTTGCTAAAATTATTGATAGTTGTCATTCGAGTGACTGCTATGGGGTGAGGGACTACAGCTCGAAAAGCGCTCCATTTAATTAGAGCTGCATAACATTTTAGGTTTCTATATTTTCACTCCGTTCAAGTCAGTTAGATCATACCTCATATTTCTGAAAAATGCTATATTTTTTTATTGGTTATTGGAAAAAACAATTTAAAACCAAAGGCATCGCCGGAATCAAACTAGGACATAAAGGTTCAAAAGGGTATTTAAC
>NZ_SRRZ01000029.1 GCF_013179805.1 Microcoleus asticus IPMA8 | reverse complement strand
TTTATCGTGCACACTAGCTAATTTAGGATGATTACATTTACGTCAAGGAGCTTAACTACACAGAGGCTTTGATTGTTTTCGGAGATGTCTAATATATCATTAATTTCACAGGAGTTAGGCTTGCATGAACTCAACCAGAAGATTAGCTTATTTAGAACAAACCTTAGATTTGTGGTACGAGCAACTGGGCGAGGCAGAACAAGCCCTCCCTATGGCTATCGGCCCCAAGGAAGCAACCGCCATCAAGCAGGACATCCGAGTACGAATTTTACCAGCAATTCGTAGGCACGAGGTGGAGTATTGGTCGCTTCTTGAGGATGAAGCACGCGATTGCCAAGTGGACGAAGTGGCTGCGAGTAATGCCATTTTTAAAGTTGTGGAGGAAGTAAAACTGATTCAAAGCCAACCTAATCAATATCCCGATGAGTTTATGCAGAAGTTGCAGAAGATTCTCGACAAGGTGAATGAACCGCAGACACCTGCAGCAGGTAAGCTGAAAGCCGCTCTGCCTCTTATACCTGGGATTATGTCTTATGAGCTTGAACTAGATACAGAAATCTCGTTGAAAAGGGTATTTGGGGGAATTAAAAAACTCTTAAAAAAAAAACAGTACAACTAGACCACCAGTTCCACCCACACTACAAGAAATTGATCGGGGTACTCCTCAATTAATTCCCCCAGAAGCATCAGTTGTACGCTCACAACTTTATCAGGCGATTGAGAAACCAGGGGCATTAATACGCGTAAAAACTTCCCGACCAAGCGACACAATCCATTTAATAGCCGATGAAATTATCAAGGAGCACACTCCGAAAGACTATGAAGCAGTTGGCGTGAACTTTCAGTGGGCAAAAGCTGCTTTAACCAACTCAGATCAGTTATGGCAGTGGTTCTGCACCAAAATTACCAGGAAACTTAAGCTAGAAAATACACTACCGGAGTCTTGGGAGGGAGTAACACCGAGCAACAACTGTAGTAACTACTTTGAAACATACCTGTTACCGAAAATCCCAACTGCCCTTGTTTTGGTCTTGTATAACGTGGAATGGATTCTTGAACATCAAGCGATCGCAAACGACTTTGTTAGATTGCTGGTATTTTGGCATAATAATGCTGCGAACAACGATAGTTGGAAGAAACTACGGCTGGTAATTGTGCATTCTCAAGATATCAGAACAAATCGGGAGTTTAATGTAGGATTTGTGATTGATTTTTCAGAAGCCGAAACGGGACAATAATGTTTCGATTCGGTAGGATTTGTATCAATAGTATTTTCACAGTTAGTGGAGGATTAATAGATGTACGTATTATCAGGAAATTTGCCCCCTAATTCCCCCACCTATGTCGAGCGGGATGCAGATGAAAACTTGTATCAAGCCTTGGAAGATGGGCAGTTTTGTTATGTCCTGAGTTCGCGACAAACTGGCAAATCAAGTTTGAAAGTCAGAACAATGCAACGGTTGCCAGCAGAAAAATTTGATTGTATTAATATTGACCTTAATAATATCGGCACGGATATCACGATAGAGCAATGGTACGCAGGAGTTATTGATTGTCTGGCAAAAGGTATAAATCTCCCTGATTTTAATTCAAAGACATGGTGCAATCTTCATAGTCAACTGTCGCCGGTGAATCGATTGAGTAAATTTATTGAAGAAAAATTGGTTCCTCATTCCAAAAATATTGTCATTTTTGTAGATGAAATCGACTCGGTTCTCAGTGATAGTCTGAAGGGCAAGCTAGATGATTTTTTCGCATTGATCCGAAGTTGTTATAACCAACGGGCTAGTCAATCAGAATTCCAGCGTATAACTTTCGTGCTGTTAGGGGTAGCCACTCCCTCAGATTTGATCGCCGATCCAAACATCACTCCGTTTAATATTGGTACGGCGATTGAGCTTAAGGGCTTTCATCGAGATGAAGCTAGACCTTTGCTTCAGGGATTAGAGGGGAGAGTTAGCAATCCGCAGGCGGTGCTGCAAGAAGTCTTCAATTGGACAGGTGGGCAACCTTTTCTTACCCAAAAACTTTGCGATCTTATTGTACAAAATGGTATCGGGGTATCGGGAGTAGGAGGGTTGGTGCAACAGTGGATCGTCCAAAACTGGGAATACCAGGATAACCCGCAGCATTTGAAGACTATACGCAAGCGTATTGTTCCCGGTCGCTATGACCCCGATTTCATTGTTCACCCTATCTCCAGTCTGCCAAGTGTACATCAATTACTAAAGCTATATGAGCAAATATTATATAATGATGAAATCCCTGCTGATGACAGTTATGAACAACAAAAATTGCTGTTATCAGGGTTAGTTATAAAATCGCAGAAAAACTTAATAGTTTACAATCGGATTTATCCACTAATTTTTAATTATAAATGGATTAAAAATCAGCTAAACTGGGTTGAAGAGCAGATAGCTTTAGTGAAAGCCGAACAATTTAATCAGATGTTCAGTAAACGACCTTACCGGACAAAAATAGAGGAATGGCTTACTAATAATCGATCCCAATCCAAACTGTTGACTGGAAAAGATTTAAAGGAGGCACTCGAATGGGGTAAGGATAAGACATTAACCTCAGAAGACGAGGAATTTATAAATGCAAGCCTAAAATGGGAATATCAAAAAAAACGGAAGTTAAAGTTATGGATTTTTAGGGTAATTTTATTGCTTTTGCTTGTGGGTATAGGTCGGTCTGGCTACTGGCTTTGGTGGCATATTAAAGATGTGAATGAGCCATTGAGCGAAGGTAAGCGGACTCTCTTTAAGGGCATTGAAAATTCCAATCGAGATAAAGGTATTGAAGCTTTCAAAAAAAATAATTATGAAGAAGCTTATAGGTTTTTTGAAAAAGCGAGAATAGCCGATCGTAAAGATCCAAAAGTAGAAATTTATTTCAATAATGCCAAAGCCTTGAAAGAGGAGAAATCAGGAAACAAGGAAAAGAAAGAATTAGTCACTCTTGCAGTAGTTATACCTCTGGATCCTAAAGACGAAATCGCTCAGGAAATCTTGCGAGGAGTTGCACAAGCACAATATAAGTTCAACGACAAAAAACAGAATCGGTTCTTGAAGATTCTAATAGCTAAGGATGGGAATGACCCCAATCAAGCAAAAAAAGTTGCTAAAAAGCTAATAGAAAACCAAGATATTATGGGAGTGATTGGACACAATACCAGTAAAGTTACGGAAGCTGCACTACCTGAGTATCAAACAGGTAAGCTAGCTATAATCTCCCCCACTAGCACTAGCACTACACTCCCTAGCACTACGCTCACTAGCGCTAAACCGGAGAGTCAGGTTTTTTTCAGAACCGTGCCAAACGACACAGAAACTGCTAAAAAATTAGCGAGTTATGCTATAAACAACAACTACAAAAAAGTTGGTATTTGCAATAACCCTAAGAGTACATATAGTGGGAGCCTAACAAAGGCGTTTAAAGACTCTTTTGAAAAAGAAGATAGAGAAGTTGTAGGAGATCCGATTGATTTGACATATCCTGCACTGGATGCTTCTGGCGTAGTTGCAACAATGCTTAATAATCAAGCTAATGCATCTGTATTGTTGCCAGACACAGAGAGCATTTCTGTGGCAATTGAAATTGCCAGCGCCCAGGAAAAACTAAGCCAGTCTGGAACCAAAAAGCTACAGCTACTCGGAGCGGATGCTTTGTACAATCCACAGATTTTAGAAGGCGGAAAGGCTGTTGAAGGTTTGGTTTTAGCTGTACCTTGGTTTCGAGAGCAAAAAAATTCAAAAACATTTGCTGCTGAAGCTAAGAAAAGATGGGAAGGGAATGTTAGCTGGCGCACAGCAACCAGTTATGATGCGACTCAAGCTTTAATTAAAGCTCTGCCTGTGGCTCAAAAACCCTCCCGCGATGCTGTATTGACAAACCTCAAATCTATTAAGCTTGCAGCAAATGAAACTTCAGGAAATCCACTCCATTTTGTTAACGGTGAGCGCAAAGGTCAAGAACCAGTTCTCGTCAAGGTATTTAAAGGTAGTAATGGCCTCGATTTTAAACTGGAGAAAGAGTGATAATTCCCGGCGATTGAAATTGCGGTTATACATACAAAGTCCGCGCAACGCGAGACTAATGAATTTCTTAGTTCGCGTCGGCGGACTTCGCTTGACAAGGAGCGGTTTCAACCGCCGAGTGCTCCAGTAACAAACCCGGATTTGAGATTAAATAGATTGCTGGTATTTTTCCAGCAACTCCGGGATGTAATCGTAGCCGTCAACACCGATCGCCGGAATGATGTTTGCTCGACTTCTAGCCAAAGATTCTTTAAAAGATTCTGCCCCCATTTGACCCCGCAAAATAATCAGCAAACCCGCCGATTGGCGCCACTCCGCCGCCCCTATTTGCTCCAAAGTATACATCGCCAAACTGCCAGCGAATATCGCTTGTTCTAGTGCGTTGATTCTGTAATAAGCTTGAGCCAAATAAGCCAAATTCAGACCTTGCAAATACAAGTCGCCCGAAAATTGGGCAGCTTGCCAACCTTTTAGCAAATATTCGATCGCACCTTCAGCATTTTCCAGGGCAATTTTAGCGATACCGAGACTGCTGGAACAAAAAGCTTGACTTTGCCTGTCTCCCAATTTTTCCGATAGCAACAAACCTTGTTCCAAATAACCGATCGCACTCTCATAAACCTCCGGTTCCACCTCCTCCAACTGGCGCGCTTGAAAAACTTCGCTGTAACCCAAATTTGCCAGGGCATTTGCCTCGCCTTGGCGTTCTCCCGTTTGTCGTGCCATAATTAAAGCCCGCTGGCTGTAATTAATCGCTTCTTGATAATTTTTTTGATCAACATAGTTGCGGCTGATGTGATTGAGATTGGCAACTTCGCAAGCTTTGTCTCCTTCGAGACGGGCAATTTCCAGCGCTTGCTTGTGCAGCAAGATCGATCGCTCGTAGGCCCCAGCCGCCTGCATCGAATAACCCAGAAGCGTCAGAATCCGAGCTTTCGCTTGAGTGCCTTCAACTCGCCGCAGCGGTTCGTCTAAATAATCCAAAGTATGGCGCAGAGCTTTACCATCAAACGAAGCAAAAATTCCGCCGTAAAGCGGAAAATATTCTCGCTGAGAAAAAGCGCGCAAAATTTGCAAAGTTACTTGAAAACAAGCATTTGCCAACTGTTCCCCGCTCTTGGTAGAATTATTAAACCCACTAGCTAGCTGACTCCAAATTACAGCAAAAGTAATGTAAGTAGAAATTGAAGCTTTTGTTGACACTTTGGAATCGTAAACTTGCTTGTCAAACCATGTCGCTAACGCCCGCTGCAAGCACTGCAAGATAATCGCTAATTCCACCAATCCGCCTAACTCTAAATTCGATTGTTTGGCAGCGAGTTGAACTACCGATTCACCGAGCGCAATAGTATTCAAAAGAGCCTGGGGAAAGGGACTATTAACTTTTTTTGCCCAAAAAGCCCAAGGCCCATTTTGTTCGGGACTACCTGCAAATCCTAGCTGCTGCGGCTGATAAATCCAGCCGACGAGTTCTGGTTCCAACCGCTGCCAAGATTCTAAACCTTTGGCAATACCGGCGGTGATTTGCTGCAAATCTCGCTCGGTTTCGGGATTGGCAGTTTGCAGCATTTGTTGGTGCAGGGATTTTGCCAATTGCTGCAATTGAGCCAGAGTTAACGGATGTTCTTTATTCGGATCGATTACTTGCAATAATGCCAGGAGGCGGCCGTTAGATTCGGCGGTAAGGATTTGTTGGATTGAGGATGCAATTTCGCGATCGACGCGGTTATCTTTCTGCCAGCGTTCCCATTCTCCTTGGATGGTTTTGAGAGCTCGGAGGGTACGATTTGCCTTTGCTTGTTTGATTTCGTCTTTCTCATTTCTGAGTTGATTTTCTGCGGCATCAAGGCGTTCGCCGAAACAGCGTTCAAAGATTTCGCCAGTACCGGTGCCAATGTCTTGCACCAGCATTTGATAGACTTGTTCTTTAGAGCGAATTTGACCTTTGAGGGTGATTTCGACAATTTTGTCGATTAGGGCTAAGTAGCGATCGCGCAATGAGGTAGATTCTGGCATAATTTATTTTTAGTTAATAACTTTTTATGGACAGCGCTTGCAGCTTGCACCATTTCATGCTGCTATTTAATTTTACAGCTCCTCTGGATTAATGCCCATTGCTCTGAGGCGATCGGCTAATCGATTTGCTCGCTGACTTTCTAATTCTGCTCGCTGACTTTCTAATTCTGCTCGCTGCCTTTCAAACTCCTCTGGAGTCATAACCCAATCGCCACTGACATCGTACCAACGCAGCCACAACCTCGAACAACCTTGATAACAACCTTCCCACAAACCTATACCTAATTCTAATTCCGGTATCCAGAAGCGCGGCTCGGTTAAAACTTGTTCGCGGTAACGATTACCAATCAAACGAAATACTCTCAGTTGATTGTTGTACCGACTGAAAACAAAGTAGTAAGGAATCTGCAAAATCTCTTCGTAAACTCGCCACTTAGTAGGCGGTTTATTTGGTGTTTCTTCTGTGATTCCTAAATCCTCATCTTCAGTCCCAGGTGACACCAGTTCCACTACTACCAGAGGACTGACATTTTCTTGCCACATCACGTAGCTGAGGCGCAATTCGTTACCTAGATAAAATCTCGGAGCCCCCAATACGACAAACCAATCAGGTCTTTTGTACCAATTGAAATGGTTAGAATCGTAGTAGAGATTGAGGTCTGTCGCTATAAATATTTGTTCTGGTGGATGGTTGGCGGGGCGGCAGGTTAGACGCAGCAGTTCGGGTTGAAATTCGTGAAATTCGTCAGGCAAACCGGGTTCCTCCGGGTCTTCACTGGGTAAATCATACATTGTAGGGAGGACTTTTGTTTGCGAATGCTGCGAATCCGGTACGTACATCGTCATAAGATTACCCGGGCTAGACGGCTTGAGGAGATTGAAGCGGTACGGCAATTGTAATATTATAGCGGTTTTCCGTTGAATCAGCTAGATGCCTCGTAATTAATAAGCGGTAATTGGTAATGAGTAATTGATTTGAGAGCGCGAGGCTATTTATTTAAATCCCAATCTGAGGCATAATTAGATTGCCGATATTATGTAGTTTATTGTGATTTTAAACAGCAATCCCCTCTCAAAAAGCAATCCTATCTTAGAAGCACAAAGATTAACTCGTAGCTTTGGCGGTTTAATTGCTGTAAACGATGTATCTTTTACAGTTCAAAAACACGAGATTTTTGGATTGATCGGCCCTAACGGCGCTGGCAAGACCACTCTATTTAATGTAATGACTGGACTGATACCTGCCTCTAGTGGCACTCTGATTTATCAAAAGGAAAATATTTCTAAACTGCGACCTTATCAAATTGCTAATAAAGGTATGGCCCGAACCTTTCAAAATATTCGGTTGTTTGGGGAACTTTCTGCTGTGGAAAATGTGGCGATCGCCCGACACATCCACAGTCGATCGGGCAATCCAGTTTTATCGGTGCTGGCGGGGATTTTCGGCTTGCCAGCGTCTAACGCAATGGAACGCAAAACCCAGCGGAAAGCCTTAGAATTGTTGGATCTAGTCGGATTGGGCGATCGCGCGGGCGAACAAGCCAAAAACTTACCCTACGGCGACCAGAGGCGCTTAGAAATTGCCCGCGCTTTAGCCCTAGAACCGCAAATACTATTGTTAGATGAACCTGCTGCGGGGATGAATCCCAATGAAAAGCACAAATTAAGCGAATTTATCCGAGAAGTGCGCCAACAATTCAATTTAACTGTAATATTGATCGAGCATCATGTACCGCTAGTTATGGGATTGTGCGATCGCATTGCCGTCTTGCATTTCGGTCAGCTTATTGCCTTGGGCGAGCCTGCTGTTGTGAGAAATGACCCGGCGGTGATTGAGGCTTATTTGGGAGATGAAACTTAGATAAATTGAAATTATGTCATCTTGAGTCACCGCGTAATTGGAAATCGTGTTTACACACACAAAGTCCAGAGGGTGCGCGGACTAAGAATAATAGTTAGTCCTAAATGTATCTGCCAGCCTTCATAGGACTTCAGCTATGAACCTGGGGTTTCAACCCCTGGTGGAATCGCGGACTGACTGAGTCTCGAACTACTGGAAAAAAGACAGTTTTTTATCAAGAATTAAGTTACACAAAATGCAACATACCCCACTAGAAACAGCGCAAAATATCCTCTTAGAACTAAAGAGTATTTGTGTAAATTACGGAGGAATTCAAGCCCTGCGAAATATTAATTTAACCGTGAATGCGGGGGAGGTTGTCAGTCTCATCGGCGCTAATGGTGCGGGAAAAAGTACCACACTCAGGGCTATTTCCAAAATAGTTAATATAAACCAAGGACAAATTATTTATACCGGGCGCGATATTACCCGCCGTCAAGCTCACGAAGTTGTGAAATTGGGAATCGCCCACAGTCCAGAAGGGAGGCGCGTTTTGGCGCAGCAAACGGTGTTGAGTAACTTGGAATTGGGGGCCTATATTCGATCGGACTCGGCGGCCGTAAAAGCCGATTTAGAGCGCCAATTTGAGATATTTCCGCGCCTAGCAGAAAGGCGCCGCCAGCTAGCAGGAACCCTCAGCGGCGGGGAACAGCAAATGCTGGCGATCGCCCGTGCGCTGATGAGCCGCCCGAAACTGCTATTATTAGACGAGCCTAGTTTAGGCTTAGCACCCGCGATCGTCAAAGAAATTTTCGGAATTATTCACCACCTCCGCTCCACAGGCGTTACAATCCTTTTAGTCGAACAAAACGCCAGTTTAGCACTGCAAATTGCCGATCGGGGTTACGTACTAGAAGCTGGTAATATTACCCTCACAGGTATTGGAACGGATTTGCTAAACGACGAGCGAGTCAGGAGCGCATATTTAGGTTGACTTGGTTAATTTTTGGAATCTTGACCGCTTTCTTTGAAGCCGTCAAAGACGTTTTTGGCAAACAAAACCTCAAAAAAAGTGACGAATATGTCGTTGCTTGGTCTCTATCATTTTTTTCAGTCATCTTTTTGATTCCCTGGGTATTATATACAGGAATTCCGCCATTAAACTCTCAATTTTGGCTCGCCCTATTAATCGGAGGTAGTATCAACGCTGTCACAGCCCTCCTCTACATCAAAGCCCTCAAATTATCAGATTTATCCCTGACAGTACCGCTGCTAGCTTTGACACCATTATTCATGTTGGTAACTTCACCGTTAATTGTCGGTGAATATCCCAAATTTCTTGATTATATTGGCATTTTACTAATCGTAGCAGGCTCTTATTTATTAAATATTAAAGAGAAATCCAAAGGATATTTAGCCCCATTCAAAGCACTGCTGGATGAACCCGGGCCCAAATTGATGTTAATCGTCGCATTTCTATGGAGTATTGCCTCAAATTTTGACAAAATAGGAGTTACAAATTCCTACCCTATTTTTTGGATATTCTGTTTGTTTGGTACAATGAGTGTTTTGCTACTGCCAGTTTTATTGCACAAAACCCCAAATCCAGGGCAAAAAATTCTCAAACAATTACCAATGCTAGCTGCTATGGGGTTTATCAATGCTACTGGAGTAATTTTTCAAATGCAAGCTTTGACATTAACTTTCGTAGTGCGAGTGATCGCGCTTAAGCGTACTAGCGTGTTAATGGGTGTATTGTTCGGTCATTTCATTTTTAAGGAAAAAGATATTCAAGAAAGATTATTAGGGGCAGCAATCATGATCTTGGGAGTTTTATTTATCAGTTTATAGGTTGAGATTTCCGGGACTTTGACGCTCATTCTCCCCGCGAATGTAGGGGCGGTTCCCCCGTGTCCGCCCTCTCTCGGTTGGGCGGGGATGTCTGGGTGGGAAACACGCCCTAGCCTCTATTGATGTATAAGTAATGTTATACTCAAGGCGATCGCACTTTGTCTCACTATTTATTAACATAAAAAAAATTAATGCACAAAATAGCCGCCACACCGGGAGGTTGGAACCCTCAAGCAGAAGGAGTAATTTTTATTCAGCAAACCCCAGCACCAATAGTATTTATTAGTGCTGCTGACACCGACATTCAAACTCTCGCAGCCGCCGCATCCAAAATGCCGGCAGCATTCCCCAAAGTGCGCGCAGTAAACCTGCTTCAGTTGCAGCAACAACTAACAATTGACACCTATGCCGAGGAAGTTTTAGAACGCGCAGAGGTCATAATCTTAAGACTTCTAGGAGGGCGTTCTTATTGGTCTTACGGGTTAGAAATCCTGCGAGAAACTGTGCAGAAAACTAACGCATCACTGATTGTAATGCCCGGAGAAGACAGCCCAGATCCGGATTTAATCAGCCATTCCAATGTATCGCTATCAGTCGTCAATAAACTGTGGCGCTACTTCACAGAAGGCGGAGTTCAAAACTTTGTTAACGCACTCAAATTTGCAGCAGATACTTGCCTGAAAACTGCTTATAATCCACCGCTACCTCAAACAGTTTCCCGCGTCGGAATTTATGATTGGAAAAAGCCAATTGACTCGTCCCCAACTTGCGGACACGGGGACATTACTTCTAAATCTAAAGTCGGAATTTTATTTTATCGCGCTCATTATTTATCAGGAAACTTAGCACCAATTGATGCACTTTGTCAAGCTCTAGCAGAGCGAAACTTAGTACCGCTTCCTGTCTTTGTGTCGTCTCTGCGGGAACCAGATTTGCAAATAGAATTGCTGGAATATTTCCAGCCCAAAGAATCAGAACCAATTCAATTATTGCTCAACACCACAAGTTTTGCAGTCTCCGGTTTCAGCAGTCAAGAACCGGAACAAAATAGCTTAAAATCCTTAGACGTTCCCGTATTGCAAGCAATCTTCAGCGGTGGCGGTTTGGAACAGTGGGAAACGGAACTTCAGGGGCTTTCGCCGCGGGATGTGGCGATGAATGTAGCATTGCCGGAAGTAGACGGAAAAATCATTACTAGGGCTGTTTCTTTTAAAGCGGTACAGACTTGGAACAGCGAATTAGAAACAGATGTAGTAGGCTATGTGGCAGCGGGCGATCGCATTCAATTTGTAGCAGATTTAACCGCGAATTGGGTGAAAATGAAACAAACCCCAGCCGCTAACAGACGCATCGCCATAATTCTAGCAAATTACCCCACTCGCAACGCCCGCTTAGCTAACGGCGTCGGCTTAGATACGCCCGCTAGCTGTGTCGAAATCCTTCAAGCTATGCAGCAAGCTGGCTATCAAATTGAAAACATCCCCGCTAGCGGTAACGAGTTAATTGAACAGTTAACTTTGGGCGTGACAAATGACCCGGAAGGACGCGAATTGCGGCCGGTTTATCAATCTTTGGATTTGGCAGAATATGAAGAATATTTTGCTAGTTTGCCACAGGAAGTACAGAATGGAATTTGTCAAAGATGGGGATCGGCGGAAGGTCATACACAAGGTAGAGACACGGCAATGCCCTGTCCCTACTTTCCGATTCCGGGGATTCAGTTCGGTAATGTATTTGTAGGAATTCAACCATCGCGCGGATATGAACTTGACCCCGCGTTAAATTATCACGCCCCAGACTTAGAACCAACTCACAATTATCTAGCTTACTATTACTGGCTGCGAAAAAAGTTAGGAATTGATGCTATAATTCATGCTGGAAAACACGGCAATTTAGAATGGTTGCCAGGTAAAAGTATAGCATTGTCTAACAAATGTTATCCAGAAGTAGCATTAGGCGCGATGCCGAATTTTTATCCCTTCATTGTCAACGATCCGGGGGAAGGTTCCCAAGCAAAAAGACGATCGCAAGCTGTGATTATCGACCACCTGACACCGCCGATGACTCGCGCCGAACTCTACGGGCCTTTGCAGCAGTTGGAGACCTTAATCGATGAGTATTGCGAAGCCCAAAGTTTAGATCCGTCCAGATTGCCCATGATTCGCGATCGCATTCTCGCCCTCACCAACAAAGAGAACTTAGATAAAGACTTAGGAATACAACTAAATAAATCGGAATTTACCGAATTTATTACCCGTACAGACGGCTATCTTTGCGAACTCAAAGAATCCCAAATCCGCGACGGATTGCACATTTTCGGGCAGTGTCCCGAAGGTAGACAGTTGAGAGATTTGATAATTGCGATCGCCCGCCATCCCACCAACGCGCGATCGGGCTTAACCCGCGCCCTAGCAGAAGACTCAGGCTACGATTTCGACCCCTTAACCTGCGATCCAACGTCGATAATTCAGCAGCGCACAGCAGGCGATTTAACAGCAGAACTCGAAGAAAAAGCCGCTGAATTAGTAGATAACTTAATCGAAAACATCCGCGTTCATCCGCGTTCATCTGCGATTGCCAATCCAGAAATAGGAAAAGCAACCCAACAAGAATTAGACTGGATAAATAACTATCTTTTACCTTCACTCCTTCAAACAAACCAAGAAATTACCAACCTTTTGCGCGGACTAGATGGGCGGCACATACCAAGCGGCGCATCCGGCGCGCCCACTCGCGGCCGACCAGATGTATTGCCCACCGGTCGGAATTTTTACTCAGTAGATATCCGCGCCATTCCCACAGAAACCGCCTGGAGAGTTGGCAGAGTTGCTGCTGAAACTTTAATCGAAAGATACACCCAAGAAAACGGCGAATATCCGAAAACTTTGGGTTTGTCAGTGTGGGGAACATCCACCATGCGGACGGGGGGAGACGACATCGCCGAAGCCTTGGCGCTGATAGGAGTTCAACCAGTTTGGGATGGCCCTTCGCGCCGGGTTGTAGATTTTGAAATCTTGCCAGTTTCTGTTTTGGGGCGGCCGCGCGTTGATGTTACTTTGCGAATTTCTGGCTTTTTCCGTGATGCTTTTTTTAATTTAATTGATTTGTTTGACAGCGCGGTAAAAGCTGTGGCAGATTTAGACGAACCGGCAGAAAACAACCCTTTAGCCGCACAAGTTCAAGCAGAGATTCTGTATTGGGAATCTACAGGTTTGAGTCAGGAAGAGGCGCAAGGGCGATCGCAATTTCGAGTGTTTGGCTCAAAACCGGGTGCTTACGGCGCAGGACTTCAAGGCATAATTGAAGCTCAAAACTGGACAGACGACAGCGATTTAGCAAAAGCTTACATTAATTGGAGCAGTTACGCCTATACAAGTACCCCCCCAACCCCCCCTTATCAAGGGGGGGCTAAATCTAATTCCTCTCCTTTACAACCAGGGGATACCCCCCCAACCCCCCCTTATCAAGGTGGGGCTAAATCTAATTCCTCTCCTTTACAAGGGGGGGCTAATTCCAACTCTTGTCCCCCCCCTTTACAAGGAGGGGTTAGGGGGGGTGAATGGGGATGTTCTGCACCCGAAGCATTTGAAAAACGCCTCGGCCAAATGCAAATAGTTCTGCAAAACCAAGACAACCGCGAACACGACATCCTCGATTCCGATGATTATTATCAATTCCAAGGCGGAATGGCTGCCGCAATTCGCAATTTGCAAGGCAAAAATCCTGAAACTTATTTTGGAGATAATTCAATTCCCGAAAATCCAAAAGTGCGGCAACTGCGAGAAGAAATTGCGCGGGTTTATCGCAGCCGGGCTGTGAATCCCAAATGGATAGAAGGTGCGATGCGACACGGTTATAAAGGTGCTTTTGAAATTGCAGCAACTGTTGATTTTTTGTTTGCTTACGATGCTACGGCAAATTGTGTAGAGGATTTTATGTATGAAGGAATCGCAGAGGCTTACATTTTTGATGAGAAAGTGCAGACATTTATTCAAGAAAACAATCCTTGGGCACTGCGAGATATGGCGGAAAGATTGCTAGAAGCTCGTCAGCGGGGGTTGTGGCAGAGTGCGAACCAGGATACATTGGATAAATTGAGATCGATCGCCCTGCAAGCCGAAGCAGTCATCGAATCCCATACATAAATAGGCAATTAACGTCACGATCGCGGCTGCTTAGGAATGGCGGCTTGCGGTAATATCTAGTAATGTTTCGCGATCGCTGTAAGCTTTATGATTCGCCGCTACATTGCTAGCATCCTCAAACGTACCTGCGCCGCAACCGCCTTGCTAGCCTTAACTTTGGGATGTTCGTCAACGAAGCCGCCCAACACCGCAGCAACATCGGGTTCGATCGAATCCCCAGTCCTAGCGCAGTCGCCAACGTCTCTGTTAGCTAAAAACGCCAACCTAACCCAAAAATCCCTCAGCGCTGCTTCATGCCCACAAAACGATGCCTTCACGGAGTCAGTTAACTTCGCCACCCAAGCTTCTAATTTAGCTCAATCAGCCAATTCAAAACAAGACTGGGACGAAGTAGCCACCCTGTGGGTGCAGGCAGTCGCCTGGATGCAAGCCGTTCCCCCAGGCAGTCCCAAACGGGCTTTTGCGGAGAAAAAAGTAATCGAGTACATGAAAAACCTCGTTTATTCCCAACAGCAAGCGGGCGCAAACGGATCGCAAGCCAGTACAGTCAGCTTCAGCAGCGATTTGCTCGACGAAAAGCTAGAACTGTACTTATCCTACGTTGCTGCCGTCGGTCCGCCAGACGTTTTGATCGTCGGCAGTTCCCGCGCATTGCAGGGCGTCGATCCCAAACAGCTAAAACAATCTTTGGCCCAAAATGGCCGTCCGGGCTTAAAAGTATTTAACTTTTCAGTCAACGGCGCAACTGCACAAGTAGTTGACTTTCAACTGCGGCGGCTTTTGAAGCCGGATCATTTGCCTCAAATGATTGTCTGGGCGGATGGTGTGCGGGGGTTTAACAGCGGCCGGGACGATCGCACTTTTAATTCGATCGTCGATTCTAAAGGCAGCCAACTTTTAGCCGCAGGCGTTCGCCCCGAACTGCAGTCGGATGAACCGAATGTGATTCCCCAGTGTTACAAATTCCCGCAGCCCTGCCCTAACAACACTTTCCGCAGAGCACAGGCATCTGTCGATCGACCTTTCAGGGGCGGGCAAGATGCCCACCCCACAATCAAATTCATATCTCGTGGGACGGGCATCTTGCCTGTTGCTGAGAATGCTGCAAGATATGAGTTAAAGCCGATCGCAGCCGATGCAGCAACTCAAAAAGCACAATTGATTCCAGTCTCGCAGCCGACAACAGTAGCAATGAGGCAAGTCAGCGAATTGGCAGATTCGATCGACTCCAACGGATTTATGCCTATATCTATCCGTTACAATCCCAACACTTATTATCGAGAACGCGCTTACGTTTCAGGCCAGTACGATCGCGACTACGAAAACTTCAACCTCGGAGGCAAACAAGCAACAGCCTTTAATTCAGTTGTAGCATTTACCAAAGCTCGCAAAATTCCCCTGATTTTCGTCAATTTGCCCCTCACCGACGACTACTTAGATGGAACTCGCCTGTGGGCAGAACAGCAGTTCCGGCAGCGAATGGACCAACTTTCGCGGCAAAAAGGCTTCGCTTTCCGCGACTTGTCGCAGCGGTGGCCTGGCCGCAACGACTATTTTTTTGACCCCAGCCACCTCAACCGCTTTGGGGCGATCGCAGTTTCTCGCCTACTTGCGACAGATTCCAGCATTATCTGGCCGCGGCCCAAATCTAGCCGCGCTGAGGGTTGAACGAAAATGGAAGATAGCCCTTCGGCTTCGGTTAGGGTAAAAAGAAGGAAGAAGGAAGATGTGGAAATGCAGTCACAATCATATTTCTTATTCCCGGCTTTCTCCTTACCAGGCAGATTTTGGTAATGCAGATCCGCAGCCTCTGCCTCGCAATGCTCAAAAATAGTTTAAAATCTAACCTGATGTCCAAAACCAATTTGTGCGATCGAACATTTTAAGATCTTTCACTGATCCTAAAATCTCAGAATCAAAAATCCAAAATCGATAGATTGTGAACTCACTCTAAAATCTAACAATCGAAAATCCAAAATCTAAAATCTAAAATCGATAGATTGTGAACTCACTCTAAAATCTAACAATCGAAAATCCAAAATCTAAAATCTAAAATCGATAGGTTGTGCAACTAAAACAAGTAATTATTGCCCACAAAGCCAGAGATACCCTCAGCCAGCGGTGGGCAGAACAGTGTGCCCGCCAATTAGAAAGTCGCGGGTGTGACGTTTTAATGGGCCCGAGCGGCCCGAAAGATAACCCGTATCCGGTGTTTTTAGCTTCTAGTAACAGCCCAATTGATTTAGCTGTGGTGCTGGGCGGCGACGGTACGGCGCTAGCTGCGGCCCGGAATTTGGCTGCTGACGGCATTCCGATTTTGGCAGCGAATGTGGGGGGACATCTGGGTTTTTTAACCGAGTCTTTTGAGGATTTCCAAAATACTGAGGAGATTTGGGACAGACTTTCGGAAGACAAGTATGCCGTGCAGAAGCGGATGATGTTGCAGGCGGCAGTTTTTGAAGGAAATAGAACTAATCTCGAACCGGAAAGCGAGCGATTTTTGGCACTCAATGAAATGTGTATCAAACCTGCTTCAGCCGATCGAATGCCGAGCTGTATTCTAGAAATGGAAGTTGACGGCGAAGTAGTCGATCAATATCAAGGCGACGGTTTAATTGTGGCAACTCCCACCGGTTCGACTTGCTACACCGCATCTGCCAACGGGCCGATTATGCACTCGGGAATGGAGGCGATCGCAGTTACTCCGATTTGCCCTTTGAGTTTATCGAGTCGGGCGATCGTACTCCCGCCCGGTTCAGTCGTCAGCATTTGGCCTTTAGCAGATTACGAACTCAGTACCAAACTCTGGACAGACGGCGTTTTGGGGACTGCAATTTGGCCGGGACAGCGCGTAGACGTGCGCAGGGCAGACTGCGAAGCCAAGTTTATTATTTTGCGGGAAAACTATTCTTATTACGGCACTTTGAGGGAAAAACTTCACTGGGCAGGAGCCAGAATTCGGTACAGCAACAATCACCGCAATTAATCCGCATCATCCACCGTGAAACTGCATTAATCAGTGGGGCCCGCAAGCGTCAAAAAACCTCTGAAATCACCAACAATCTAGATACAAAAACCGCCCTCAGCCAACGCACAATTTCTGTACTCTGTTAAGATCGCTCAATATCTTGACAAACAGCCTGATCTATGCTGACTTTCAAAAAATCAACCCGACCTTTCAACCCTCAAGATACATATCCCTGTCCCGTGTGCCGCACCGGTCAAATTTCCACCATGCCGATGATGGACGCCCTAGCTTGCAACTTCTGCCAGCACATTTATACCGCAAGCGTTGAAAGACAATCGCTCCAAATGGCCGATCGCCAACCGCCCGTAACATGGCACTGGAACGGCAAACAGTGGATAGGAGCCCACCTCGAAGGCGTAGAATTCGGATGGCCCTATTTTGCAGCAGCGATCGGTCTAATTTTCCTTCCCACTACCTTGCTGGGACTTTCAGCTTACTATTTTCCCCCGGTTCCTGGCAGCCGGTTGTCATGGCTGCCCGCAGCTTGGACAGGGTTAGCTTTTTTGTCCCATTTAGGCATTGTGCTGTGGTTGATCGGTGAATTTTATCAATTCCCGGTGGCAACTTACTTCAGAGCTTGGGGGCGCAGGATTGGTCGGCGCTAGCTTTATGCTCTCAAAAAGCCGATCGGCCGAGGGTGGCGCACCGGGATCGATCCAGGTAAAATTAGAGGCGATCGCAAAACTCAATTCCCAATCAGCACTTAAGCAGCTATAATCGATAGCTATTCTAAATAGTCAGATACAAACGCATTGCGATTTGTGAGGAGACGAATGAACATACTTGGAATCTCGGCGTACTATCACGACAGCGCCGCAGCCTTAATTCGCGACGGAGAAATTATAGCCGCAGCGCAGGAAGAAAGATTTTCCCGCAAAAAGCACGACGCCAGATTTCCCAAGAATGCGATCGCTTATTGCTTGAAAGAAGCGAACATAGATTTGCGGGAACTCGATCGCATAGTCTTTTACGACAAACCTTTAGTCAAATTCGAGCGCCTTCTCGAAACTTATTTAGCCTACGCACCCCAAGGTTTTCGCTCTTTCGTAGCCGCCATGCCGATATGGCTAAAAGAAAAGCTTTACCTCAAAACCATGCTCAAAAGAGATCTGGCAGCAATAGCAAACTGCAAAACGAATAAACTGCCATCTCTGCTATTTACCGAACACCACCAATCCCACGCAGCATCGGCATTTTTCCCCAGCCCGTTTCAAAAAGCAGCCGTTTTGTGCCTCGACGGCGTGGGCGAGTGGGCAACAACCTCGGTTTGGTTGGGAGACGGCAACGAACTTACACCTCAGTGGGAAATCGATTTTCCCCACTCCTTGGGTTTGCTTTATTCAGCTTTCACCTATTACACCGGCTTCAAAGTCAACTCTGGCGAATACAAACTCATGGGTTTAGCTCCTTACGGCGAACCCAAGTATGTAGACAAAATTCTCAACTATTTAATCGACCTCAAAGATGACGGAACTTTCCGTTTGAACATGGATTATTTCAACTATACTGTTGGCTTAACCATGACAAACAAGAAGTTTGACGAACTGTTTGAAGGGCCGCCGCGTCAAGCTGAAGGAAAATTGACTCAGCGGGAAATGGACATTGCAGCTTCCATTCAAGTTGTTACCGAAGAAGTTGTTTTGCGGCTTTGCAGAACAGTTAAAAAAGAATTGAATGTCGATTATCTTTGTCTTGCGGGCGGCGTTGCTCTCAACTGCGTTGCTAACGGCAGACTCTTGCGGGAAGGTATTTTCAAAGATATTTGGATTCAGCCGGCGGCGGGAGATGCTGGCGGTGCTTTGGGCGCGGCTTTGGCGATTTGGTACCAGTATTGCGAACAAACTCGCACTGTGAGCGCGAATTCGACAGCAAATAGTATAGAATCCCTCAAAACTGAACTTGTCACTACAAACGCCGCGGTTGAGGAGAGGACTGAAGTTCTCACTGCAAACCAAGCGGTGGCAACTGTGGCGAAGTCTGTTGCTCATTTAACTTGTCACGACCAAATGCGCGGCTCTTATTTGGGCCCGAGGTTTACTGACGCAGAAATTCTCGAATATTTGGATGCTGTAAAAGCCAGCTATCACCGATTGGACGATGCCGAATTAATGCCGCAGTTGGCTGAGATTTTGGAACAGGGAAATGTGGTGGGATGGTTCCAGGGGCGCATGGAATTTGGGCCGCGGGCTCTGGGCGGTCGATCGATCGTTGGCGATCCCCGCAGTGCTAAAATGCAGTCCGTGATGAACCTGAAAATTAAATATCGGGAATCATTTCGACCTTTTGCGCCGTCAATCTTAGCCGAACGAGTTGCGGATTATTTCGAGATTGACCATTCTAGCCCTTATATGCTATTGGTAGCACCTGTCAAAGCCAGTCTGCGCATTCCGATGACCGCGGAACAAGAGCAGTTGTTTGGCATTGAAAAGCTTAACATTCCGCGATCGGAAATTCCGGCTGTCACCCACGTCGATTACTCGGCTCGCATCCAAACTGTTCACAAAGAAACCAATCCTCGGTACTATGACTTAATCAGCCATTTTGAAGAGCGATCGGGCTGTTCTATTGTGGTAAATACGTCTTTCAACGTCCGAGGCGAACCCATTGTTTGCACTCCAGAAGATGCTTACCGCTGTTTCATGCGAACCGAAATGGACTATCTGGTTTTGGAAAATTACTTGCTTCCCAAGTCCGAACAAATTCCTTGGAAACAAGATGATGCTTGGAAAAATGAATTTGAACTAGATTAGTCATTAGTTATTAGTTATTAGTTATTAGTTGGTACGAATAACTAATAACTAATTCCCCATTCCCCATTCCCCATCCTCCATTTCTAATGAGCGACGAAATTAAAAAACTAGACAAAAAAGGCTTGCGCGATTTCGGGCTGCTAATTGGCGCCTTGATTGCAGTGATCTTCGGTTTAGCAGTACCTTTACTGCGGCGGCATTCTCTACCTTGGTGGCCTTGGGCAATCTGCGGAGTGCTAGTGCTGCTAGCATTGGTGGCGCCGAAATCGCTGAATCCCGTTTATCACGGATGGATGCGCTTTGGACTGATCCTCCACAAAATCCAAACGCCGATCGTCCTAGGGATAGTTTTTTACCTGATAATTTGGCCGATGGGAGTGATCAAAAACATTTTCGGCGAAGATGCAATGCGGCGAAAACTCAATCCGAAAATGGATACTTACCGCATCCCAAGTAAAACAAGAACAAAAGTTAGTATGGAGCGTCCTTTTTAAGTGTTTGAAGCAACTTTAGACTTTATCAAAGATTTGTGGGCGTTTATGAGAGAACGCCAAAAGTATTGGCTTTTGCCGTTAATTGTGACTTTAGTATTTTTGGGAGCTTTGATTGTATTGAGTCAGGGTTCTGTGATTGCTCCATTTATTTACACGCTGTTTTGAAATAATGAGCAAGTTGAAAAATTTGGGTGTCAATTTAGGTTTGACACTCGGCGGTTTATTGATGGGGGTGATAATTGGTGAAGTTGGATTGCGGACGGCGGGGATTGAAGGCTATCCAAAAATAGGAGATTTCGTAGACTCGGCGCCAACTCGTTTTCACACTTCCGATCCGAATGTGGGCTGGAAGCTGAAACCGGGTGCGTCGGGGGAATGGAATGGGGAAGGTGCGAGTTTTGTGCAGGTGAATAGCGAGGGTTTGCGCGATCGCGAACACACAAAAGCAAAGCCTCCAAATACTTTGCGTGTGGCGGTTTTGGGCGATTCTTTCACCGAAGCAATTCACGTACCTGTCGAACAAACTTTCTGGTCGAAACTGGAACGAAAGTTAGGCAACTGCCAAGCCGTTAAGGGACGCACAAATGTTGAGGTAATCAATTTTGGCGTGCAGGGCTACGGTACTGCTCAAGAATTGATAATGCTGCGAAAAAAAGTGTGGGATTATAGTCCTGATATTGTAATTCTTGCTTTTTTTATTGGCAATGATGTGATAAATAATTCTCCCAAACTGGAATACGATCGCTACCGACCATTTTTTGCTTATGATGCTAGTGGCAAGTTAGTACCGGATATGTCTTTTCGCAATCTGGCGCCGATCGATCGCAACGAAAGAGCAGTTTCATTTGTAGACCGAATGCCGAGTTTGATCGTCAACAATTCGCGCATTTTGCAAGTCATTAAAAAGGTAGACTTAGATCGGAAAAAGCGGGAGTTATCCGGGCATTTTACCACTTTAAGTACCCTGAACCTCAAGGAACCTCAGAATGCAGCTTGGGAAGAGGCTTGGAGGGTGACAGAGGGTTTGATTGTGACGATGCGGAATGAAGTTGTGCAGAAAAATGCTGATTTCTTGGTTGTGACGATCGGCGATCCGATGCAAGTTAGACCGGAGGCCGAGAGGCGAAAAAATTTTATGAGAAAGAACAACATTCAGGATTTGTTTTATCCCGATAGGCGGTTGGAAAAATTGGGCGCTCGCGAGGGTTTTCGGGTACTAAATTTATCCGAACAAATCCAAGGCTACACTGAAAAATATCAAGTCTGCGCCCACGGTTTTGAGAATTCTGTACCCTGTGGGGGTCACTGGAATGAACTAGGACACCGACTGGCTAGTATCCTGATTAACCGAAATTTGTGCCAAAATTTGAAGCAGTCTCAAGTCCCCAAAAAACAACCGTAATCAGTCAAATTTCATGAAAGATTCAACGCCACTCGAAAAAGGCAAAAATATATTAATTATAATCGCGGTTAATTTGGCGATCGCCTTTATCTGTCTGGAAGCTTTGTCGCTTGCTTTTTATTTTATTAACCAAAAGCAGTTTTTTTATACCAGAACTAAAACCAAAGAAAAAATAGTAGAAGATATTGAAAGGATCGGAATTAGACTTGATGAATCTATCGTAGAAAGACTGCACCCGTTTTTTGGCTACGTGCTAAAGCAAGGTGCTTTCACTAATGAAAAACTTAAGTTAAAAGTCAACAAACACGGCTTTTTTTCCCTGTACGAATATCCCTTTATTAAAACAAATAAGAATCAATTTATTATCGGAGTTTTTGGCGGTTCAGTTGCTAACAACTTTGCAGTAGATGAATATGTCAGTCAAAGATTGTCTAAAAAATTGCAGAGTTATCCAGAATTTGCCGGTCGCGAAATTGTGGTTTTAAATTTTGGCAACGGTGGCTACAAACAGCCCCAACAGTTATTAATTTTAAATTATTTTCTGGCTTTGGGTCAAGAGTTAGATTTAGTCATCAATATTGACGGTTTTAACGAAGTAGCACTGTCAAATTTAAACAATAAAGCCCAAGTAGAAGTAGGAATGCCCAGCGTTCAACACATACAGCCTTTGACGGGTTTAGCCAACAACAACTTATCGCCGGAAGCGATGAGTTCGATCTTGCAAATTAACGAAAACAAAAAACAGTTGAAAGCAGGTATTGACAAATTGCAAACTTGTCAGCTTGCTTTGTGTCACGCTGTTACCTCGCTACAGGTGAAACAATTAGTCAACAATTACCAGCAAGCAGTTGTCAAGTACGATCGGCAAGTCACACAATCCAACCCAGATACGGCAAATAGCGGTATAGTATACATTCCCAAAGCTGACTTTGTTTTGCAGGATGCCGCTGCTTTTGACAAAATGGCATTGATGTGGTACGAATCGTCGATCGGGATGAATCAAATTTTATCAAGTAGAAAAATTAACTATTTTCACTTTATCCAGCCGAACCAGTATTATCCAACCAAGCGAGCGTTTACCGCCAAGGAAAACGAAATCGCGATTGACAAGAAGAGTCCTTACATTGAAGGGGTGAAAAAAGGTTATCCGGTGCTTTTGTCCAAAGTCGATGATTTGCAAAAAGCTGGGGTTAATATTTTTAACGCCGTGAATATTTTAGACAATACAAAAGAAACTGTTTACAAAGATGCCTGCTGCCACTATAATTCAGTTGGAGAGGACGTATTAGCCAACTATGTTTCCAGTTCCATTATTAAAGTAGTAAGAAAGTCAAAATAGATATATATGAAAAATTTTAACTTTATTAACAAAAACCAAGAAATCCTAAAAATTGCTTTAATTAACTTAGCGCTTTTACTTTTTTTCGTGGAACTCGGTTCCTTGGGATGGTATTTTGTCAAGCACAAGCAATTTTTCTATACTAGACAAAAGACGCAAGATAAGTCGGCTTTAGGAATTAATTTAGAAGGAGTGCGGCTCAACGAGTCGATTGTCGAAAGGTTTCATCCTTTTTTTGGGTTTATTCAAAAACCCAGCGCTGATTTTCGACCGGGTTTTAAGGTTAACAACTACGGATTTATCTCTCCTTATGATTACCCTTTAAAAAAGACAAATAAAAATCAATTTATTATCGGAGTATTTGGCGGCTCCGTGGCTTCAAATTATGGGATATTTGAAGTTCAAAATAAAATTTTACCTCGATATATAAAGCAGATTCCGGCTTTCAAAGATCGAGAATTTGTAATTTTGTCATTTGCTACCGGAGGCTACAAACAACCGCAGCAATTATTAATTTTAAACTATTTTTTGGCTTTGGGGCAAGAACTGGATCTAGCCGTAAATATAGATGGTTTTAATGAAATAGCACTTTCTAATTTAAACAATAAAAATCAAGTCGATTTGGCGATGCCAAGCATTCAGCATATTTTGCCGCTGACTAACTTGGCGAATAATAGCCTTTCTACAAAAGCCATGAAAGCAACGATCGCAATTAAAGAAAATAAAGCTAGGATTAATCAAAGTTTGGAAAGTTTGCAACACTGTTCTTTAGCTGCGTGCGATGCTTTGACTTCTGTTTACGTTCAAAATTTAGTAAATAATTATAAAAGAGATGTCATTAAGTTTGAAAAAGCACGGACGAAACAACAAAAAGATGATAGTGGCAGCGTTATTTATATAAATACTAACAAGTCTGTTTTACAGGATTCAGTAGCTTTTCAAGAAATGGCGTTGAATTGGGCAAAAAGTTCAATTTTTATGCACAAAGTTCTCTCTGCTAGTAATGTGCCTTATTTTCATGTTCTTCAGCCTAATCAATATTATCAGACGAAAAGAGTGTTTAGCGAAGCGGAAAAGCAGATTGCTTTTAACAAGGATACTCCTTATGCTAAAGCTGTGCAAATTGGATATCCGGCTCTTTTCAAAAAGTTTCCGAATTTGGAAAAAAATAATATCAATATAGTGAATGCTGTCAATGTTTTTGACAAGACTAAAGAGGCTGTTTATGTAGATAGCTGTTGCCACTACAATCAAGCTGGAGAGGTGGTTTTCAGCAATTATGTGGGTCGTTCTATTCTGGAAGCTTTGCGGAAGGATGAAATACAAAAGAAGAAGTAGGGGTGGCTTCCACTAACCATCAACGACTCAAACAAACAGTCTCAAAAACCCGCCCCGCCATGCTAAATTTGAATGTACATTTCGATTTACCGTGGGGTGGGGCGGGTTTATTTATATTGTGAATTATTGCCGAGATTGTTGGTCAAACCCGCCCATACAAAGGAAATGTACTTTTTATCTGGGCTGATAAGAACAATTGACTGTGGTGAATGGTTTTTAGGTTTTTGGTTCGGTTCTAGGTCGATCGCCCGCTGAGTCGATCGGCATTACCAATATCTTATCAACTCGGTTGCCGTCCATATCGACTACTTCCACGCGCAAACCGTTCCACTCAAAATGCTCGGCTGCTGTAGGAATTTTGCCCAAATGTGTAATCACAAAACCGCCCATTGTGTGGTAACTTCCTTTGTTTTCTGCTGATAATTCGTCGAGGCCAAACAGCTCAAAAAAATCTTCGACTGGTAGCATTCCGTCTAACAGCCAAGAACCGTCTTCGCGCTGGACGGCTTCCGGCTCGTCAGCATCTTCAATCGAGGGAAAGTCGCCAACAAGTTCGACTAAAATGTCGTTGACTGTAACCAATCCTTGAATCACACCGTATTCGTCTACCACTAAGGCAATTTGATTGCTAGATTGCTTGAAAAGCTCTAATACTTTTAACCCCCGCGTGCTTTCAGGTACAAATAATGGCCGCCGTAAAGAAGCGCTTAAATCGAGAGGTTGACCTGTTAAAGTCCTCGACAACATATCTGTAACGTGTACTAAACCGAGCACGTTGTCGAGGCCTCCCTGACACACTGGAAACCGAGAATGACCGCTGCCGAGCATTTTTTGGCGGTTTTCTTCTACGGAGTCGTCGAGGTCGAGCCAAGTAAGATCGGGACGCGGGGTCATTAAGGCGCTGACTCGCCGATCGCCCAAACGAAAGACTCTTTCTACCATGTCTTGTTCGGCTTCTTCAAAGGTTCCGGCTTCGGTTCCTTGCTCTATTAAAACTTTAATTTCCTCTTCTGTAACTTGCGGTTCTGTCGAGGGCGATATCCTCAGCAGCCGCATCACTAAGTCAGTGGAATAACTTAACAGATAAACCGCAGGAGCGCCAATTTTGGAGAGCATTCGCATGGGAATTGCTACGCTTGAGGCGATCGGCTCCGGGTTGTTGAGCGCTAGCCGCTTCGGCACGAGTTCGCCGATAATTAAGGTCAGATAAGTGATGGTTAAAATTGCTACTACTGAGGCGATCGTCTGAGAGTAGGGCGCGAGGCCAGGAATCAGGCGCAACAAAGGCTCTACTCTTCTAGCAACCGTCGTTTCTCCGAAAGCGCCCGATAGAATGGCCAGCATAGTAATCCCGATTTGAACTGTCGGCAAGAACTGATTGGGAGCATTAGCCAGATCCAAGGCTACGCGGGCATTGGCTGAACCTTGGTTGGCCATCTGTTGCAGTCTCACCTTCCGTACAGAGATGATGGCCATCTCTGACATCACAAACAAGCCATTGAGGAAAATTAGCAGGAGAACAATCAGAATATCGGTACTTGGGGACATTTCTAAAATTTTCGGTAGTAACGGCGAAGCGCTCTGCCCGGTTAGTCGATTTTAGATTTTAGATTTTAGATTTTAGATTGACTCCGCAGCCAGTATCTGGGAGATTTCCCTAATGTCTAAAATTTTTCAATCTTCACAACTTGAGTCGGGGGCTTGTATCCGTCTTTGGGTGCAGTCACAGGAGAGGTCTGGAAGCTGCGAATCTCGATCGCAAAATCGAAATTTTTTCTAAACCTGGCCCTATATTAACGGAACTGGCTCGATCGCGATCGCAGGATCGAGATATTAGAGCAAAAATCTATCGCCAGTTAAGTTCCAAGGCATCAACAGCACATCGGCACGATCGTGGATGTTTGTCGTACAATCTCCTTAACAGGCAAAGGGAAAGAGCCTTCGCCGATCGGGGATTAAAATTAAAAGCGCATGACTTTCTCTTCAATAATTCGTACCCTGGGGCGATCGCCCCTAGCAACAGAACTCCTCAACAAGCTCAAGCGCCATCGCTACGTGCAACTCAATGGCTTAGCCCGCTTGCCCAAAGGTTTGGTAGCTTCCGCCCTCGCACAGCAAGAAGGACGGAGTTTACTGGTAGTGACGGCAACTCTAGAAGAAGCGGGGCGCTGGGTGGCCGGGCTGGAGGCTATGGGGTGGCAGACTGTGCATTTTTACCCGACTTCGGAGGCTTCGCCCTACGAGCTATCTTACTCGGATGAAAGCGAAATGACTTGGGGGCAAATGCAGGTGCTGGCGGATTTGGTCGAGAAACGAGAAACAAACGCTAATTCTAAGCCGATCGCGATTGTATCCACCGAAAGAGCTCTCCAGTCTCACTTGCCGCCGCCTGCTGCTTTTGAACCCTACTGTCTGACGCTGAAGCGAGGTATGGTTCAAGACTCGAAGATTTTAGACCGCCAACTGGCTTCAATGGGCTACGATCGGGTGGCTCTGGTGGAAATGGAGGGCCAGTGGAGCCGTCGGGGAGATATTGTCGATGTATTTCCAGTGGCGGCTGAGTTGCCAGTGCGGCTGGAATGGTTTGGGGATGATTTGGAGCAAATTCGGGAGTTTGACCCGTCTTCGCAGCGATCGCTTGATAAGGTCGAGCGCTTGGTGTTAACTCCTACTAATTTTAACGCAATTATTAAAGCAGTTTTAGCTGAAAAAAAGGTTGACGAAATCAACCACATAGGCTCTGTTGATACCGAAAATGAAACCGAAAAATTTGTCCGCAGGCTGTTGGGTTTAGCGTTTGAAAAACCCGCATCTTTGTTGGATTATTTGCCAGAAAATACTTTAGTTGTTGTTGACGAACCGCAAGGCTGCGAAGCTCACAGCGACCGCTGGTTTGAGAATGCAGAGCAACAGTGGAAAAATTGCGAGCGGGAATCTGTTGTTGCGGATGCGGGAACAGAAAAGTTGCCAATTTCTCATTTGAAAGTTCCGAAAATTCATCGCACTTTTGCGGAATCTATGGCAGATGTCGCAGGTTTCGACAGGCTAGAACTTTCAGAATTGGCAGAAGATTCGACTGCTAAAAAATTTCAAAGCTCTGCGGAGGGCGACCAGCTACCGTCGGCGATTAATTTGGCTTCTCGGCCTGTGCCGGTGATGCCTCACCAATTTGCTAAGTTGTCTCAAATGCTCAGGGAAGAGCGCGATCGGGGTTTTACTATTTTCCTGGTTTCGGCTCAACCCAGCCGTTCTGTTTCTTTGCTCTCGGAACACGACTGTCCGGCTCAGTTTGTGGTGAATCCGCGCGATTATTTGGCGATCGACAAGTTGCAATTGCAGCACGTTCCGGTTGCTTTGAAATACAGCGGGCTGGCAGAATTGGAAGGTTTTATTCTGCCGACTTTTCGGATTGTTTTAATTACGGATCGGGAATTTTACGGTCAGCATTCTCTCGCTACTTTTAGCTACGTCCGCAAGCGCCGCCGCGCTGCTTCTAAGCAAGTAGACCCGAATAAATTAAGCCCGGGTGATTATGTGGTTCACCGCCAGCACGGAGTGGGCAAATTTCTCAAGTTGGAACGTTTGACGATCGATCGCGAAACTCGCGAATATTTGCTGATTCAATACGCTGACGGTACCCTGAGAGTTGCGGCAGATCAGTTGGGGGCTTTGTCAAGGTTTCGGACTGTAGGCGAGAAAGTACCCGATCTAAACAAGCTGACAGGTCAAACTTGGGAAAAAACTAAAACAAAGGTTCGCAAAGCTGTTAAAAAATTGGCAGTGGATTTGCTGAATCTTTATGCTAAAAGAGCTAAACAAACAGGTTACGCTTTTCCTCCCGATATGCCTTGGCAACAAGAATTAGAGGATTCTTTTCCTTACCAGCCAACCCCAGATCAGTTGAAGGCAACTCAGGATGTGAAACGCGATATGGAGGGCGATCGACCGATGGATCGCTTGGTCTGCGGCGATGTCGGTTTTGGCAAGACGGAAGTTGCTCTGAGAGCGATTTTTAAGGCGGTTACAGCGGGCAAGCAGGTGGCTTTGCTCGCGCCGACGACGATTTTGACCCAACAGCACTATCACACGCTCTCAGAGCGTTTTTCCCCTTATCCGATCGAAGTTGGTTTGCTCAATCGCTTTCGCACTGAAACCGAGCGCCGGGAGATTCACAAGCGTTTGGCGACTGGGGAATTAGATGTGATTGTCGGTACTCAAGCTGTTTTGAGCAAAGCGATTAAATTTCGGGATTTGGGCTTGTTGGTGGTGGATGAAGAACAGCGGTTTGGAGTTAAACAAAAGGAAGCGATTAAAGCTCTCAAAACAGAGGTAGATGTTCTGACTCTGACAGCAACGCCGATTCCCCGGACTTTGTATATGTCGCTTTCGGGGATTCGCGAGATGAGTTTGATTGCGACTCCGCCTCCCAGCAGGCGCCCGATTCAGACGCATTTGGCTCCCTATAACCCGGAAGTGGTGCGATCGGCCATTCGTCAAGAATTGGACAGGGGCGGTCAGGTTTTTTACGTGGTGCCGCGGATTGAGGGGATTGATGAGTTGGCCGCTCAGTTGCAGGAGATGGTACCGTCTGCCAGAATTGCGATCGCCCACGGTCAAATGGAGGCTTCGGAATTAGAATCGATTATGCTGACCTTTAGTGCGGCGGAGTTCGATATTTTGGTGTGCACGACGATTATTGAGTCGGGTTTGGATATTCCCCGTGTCAATACGATTTTAATTGAAGACTCGCAGCGCTTTGGTTTGGGTCAGCTTTACCAGTTGCGGGGACGGGTGGGACGTGCGGGGATTCAAGCTCACGCTTGGCTGTTTTATCCGAAGCAGAACAAGCTGTCTGATGCTGCAAGGCAGCGGCTGCGGGCAATTCAAGAGTTCGCGCAGTTGGGTTCAGGCTATCAGTTGGCCGTCCGAGATATGGAAATTCGCGGTTCGGGTGATGTTTTGGGTACTGAACAGTCGGGTCAAATGGAGGCGATCGGTTTTGATTTGTATGCTGAAATGTTAGAGGAGGCTATTCGGGAAATTAAGGGTCAGGAAATTCCGAAAGTGGAGGACGCGCAAATCGACCTGACTTTGACGGCGTTTATTCCTGCTGATTACATCGCAGATTTAGATCAAAAGATGAGCGCTTACCGATCTGTGGCGAATGCTAATACCTCAGAAGAGTTACAGCAGATTCAGGCTGATTGGTGCGATCGTTATGGGCCAATTCCTCTTCCAGCCCAGCAACTTATCCGTGTTGTCGAACTCAAACAAATCGCTAAAAAAATCGGTTTTTCTCGGATCAAACCGGAGAATAAGCAGCACATAGTTTTAGAAACGGCTATGGAGGAGCCTGCTTGGAATTTGCTCAAGGCCAATTTGCCGGAACATTTGCGCTCTCGTTTTGTCTACAGCAAAGGGAAGGTTACTATTCGAGGTATGGCGGTTTTGACGGCCCAAAAGCAATTGGATAATTTGATTGATTGGCTGGGTAAAATGCAGGGCGCTTTGCCGGAAGCAAATCTTTAATTTTAATATATAATCCCCAAATCTCGCGCACCGCCTAAACCACAGAATAATTCCGATGGAACCAGAAAAAATATTACTGCTGTTTTCATGATTGTTTTAGCGACAGAAAGGATTAAAATCGTGAAAAAGTTAGTGAGTATTATTTTGGCGATCGCGCTAGTGCAAGGAGTCCCAATGGCGGTTCAATCTCAACAATTAATTGACCCGATCGATCGGGTTGTGAATGCAGGATTGATGAATAAAGATGCCAGTGGCAATTTTAATGCTGAGGGCCTTGTCAGTCGCGCCGATTTGGCGGTGATTTTAGTGAAAACTTTTGGTTTGGAACGGCGGAAAACCGCTCAAAAACCGGATATTGAATTGCCGGACGTACCGAAGAGTTACTGGGCTTACAGTGCGATTCAAACTGCTTTGAAAACGGGAACGATGAGTGGATATCGCGACGGAATGTTTTTCCCAAATCAAAGGGTGAGTCGCGCTGAAGCTTTGGCGATTTTTGCTCAAGCTTACGGGGTTTTTCAGTTTCCCGATGCCAGCATTTCGGAGATTTTAGCTAAGTATCCAGATGCAGGGGAAATCCCTAATTGGGCTAGAAAGTCTATGGCTACTGCACTTTATGAAGGGTTTGTTAATGTTGAACTCGGAACTAATAAGATTAATCCTTTGAAGCCGATGAATCGCGGAGATATCGCTTACGCTTTGAGCAAGTATTTGGAGCGGCAAGTAAGGCCAACTTCTTTGCCTGTCCGGGACGAGGAGCCTCCTAATCGCGGCATGGGAAGGTGATAGTTGTTCTGCATTTAAATTAATTTTTTTGGGCGGGCAGGATGCCCACCCCACAAAAGTTTCAATAAACAGGATTGTGAAATTTAAATGCACACCAGCTTAGTTGTAAGTTGTGGGAACCGTCTTGACGGTTACGACGTTCTTAATTCCTTCTTCCCTCTTCCTTCTTCCCTCTTCCTTCTTCCCTCTTCCCTCTTCCTTCTTCCTTCTTCCCTCTTCCTTCTTCCTTCTTCTAGAAAAAGTCGATCGCCCGCCATGCAAAATCCCGGAGATTTGGTGACTGTAAAAGCAGCCATCAAACCCCCAGGATTTAAATTTTTCCTCTTAAACGAGGCTCAAATTATTACCAATGAGTGTTGGCTCAATCAGCAGTAGCCAATTCGGTACTGCCGCCGCCGCGCTTCCGCGTCAGAGTATTGAAAAGCATCTGACCGACTGCTTTAATCAAATTGCCTTCTAACTCCATGAACATCTTCATGTTCATGCCAAAAGCTGCATTAGCTTCGTCAACAATTCGCTCTGCTGTTGCTTCGTCAATCGGCAGTTCATTCATTGCCTGACGGTAGTTAGCCTTGAATTCTTTTTCATCAGGAATATCCTGGAATTCATAGAAAGCAGTGCCTTCTCCCTCGGTAAGATTCATCCCGCGCTGGGCAATTCCCTTCAGGATTTGTCCGCCGGATAAATCGCCAAGGTAGCGAGTGTAAGAGTGAGCGACTAACAGTTCCGGTGCGGTAGCCGAAATCTCGTGAATCCGCTCCACATAAGCTTTTGCTGCGGCTGACGGAGCTACTTGTTCGCGCCAATTCGCACCGTAGTAGTAAAATAAATCTTGCTCTAAGCTTTGTTTGCGATTCAACTCAGAAAAGTAAATTTTTGAAACAACCGGGTGCTGCTTTTGGCGTTCCATTTCCTCTTCCATTGCCGAGTAGACAAAGTAGAGGTTTCCTACTAACTTCCGGTAAGAAGTTTTTTCTACAACGCCTTTTAAAAAACACTTGACAAAACCGACGTTTTCTGCCATTGTGTGGGACTTTTTCGTTCCCTCACGCAATTTGGTCGCTAAATTGATGCTCATGCTATATTGTCCAACCTTCTATTTTTGTGGTAGTTGATGGATGCGCCAAAAATCTAAAATTTACCTAAGTGTTTACCTTAGATCGATTTGATGAGAGATTGTATTAATTTTTATAACAAAACCTAGACTCAGCAGAAGGCATCCGAAGGTAGAAGGCACAAACAGTTTAGTCATTAGTCCTCAGTCATTGGCTGTTAGCGAATGACTACTGACTAATGACTAATGACTACTGACTGCTGGCTAATTTAGATGTCCAAGTCGAGGAGGTTGAGTTTGGGGCCGTAGGTTTCGATGAATTCGCGGCGGGGGGCGACACGATCGCCCATTAAGATCGTAAAGATGCGATCGGCCTCAGCAGCGTCTTCAATTTCCACCCGTTTCAGCGTCCGAGTTTCTGGGTTCATCGTCGTATCCCACAACTGTGTCGGCATCATTTCACCCAAACCTTTGAACCGCTGAATGGTGTAGTTAGCATTCGCCGGAAATTCATTGCGGATGAGATTGTTCATTTCGCGATCGCTGTAACAGTAGTAATGATTGCGTCCGCGTTCCACTTTATAGAGAGGAGGACAAGCAATGTAGATGTAACCTTGTTCTACAAGTGCGCGCTGATAGCGGTAGAAGAAAGTCAGCAACAGCGTGCGGATGTGAGCACCATCAACGTCAGCGTCAGTCATAATTACGATGTGGTGATACCGCAATTGACCCGGATCGAATTCTTCGCCTTTGATGCCCAAACCCAGGGCTGTAATTAACGATTGAATTTCGTTATTTTTGTAGATTTTGGCATCGTCGGTTTTTTCAATGTTAAGAATTTTACCGCGCAAAGGCAGGATTGCTTGGAATTGGCGATCGCGCCCTTGTTTTGCCGATCCGCCTGCAGAATCCCCCTCCACCAGGTAGATCTCAGACAGGGCGGGGTCTCTGGAACTACAGTCCGCTAATTTTCCAGGCAAAGGAGACGATTCTAAGACTGATTTTCGGCGCACTAAATCGCGGGCGCGGCGGGCGGCTTCAGCGGCCTTAAATGCCTGAATTGCTTTTTCCAAAATAGCGTCAGCTACTTGGGGGCGAAACTCTAAATATTCTGTCAATACTTCGCCTACCAAGGAATCAACAATTCCCCGAACTTCGGTATTTCCTAGCTTAGTTTTAGTTTGGCCTTCAAATTCCGGGTCTGGGACTTTGACAGAAATCACTGCTGTCAAACCTTCGCGCACGTTTTCGCCGGCTAGATTGGGTTCGTTTTCTTTGATTTTGTTGCGCTTGCGGGCGATCGAATTCATCGTCCGCGTCAAAACTGCCTTCAAACCTTCTAAGTGCGTGCCTCCGTCGATCGTCCGAATGTTGTTAGCAAAACCTAGAACGTTGTCGCTAAAAGCATCGACGCACCACTGCAAAGCCACTTCTATCTGCACGTTGTTGCGTTCTCCTTGCACGTAGATCACTTCTTCGTGCAGAGGCTGCTTTTCGCGGTTCATGTAGGCGATATATTCCTTGATTCCGCCCTCGTAACAGTATGTTTCGATGCGAGGTTCGCTACTTTTGAGCAGTTCCAAACGGTGGTCGCTAAACGTAATTCTCACGCCCGCATTCAAGTAACCCAATTCTCGCAAGCGCCCGGCGAGTGTAGTGTAATCAAATTCAATGCCAGTGGTAAATATTTGAGTATCTGGCAAGAAAGAAACTGAAGTGCCGGTGCGAGTGCCTTTGTTGGGCTTGGCATTAAGTTCAGTAACTGGATTGCCTCTTTCGTAGCGCTGTAAATGTTCTTTTTGGTCGCGCCAAACTGTCACTTCTACCCACTCGGACAGCGCGTTAACAACAGAAATACCTACACCGTGCAATCCTCCAGAAACCTTGTAGCCACCACCGCCAAATTTACCGCCGGCGTGAAGTACAGTCATTACTGTTTCTATTCCCGATTTGCCAGTCTTGGCAACGATGCCGGTCGGAATACCCCGGCCGTCGTCTGTCACGGTAACGGAACCGTCGGCGTTGATGTCAATCTCGATGTGAGTGCAGTGGCCAGCCAGCGCCTCATCTATGGAATTGTCCACAACCTCGTAAACTAGATGGTGGAGTCCTCGCGGGCCGGTAGTACCGATGTACATCCCCGGTCGTTTACGGACTGCTTCGAGACCTTCGAGAACTTGAATCTGGTCGGCGCTGTAGCTGCTGGTCATACAAAAATAGCTCCAATAATGAGGCCTAAAGCCCCGAAAGCTTATAAAATAGGAAAACTCCTAAAATTATAGCACAAAACCGTTAAAGGCGATGCTAGGGCATTCTGAATGGAAATTTATCGGGGGGAGGGAGGGGAATAGTTTTGAGATTGCTTGAGGACTGCCCAGCCCGATCGCGGTGAATCAGTGGAGGGAGAGAGAGGAAAGCATTGATAGGAGAGGATTTGAGAGTTTTTATAGGGAAATGTGCGACAGCTTATGCCTAGATTAATTACGATTTGCGGGGCGACGGCGACTGGGAAGTCGGGAGTGGCTTTGGCTTTGGCTTCGCGACTGCAATCCTCAATCCTGAGTGCGGACTCGCGTCAAGTGTACCGCGAATTTGACATTGGAACCGCAAAACCGACGGCGGTCGATCGCACTTGTGTACCGCATCACTTAATTGACATCTGCGATCCGACAGAAACTCTGACATTAGCAGATTACCAACAGCAAGCTCAAAAATTAATTGCTGATGTCGATTTTCCTGTTTCTCCCCCCCTGTTGTTGGTGGGAGGGACGGGCTTATATATTAAATCGATCGTGCGCGGTTTGAAAATTCCGAGGGTAGCGCCGATGCCCGAATTGCGATCGCAACTTGCAGAACTCGGACAATCTCAATGTTACGCGATGTTGCAGCAGGTCGATCGGTCTGCCGCTGAGAAAATTCACCTCAATGATTCCGTCAGAACTTTAAGAGCACTGGAAGTATTTTATGTCACTGGTCGCTCTATTTCCGAGCAGCAGGGTGAAAATCCTCCCCATTATCCTATTTTACAAATTGGGTTGGATTGCGCGATCGATGTTTTAGTCGATCGTATCAAACAGCGCACCGAACAAATGCTAGAACGCGGTTGGATCGCTGAAGTAGAATATTTGTGTAAAAAATACGGCTGCGACTTGCCCTTGTTGAACACGCTGGGCTATCAGGAAATAAAACAATATTTGGCGGGCGACATTAAGCTTGAAGAAGCTAAAGAATTAACAATTTTGCACACGAGGCAATTTGCGAAGAGACAGCGCACCTGGTTTCGAGCGTATCCTGAAATTGAATGGTTTGATGTTAGCAGACCAGATTTGCTAGAAAGTGTTTGGCAGAGAGTGCAGCAGTTTGTCAATTAATTTTATATCGAAATAAATTTTTTTAACCGCCGATTAATGCTGATTAACGCTGATGTAATTTAAATTGGTTGGCGAGTTTTTTAACTAAAGAAAGTCTAATTTTTTCGTTAACTTTGATTAGGTAAAATCTCTCTAATTCTTTGCCGAAACAAACGCACAGCCGCCCGCTGTCCGACGGTTCTGCTTTGTTCGATGAAACCGGGAATTTCTGCAACAGGTAAAAAGGGAAAAGCTAAACTGCGATCGCACACTTCATATTTCCCTTCTACAAGTTGATAAACTTGCAGAGATTCCCGCCGATACCTCCAAAGTTCGGGAACGCCAAGAGCAGCATATATGGAATCTTTATTAACTGAAGAATTCGTATAATCCGACTCTATTGCTAAATCAGGTGGCAAATCCTCTGGAAGGTTGATATCTCTTTTGCCTCTGACGCTGGCTTCATTTTGAATGTAGAAACAAGTATCAGGTTCGACAGCACGAGTTAAATCTTCCCGTTCGAGAGTCAGAGAACCAGCTTTCATCACTTCGATTTCTAGCTCGTCTGCTGTAGCTTCAATAAAGCTTTCTATAAGTCCTTTGGGAACTTCATGTTCTAGATGCGGCATCCTGATTTCTAATAATCCTCTATCGTAAGCAATTCTCCAAGCTCTATCCTCCCCAACATCTGCCAGCAATGCTTTAAAAGTTGACCAACTGACACCTTTTAAAATAACTCGGTTTTCTGGGGTAGTTTGCTGCTCTACGGGAGTTGATGTTGTTGTTACCATTTAACAATTCCTTGGTAGCTTCATCAATTTTTATTATATAGGATAATAGGATGTTTTTTCTCGTTCCCAGACTCTGCCTAGAAATGCCTGAATCGCAGGCTCTGCCTCGCGGCAATAAGGAGGCAGAGCCTCCGGATATGCGTTACTAGGCAGAGCCTAGAAACGAGGGGAAATCCGTCAATTAACTGTACAAACTAGCTACATATTCGCCGTAACCGTTATAGGGCAAAGTCGGGCGAGTTTCCCACGACCAACTGTTACCTGGGCCGACTATCCGTTCACTGGCCTGCGACCATCTGGGGTGCGGTTTGTCGGGTTCGACATTTGCTTCAAAAGCATATTCGTTGGGGCCGATTGTATTCCAAAAAGTGGCGGGCTGTTTTTCGACAAATTCAATTTTGACGATCGACTTTGCGCCCTTAAAACCGTACTTCCAAGGAATCACTTGCCGCAGCGGCGCACCATTTTGCTTAGGTAATTGTCTCCCGTACAAGCCTGTGGCAAAAAATGCTAAATCGTTGGCCATTTCATCAATTCGCATTCCCTCGGTATAAGGCCAAGGATAAAATTGCGAAAATACGCTGGCACCTTTGGTAATTTTGGGGTCGTAAAATGAGGTAAAGCGAACGAATTTAGCGTTTGATTTAGGTTCGACATCAGCCATCAGCAATTTCATGGGAAATCCGACCCAAGGAACTACCATCGCCCAGGCTTCGACGCAGCGAAATCGATAAACTCGTTCTTCGATGGGAAATTTTTTGTAGAGGTCGTCAATATCATAAGTGCGGGGATTTTTTACTAAACCGCCTACTTCTACTTTCCAGTTTTCTGTTGGCAAAGCTTGAGCGGCTTGCCAAATAGATTTTGTGCCGCCGTATTCATAAAAATTGTTGTATTTTGTAGCTAAGGCTTCGTCGGTAATCGCTCGATCGACTTTCGCAAAGGTAGGATTGCGGCTCAATCCCGAATATGCTTGGGTTGAGCTTTGCTCCAAAGCAGTTTTTGAGCTAGCATTGCTTTGGCAGCCTGTCAGCGGTAGCAGCGAAGCAGTCACGCCGGCGCCAATTAAATTGGTCATGAAGCGGCGGCGGTTGAGAAAGGCTGTTTCTGGGGTAATTTGGGGATCGAGAATTTCCCAAGATTTGGGGACGCGAATTAACGGCATAAGTAATAGTTAAAAGTTAGTAGTTAGTTTGGCAAATTTTGCCTGAGTTTTAATCAGTCAATCAATCGATTTTAGATTTTAGATTGACTCGATAGAACAAAGGAGCAATGATATTTGGCAAGGCCTGGCGATCGCAATGAAAGTATTCGCAATGACAGTATAACGTAATTCGGTCACAGCGAATCCCGCCGATCGCTCGATCGACCTATTAAACCTCGCTCGCAGGAAAGTCAGCAATTATTTACGCGCGATCGACCGAAGCAATTGTGGCGAAAATCTGGGAAACAATTATGATCAAGCAAAGATTCCAATTATTTAATTTGTCCACAGGAAGCGGCACGCACCGCCCCGCTTTCCTCCCCCACCAGCAATAATGTCGGACGGGGGGTCTCCAGCGGAAAGACAAATGAGTTACTGCACCAATCCCAATTGCCAGAACCCCCAAAATCTCGATCGCGCGACAGTCTGCAAAAGTTGCGAGTCGAATTTGCTGCTAAAAGGCCGCTACCGAGTCTTTCACACCCTCGGTCAAAGTCTCACTTGCCGCACCTTCTTAGCAGTCGATGAAGACCAACCTTCGCAACCCCGCTGCGTTATTCAACAGTTCTGCGGATCGGCAGCCGCGGACGGTCAAAACCAGCTAAACCGGACATTTCTCGGCTCAGCCTCAGTTCTCGACGAGTTGGGCAAACATCCCCAAATACCGAAACTACTGGCATCTTTTGAACTCGAAGGCTGCCAGTATTTAGTGCAAGAATACATCGAAGGCCGCAATTTAGCCGATCGGCTTTCAGAAAAAGGTGTTCTTAAAGAAATTCACATTTGGTATCTGCTGAGCGAATTGTTGCCAGTCCTGCAATTTGTTCACGAAAATCAACTGATTCACCGAGATATCAAACCGTCCAATATTATTCACCGCAAATCTCCCCAAGCATCCCCAGCTTTGGCAGGGAAAGAGCATCTGCATTCCCTGTCCGGGGAAGGTGGTTCAGGGCTAGTTTTAGTCGATTTCGGCGCGGCAATTCCAGCAAACAGCGGGCCGCTCAAAACAGAAACGGTGATAGGTTCTGCCGAATACGCGGCCCCGGAACAAATTAAAGGTCAAGCGATTAAGAGCAGCGACATCTACAGTTTGGGCGTCACTTGCGTTCACTTGTTAACGGGAATGTCGCCCTTTGATTTGTTTGACATCAAAGCGGACAGTTGGGCCTGGAGGCATTATTTGAAAGTACCAGTCTCGGCGCGACTCGGCCGCATTCTGGATAAAATGGTGCAGCGAGAACCATCAAAACGCTATCGATCGACCGAGGCAATTCTCAAAGACATGAAATACGGCCCGGCACCGGTAGACGTTATTCTCAGCAAACCCAAGTGGACTTTAGCCATGTGGGGAGGAGCGACGGTTGCTCTGCTGTCCGTAGTGCTGGGTTCTCGCTTGCCATCTCCAGTACCGCAGGCTTTCACTTCTTCTGAGCCTGCTTCTAGCATTCCCGAAATTCGGTTCAATCCGCCCCCGATGCAAAATTTTCGCGGTGAGGCATCGCAGTCAGGGCCTGCTGTGCGCACTCTAGCGGATCAAGACAAAAACCCGGTTTGGGCGGTAGCAGTCGCTCCCAACGGCCGCGTGATAGTCAGCGGCAACAACGACGGTACAGTTCACCTGCTGCACAAGCGTCGCGGCAAGCTGCTCAAGGTTTTAACAGGACATTTGGGCCCCGTGTGGTCGGTGGCGGTCAGTCCCGACGGCAGGACGATCGCCAGCGGCGGCGTTGACGGTACGATTAAATTGTGGAATTTCTATTCTGGCAGGTTAATTCAGACTTTGGACGGACACCAAGACGGCGTGTTCTCGGTGGTTTTCAGTCCCGACAGCCAAACCGTAGCCAGTGTCGGTAAGGACAAAACTTTGAAACTGTGGCAAGTCGAAAGCGGGGCCGAGTTGGAAACTCTCAAGCGGGTTTTTGACGAGGTGCAGTCGGTGGCTTTCAGTCCCGATCGACAAACTTTGGCGATCGGCAGCAGCGACGGTAAAATCAACCTGTGGAACTGGCAGACTGGGGAATTGAAAGAAACTCTTTGGGGTCATTCCGAGGGGGTCTGGTCTCTGGCCATCAGCCCGGACGGTCAAACTCTCGCCAGCGGCAGTTGGGACAAGACGGTGAAGTTGTGGGATATCAGCCCCAATAATCAGTCCGGGCAGCCCAACGGTTATCTGCTGCGGACTTTGATCGGCCATTCCGACAAGGTTAAGTCCTTGGCTTTCAGTCCCGACGGAGACAAGCTGGCCAGCGCCGATTTGAGCGGGACTATCAAGCTGTGGCGGATGGGTTCCGGCGAAATGACGGGCACGCTGAAGGGTCATTCTACTTGGGTGGAATTGGCTTTTAATCCTCAGGACAAAACTCTGATCAGCGGCAGTTTTGACGACACGATTAAGGTGTGGCGGCTGTCTCCTTAATTTGTTCGATTGTCCGCTATAAAATTATCAGAATTCCCAACCAAAATCAAAGATTCTGGTTGGGGATTCTGATAATCGGCGATTGAAATCGCTGCTGGTATACAAACTTTTATCTACTCCAAGCTGACTAAAGTCTATATTTAGGCAGTCCCGCCGTTAACGCGGATATTTTGTCCGGTAATCCACCGGGCTTGTTCGCTGCACAAAAAAGCCGTCACATCGGCAATATCTTCAACTTTTCCGAGTCTTCCCAAAGCAGCCATTTGAGTAAATCTTTGTATTTGTTCGGCGGTTTTGCCGACAGTGAAAAGTTCTGTATCCGTTGGGCCCGGAGAAATCACATTAACTGTAATTTGGCGATCGCCCAATTCCTTCGCCAGCGATCGAGTTAGCTGTTCTACCGCACCTTTTGTCGCCACGTAAGCCCCGTAAGTTGGCAGTAGCATCACCGTTGTCGAACTGGAAAAATTAACAATTCTTCCTCCCTCCGCCATGCGTTTAGCAGCTTCTTGACAAGCAAAAAACGTGCCTTTGACGTTAATTGCAAAAAGATTATCGAACTCTGCTTCGGTAACTTCCGCGACTGGTTTGTTAATCATTGTTCCGGCATTATTGACTAAAATATCGACTTGTGCGTAAGTTTCGAGAGTGCGATCGAACAAATCGCGAATTTCTGCGGTTTTGCTGACATCGGCTTGCACGGCTAATGCTTTGCCGCCTGCTGCTTCAATCGCTGACACAACTTCTTTTGCTTGCTCAGATCCTCTGGCGTAGTTGACGACCACTGATGCGCCTTCTTCGGATAATCGGAGGGCGATCGCGCGTCCAATCCCCCGCGATGCACCAGTCACAATTGCCACTTTTCCTGCTAGTGATGCCATGAGATTTCCTCTGCAATTAGCGTTGATACTGGTTCAAAATAATCATACTATTTTTTTCCGCATTCCGGTACAAAAACAAATTTAAAATCTCAAATAGTCAGGATATCTCTCGAAATCGCGGTTGCTAACTAACACTTGTGGTAAAGTAGTATCGGCTGTTAAAGTAAAATCTATGACCGTAAATTCCGAGTTAGCAGAGCAGTATTTGTCAGCGGGCGAGACCCTCCAAAAATCAGGAAAACTTGAGGAGGCGATCGCTCAATATCAAAAAATACTAGCGCTCAAAACGGATGAGGCTGTTGCACTCAACAAGATAGCAGAAATTTATTACGCGCAACAGAAATATGTAGAGGCGATCGCCTCCTGTTACCAAGCACTTCGCCACCAACCGAATTTCGCCGCCGCCTACAAAACTATAGGCAATATCCTGCAAGCCCAAGGCAAAATAGACGCCGCGATTCGTGCATACTCCAAGGCGATCGAATTCGACCCTAATTTTGTCGAAGCATATGTTAATTTGGGCAGTATGTTTTACAAACAAGGCCGGCTCGATGACGCCATAACTTACTACCAAAAATCTATTGCTCTTCAACCAGATTTAGCCGTCGCTTATTGGAATTTAGGCAAAAGTTTGGAAGATCAAGGTCGAATAAATGAAGGTTTATTTTATCAAAAAAAAGCTCTAAATTTACAGCCGGACTTAGAAGGTAGAAGCAATTTAGTAAAAAATAACACTTACTGAAGAGGAATGTTATAGTCAGAATAATTCAATCATTAACGATGCAAGCTGGATCGAAATGGAAATTAACCAGAATCCGCTCGAATTGCTAACGGCTAAAGTACGAGAAACTGTTGCCGATACCCAAAACTTAGCCAACGAAATCGCAGCTAAAGTTGAGGAAAGTGCAACTGTATTAACGGCGTGGGTACAATCAGCGCCAAGTTCAATGGTTAGTGCTGGGGCGATCGCCACTCAAGAAGCTTTTAAAATAGCACATAACATCCGTTTTGAGAACCTGCCAACAAATCTACAAATCAAATTTGCGAGGGCTGGGGTGCGTGACGGAATGCGAGATGTTCAAGAAGCAGCAAAAGTATTTGAATCCATACCCGCCCAAATTCGTGCCCAAGGCCCAGAAGCAATTCGCAACTTCTGTCAAGATAAAGATTGGAGTCACATTCAAGCGCACGTCAATGGAGGCGGAAGCGAAGCTGCTAACGGGATTTTTGAATATTTTTGGGTGAATCGTGCTCGCGGTGGTGCAGACATGACTGCCACAGAATTAGCAGTCGCTAAGCAAGTTTTAGCCGATGCAGCGTTTAAAGCAGCAGTTGCGGAAATCGTTGGGGCTGCAATGAAAGGGGCGATCGCAGCAGCAGTAATTGAGTTAATATTTTCTATCTTAGAAAATTCGCTATTGTGCGTTGAAGGCAAAATTACCCAGTCAGAGTTAGTGGAAGAAGTCGCCACTGCCACCGCCAAAGCTGGCATTGCTGGCGGTGTTATTACTGGCATTCTGTTAACGCTGTGCATAATATTTCCCCCCATTGCCGCGCTTTTAGGTGCCGCAGCGATGCCCTTGGCGGTTGCAGGTATTGGTTTTATGGGAATTCGCGCCTGGGAAATCTTTTGTCACGGCGATCGACTATTTGGTATTACGGAACAAACACAAAAATTTCTGGGGATGACTGAAGCGACAATTTAAACAGTTGACAGTTGACAGTTATGATATCCGAATCAAACCGTTTATGAAGCGCGGATTTAAGACTCTATTCATTAGGTTATTTATGTCCGCGCTTTTGGGTGGCGGTTGCTTGTAGCAACATTTTCAGATGATTGGGAAATATAAATAGTATGGATTCAGTAGAAAAAACTCAAGATCAGCAGCATCCGCAATACAAGCGCGATCGAGCCAGTGTCGATACTTTATTAGCAGGAGAAGCAACCGACTACAATTTATCGGAATTAGCAAGATTAATAATTCGCTACCGAGGCTTTCCCGGTGCTAGAGATATTCAATCCGCCTTAAAAGAAGTCCTGCAAAAATGGAATCATAGCGAAGAAACTCTTTACGAACAAACCCGTAAAATTCATGCCAAAGGTGAGGTTTACAGGAAACAAAAAAGCGATCAAGAAGATTGGCTTTAATCTCAAATCTGCAACTTCCAGGAAGAGCCTGGAAGCAACAGTCAACAGTCAACAGTCAACAGTCAACTGTTAACTATTTTTAAACCATCTCTGGCGAAACTTGCATTGCCGGCTGCGGCTGGAACTGGAACAGCGAATAAACCACATTGCGGCGGATATCCGTCATCATGTCCAAAAACAGCTCGTAACCTTCAGTTTTGTACTCGATTAACGGGTCTTTCTGCCCGTAACCGCGCAGCCCTACAGACTCGCGCAAAGCATCCATTTGCTGCAAGTGTTCCCGCCACAAAGTATCAATTTGCTGCAAAATAAAGAACCGTTCCGCATCTCGCATCAATTCAGCTCGGATTGCATTAACTTCCGCTTCTTTAATGTCGTAAGCATTGCGGACTTGTTCGTGCAGGAATGTTTTAATTTCCTCAACTGACAAATCTTCTAGTTGATCCGGTGTCATGTCAGCGAGCAGATAAACAAATTCCTTCACTTTGCTAACAAGTTTGTCGAGTTCCCATTCTTCGGAAGGTAAATCGGGATTGATGTATGCTCCCACGATGTCATCCATCGTCTGTTCGGCATACTTAATTACCTGTTCTTTGGAGTCCAAACCTTCCAATACTCGGCGGCGTTCCGCATAGATTGCTCGACGCTGATTGTTCATCACTTCGTCGTATTCAAATACCTGCTTGCGGATATCGTAATAGTAGGTTTCGACTTTTTTCTGAGCACCTTCGAGGGAACGAGTCAGCATTCCAGATTCGATCGGCATATCTTCCTCAACACCGAAAGCCTTCATCAAACCGGCCACCCGTTCGCCGCCGAAAATCCTGAGCAAATTGTCTTCCAAGCTCAAGAAAAACCGCGTTGAACCCGGGTCTCCTTGGCGTCCCGCCCGGCCGCGCAACTGATTGTCGATCCGGCGCGATTCGTGGCGTTCAGTACCGATGACGTGCAAGCCTCCCAACTGCACGACTTCATCGTGTTCGGTGCTGGTAAAAGCATCGTATTCGCTGCGAGTTAGATTGTAAGCTTCCCGCAATTTTTGAATTACCGGGTCTTTTGTCGGCGCTTTTTCCGAAGCTATAGCCACGATATCATCGGCTTGCAATTCCGTGAGCGATCGCGCGCCGTACTCCTTCACCGCCAATTCCACCGCCGCCACGAGCATTTGTTCGGCATTTTTCGATAGCTGCGTCGGGAAAATCTGCGCCGAAGCTTTCCAAGACTTTACCTTTTTCTTAGTCGGATCAAAACCTTGAGGTGCGGGGCGGCCGCTAATACCAGGCACTTGCACCACCGAAAACCCTTCGTCATCCTCGGGTTGCACAATTCGGGGCATCAGATATTCCCGCAACTTCAGGCGGCCCATGTACTCAGAATTACCGCCCAAAATGATGTCTGTACCGCGCCCGGCCATGTTCGTGGCGATCGTCACAGCACCCTTGCGTCCGGCTTGAGCGATAATTTCCGATTCCCGCTCCACATTTTCCGGTTTAGCATTGAGCAAATTGTGAGGAATTTTGCGTTCCAGCAGCAGCCGCGACAGCAACTCCGACTTTTCCACGCTCGTAGTGCCCACCAGCACCGGCCGACCGATTTCGTGCATTTCCGCGCAGTCTTGGGCGATCGCATTCCACTTGCCGGCCTCTGCCTTGTAAACCATATCCGAAAGGTCAGTGCGGCTCGTAATCCGGTTAGTGGGAATCAGGGTCACTTCCAGATTGTAAATCTTCTCAAACTCCGTCTCCTCAGTCTTTGCCGTCCCAGTCATCCCCGACAGCTTCGGATAAAGCAAAAAGAAATTCTGATAGGTAATCGTCGCCAGGGTCTGAGTTTCCGGCTGAATTTCCGCGTGTTCCTTGGCTTCGATCGCCTGGTGCAAACCGTCACTCCAACGGCGTCCCGGCATCACCCGGCCGGTAAACTCATCCACAATCACGACTTCGCGATCGGGAGTGACGATGTAGTTGATATCCTTAAGAAACAATTCCTTGGCCTTAATCGCATTAAAAATGTAATGCGCCCAAGGGTCAGCCGGGTCGTACAAATCCGTAACACCCAACAACCGCTCAGCTTCACCAAACCCTTCATCGGTCAATAGCACATTCCGAGCCTTTTCGTCAACCTCGTAATGTTCTTCATTGTCTTTTCTCAGAGCAGCAGCTACCTCAGCCGCCCGGATGTACTTCTCACTGGGGCGTTCCACCTGGCCCGAAATAATCAGAGGCGTCCGTGCTTCATCGATCAGCACCGAGTCAACTTCGTCAATCACGCAAAAATTAAAAGGACGCTGCACTACATCTTCCATGACAGTAGCCATGTTGTCCCGCAAATAGTCAAACCCGACTTCGCTGTTAGTGGCGTAGGTAATATCGCAGTTATAATTTTTCTTTCGTTCCACCTGATCCATGCCCTGCTGAATCAGTCCCACAGTCAATCCCAGGAAGCGGTGCACCTGTCCCATCCATTCCGCATCCCGCCTTGCGAGATAATCGTTGACGGTGATGATGTGTACGCCTTTACCGTTGAGGGCGTTGAGGTAAGCCGGCAGCGTCGCCACCAAAGTTTTGCCCTCACCGGTTTTCATTTCGGCAATTTGGCCTTTGTGGAGGATGATGCCGCCGAGGAGTTGGACATCAAAGTGGCGCAGTCCCAAAACCCGCTGTCCCGCTTCCCGCACCACTGCAAAAGCTTCCGGCAAGATTTCGTCTAGGATCTCTTTTTCTTCGTTGAGAGATCTAGCTTTTGCCAGACGTTGTTGAAACTCGGCCGTTTTTCCTCTGAGGCCGTCGTCTGAGAGTGCGCGGAAGTCTTCTTCCAAAATATTGATATCAGCTACCCAAGGCTGAAATTTTCTCAGTTTGCGCGCGTTGGGATCGCCTAGCAGATTTTTAAACATGGCAGGAGAGGCAGATTTTTAATAATTTAGCTATTAGCTTTCAGGGTTACGGGCTGTAGTGTTAGCCACAACATATACCCTCCCCGATTGTAGCAACCATTGGCTGTCCTAGGCCGTCGCTGGGGGCGAGCGACCGATTTTGGATTTTAGATTTTAGATTTTAGATTGAATAATCGATCGACCGATTTTAGATTTTCGATTTTGGATTTTCGATTGATTGACCTCTGTTCCGGGTTATTAAGCGGAAGGGCGATCGGGTTTTACTGGGGCAAAAGCTACATACTTCTAAAAACCCACTGGCGATCGATTTCCCTCACCCGCCACCAAATCCCACAACACATCAATACCTGAGCCGACATATTCTGCATCTTGATGGCGATCGATCCATTGCACAACAGCAGTCAAAACCTCACTAGATTTCAGGCCCAACTTACCCAAGGCTTCTACTGCTTCACGACGCACCCAGTCCTCCCCATCTTCCAGACATAAAAGCAGAGCATTGATGACAGTTTCTGAAGCATTTCCCAAGTTAGCCAAGGCTGATGCTGCCAGACCACGCACCGAGTCCTTCCCATCTTCCAGACGTAACAGCAGAGCATTGATGACAATTTCTAAAGCATTTCCCAAGTAGCCCAAGGCTGATGCTGTAAAGGCACGCACCAAGTTATCCCCATCTTCGAGACGTAACACCAAGGCACTGATCACGGCTTCTGAAGCATTTCCCAAGTTGCCCAAGGCTTGGGCTGCCGAGCTACGCACCCAGTCATCTCCATCTTCCAGACGTAGCACCAGAGCATTGGTGACAGTTTCTGAAGCATTTCCCAAGTTGCCCAAGGCTTGGGCTGCCGACCTACGCACCAAGTTACCCCCATCTTCGAGACGTAACACCAAGGCAGTGATCACGGCTTCTGAAGCATTTCCCAAGTCGCCCAAGGCTTCCGCTGCCGAGCTACGCACCGAGTTATTGCTATCTTCGAGACGTGGCAGCAGGTTACCGATAATGGCTTCTGAAGCATTTCCAAACCTGCCCAAGGCTCGTGCTGCCGACCTACGCACCCTGTTATCCCCATCTTCAAGACGTAACAACAGGGCACTAATGACGGTTTCAGAAGCATTTCTCAACCCGCCCAAGGCTTCTGCTGCATCACGACGCACATCCTCATTCCCATCTTCGAGGCGTAGTAACAGGGAACTGATGGCGGCTTCTTTTTCCCCTAAAGCTGGTTGATATCTCCACAACCGCTTTTCATCAACGCCCCTTGCTTTCAAAAGTTGCAAAGTTTGCGCCTCAAACTCAGTCTCACTCATACTGCAAAGAATTTGCAAAACCTGAGAGCGAACTCTCTCACCAACCAGTGCCTCATCCCTTACTTCCAACTCAACCAACTTCTCCAAAATCTGCACAGTTAGACTGGAATCTGCCACCTTTAAGTCTTTAATATTTTCAGCAAGGCAACTGCCAGCAAAAAACAAATCGCGGTGCAACCATTCCTCATACTCGCTATCCGCCTCCCAAATTGCCCGCATCGCTTTCGCCGCTTTCTTCGGTTTTTGTTGAGCAATCAACAACAGCAACACTTCCCACCAATGGGGGTCATGCAAATGCTCTCGAATATGATTGAGAACAATGTCAAAATCACCGTCATCATCTGCCTGATAGCCGATTTGCTGAGCGCACAAATATTCTTGAAAAGTCTTGTGTACAAAAGCGTACAAATCTTGTCCTTGTTCGTTGAGCAATCCCGTCCGCTGTTGAATAAAATCAACAAATCGTTTAGCTTCCTCTTTTGCCTGGAACCGTTCAACCTGTTTTTTGGTTTTAATATTTTGAGTTAACTGCTCTAACAACTCATCCTTAGCAATCAGCGTCCCGCCTTCAGGATTATCCGTACTACCCTGAGTGTGAATCCAATAGGCGAGAATTTCCATCAGCCGCCGTAAGTCGTCTGCATCTAAACATTTGAATACTGGCTGCTCAGTCATTTTTTTGTTAGCATCCCAACACTTTAACAGTGTCTCCACAGCTTTTTCATAAAGCTTGTGGCGGGCCCTCGGCAGTACAGCTTGATAGCGGTGAATCAAAGCAATGATTGTCAGCAATAGCGGATTTCTGGCCAACAATTTAATTCGGTCATTTTCATCCAGAGCTTTTTTAATGCTATCTTTGCGACGTTGAGCTTCCGCCGCATCTGGAACGCGGCTGTCGTACCAGTGATTAATAAACTCATCAACTTTAGCATCATCAAACAGTTGTAGCTGATAGTGTTCAAACTCCGAAGTATTAAAAAAATCGCGTTTGTAACCAGCAGGGCGAGAAGTAATAATTGCCAAATTTTGATGATACTGCCCCAAAAAATTCTCAATCTGCTGCACCACCGCATAGCGCTTGGATTCTTCCACAACCTCATCCAATCCATCCAACAAAATCATCGCCCTACCGTCTGCCAGCCAATACTCAAAAAAGCCTTCGGGCAGCGGTTTCACGGACATAGTTTTCTCAGCAAACTGGCGGGCATAGTCGAGGAGATTGATATCTGAAAGCCTAGCAAAATCCCGAACCTTAATCAAAATCGGCAAGCAATCTATCCCAGAATGCCAGCCGAGTTTTTCTGGAGAATTCTGAGCCAACATCACCGCAAAAAAGCTCAGTAAAGTTGTTTTTCCAGAACCAGGAGCGCCCAACAACACAAATTTATTTGATTGATTTTGATTCAATAATTGTGATGCTAAAAACTTTCTACCAGAGCGAGTTTCTCTCTGCATCTGTTGCAGATTTTTGCCTTCCCCCAATTCTGGGAGACCCAATCGAACATGAATATTTACCTCTTCCAAGACATCCGGCATTACAAAAATCTGAGCCAATTTTTCCGATTTTTCAATTTCCTGACCTTCGACAGCAATGCCAGCAAACTTAACATCGTCAAACCAGTTAGCCAGTTGCTTAAAATAGTCTGCTTTGGCAACTTTAAACCTTAAATAACTACTTGTTTTCTGGAAATAGGTTTCAGCAAAAACATCCAACCAATCATGTAGTCTTTCGGGATCGAATCTGCCTTGAATTTTCTTGTGTTCTGGGACTGTCGCATTAAAAGCTGCAACTAAAAAATTAACTTGAGGCTTTTCTTGGTCGTTGAAAGGTTTTAGGAGTTCTGGAAGTGCTGCGTTCGTCAAGAAACTTTTAAGAAAATCTTCGACTACACCCTGTTCGCAAGCATAGAATAATTCATTAGTTTTTTGGGCAGCTTCGATGCCCCAAATACAAGCTTTTTCAAAATCGCTAGGATTAAATTTTTTAATAACTTCTTTAAATCCTATTTCTGCAAGTTTTGCGCCGAGTCCTGATGCTAGTTTTAAGGCGAATGCCAATTCAGTCATGGTAAATTTAATCAATATTTGTGTTTAATATAGTTTACACTGGTATTATTATCAATGTCATTGATATTTAAAATTTTATTGTGTGGTGGGAATCTGAACCCTCTAACAGATCCTTCGCTACGCTCAGGAGGACATAATTCCCTGACAGTGCGTAAGTCCTAAATGTTGTAGGTACACTAATTTAAGCAACAGGCAAGATGCGTGTTTCACAAGAGATTAATGTTTTTGTGGCACTAATTTAAGCAACAGGCAAGATGCCTGTTCCACAAGTGACTAATGTTTTTGTGGGGTGGGCATCTTGCCCGCCCCGATCGCCCTGATTGAAAAAGCTGTCACATCTCACGCCAGATTAACCCTAGTTTTAAACAGGTCTGGGCACTTCGTAAGTCAAAAAGTCATAGGCCATTTTCGTATTCGGAAAAATAGCCTGCGCTTCCTTGAGCAAATCATCTAGGACGATCGCATTCCCCGGAGCGTAACGCGGGCTAAAATGCGTCATAATTAACTGTTTCGCCCCAGCGATCGCAGCCACTTGAGCCGCCATAGTCGAAGTTGAATGCAGGCGATCGAAGGCCATTTGAGCATCTTGATGAGCAAAAGTAGCTTCATGCACCAACAAATCAGCATCCTTCGCCAATTCCACCGCCCCGTCACAAAAAACCGTGTCAGTACAATACACAAACTTGCGCCCGATTTGATCCGGGCCGCAAAAATCCGTACCTTTAAACTGTCGCCCGTCCGATAACTTTACGGTCTTTCCTTGTTTTAATTGACCGTAAAGCGGCCCCGAAGGAATACCCACAGCCTTGGCTTTTTCTACATCAAAATGTCCCGGACGGTCTTTCTCAGTTACTCGATAACCAAAAGCAGTAACTCGGTGCTTCAAAGGGCCGCAGCTAACAATATATTCGTCATCTTCATAGATGACTCCCTCGTGAATTTTGTGTACCTTAACCGGGTAAGAAAAATGAGTTTGAGAATAGCGAACGCCAGCTTGCAAATATTCTTCAAGTCCCGGAGGCCCGTAAAGATCGATGCGCTTGACATTCCCCGCCAAACCGCAGCTAGCCAGCAAACCCATTAAGCCGAAAATATGGTCGCCGTGCAGGTGAGTGATGAAAATGCGGCTTAGTTGGCTGACTTTTAGGTCGCTGCGGAGAAACTGGTGCTGAGTTCCTTCGCCGCAGTCAAACAGCCACAGTTCCGCTCGCTGGGGCAACCGGAGGGCAATGCTGGAAACGTTGCGCGATCGCGTGGGGACGCCGGAGCTAGTTCCGAGAAATGTAATCTGCAAGAGTCAAATCACCTCAATTAAGTCTTTAAAAATATGTTACATATATCCAGAGTGCGGCAAATCCGACATACAGGAAATAGTCGCAGCCAGGAACCGGGATAAATCGCTGTTCCTGCGAACATCTAGTTGCTAAAATCATTTTCGACAACGGCACAGAGTGCCAAACCCAATTCTAACGTTTTCTTTCTTTCGTTCCTCTTCCTTTTTCCCGAACTCCAGCTTCCCCTTAAAACTTGTCAAACATATACAGCATAAAAGGAAAATTTTCAAATGCAGTCAGGAGTATTTTTTGCTTCCGTTCTTTCGACATTAAAAAAACGCTACTTTTGGATTTCGTTGTTGTTTTGGCTGGTAATGGTAGCCCCAGCCCAGGCCGCGCTGATTTTGCGAGTTGCGGTACAAGACGGGGCAAGTCAGATAAAAGTCGGCAGTTCTACTAAGGCTGCAATCCGCGACGGCAGCGGGCGCAATTTGGGCGAACTGTCGGGAAACAGTTCTCAGTCGGCTCAATTTCGATCGGGAAAAGTGGCGATCGGTCGCTGGGCCGCCAACCAAGTTTGGATCGAGCCGACGGGGAACGGTTATGTCTGGATTGGCGATCGTTGGTATCGGGGACGCACGCTTCTAGTTCCCGAAAAAGGAGGCTTGACTGCCGTTAACTACGTCGATATCGAACAGTATCTCTACAGCGTTCTCGGCGCCGAAATGAGTGGCAATTGGCCTATTGAAGCTTTGAAAGCCCAAGCTGTCGCCGCCCGTTCCTACGCTATCCACCAGCGCCTCAAAAGCGACACCGAGCTTTACGACGTGGACAATACTCAGTCTTCGCAGGTTTACAAAGGACTGCAAACAGAATCTTCTGGCACTTATTCCGCAGTCGATGCAACCGCCGGTCAAGTTCTGGCTTACAACGGTCAGATTATTTTAGCCGTTTTCCACTCTGCCTCTGGGGGACATACTGAAAATGTCGAGGATGTTTGGACGGAACCGCTGCCTTACCTCCGTGCTGTTCCTGACTTCGACCAAGGGGCGCCGGTTTACCAGTGGAAAGAAAATTTTTCTCGCGCCCAAATCAGCAGCAAGATTTCTGGCGTGGGCAATGTGATCTCGATAAAGCCAGAACGGACTACGGCTTACGGGAGCGTTTTGAGGATGAAAGTAGTTGGAGATGGGGGTTCTAGGGTCATGACCGGCGCAGATTTACGCCGGGTTTTAAGTTTGAGGAGTACCCGCTTTACCGTGATTCCTCAGTATGCCGGCGGTGGGAAACCAAGGAATAGCAACCAAGCTCCTACTGGTTTTCAAGTTGCTGGCAAAGGTTTCGGTCACGCTGTAGGAATGAGTCAGTGGGGGGCCTATAATTTGGCCAGGCAGGGATACGGCTACCAGCAGATTTTGTTGCACTATTACCGGGGTGCTACTTTGGCTAGAATTGCAGTGCAGTAACTGCTGGGAAGGGGCAAGGAAGAAGGAAGAAGGAAGAAGGAAGAAGGAAGAAGGAAGAAGGGGGAAGGAAGAAGGGAAAAACAGCTATTTCTGTATCCGTGACTTCCGTGTCGTGAATACAGGGAATTGGGAAGGGGGAATTGGGAATCACTAATCACTAATGACTAATGACCCCGCCCAAAAACGGATACAAGCCCCCAACTCCTGTCCTGGATAGATGAAAATTTTAGACTCTTGTTCAACATCCCAGATTCATCTGTTGAGTAAATGTCAAATCTTTCGACTGAGCGATCGCACCGAAGTCTAAAATCTCAAATCTAAAATCGACTGACTGATGACTAATGACTGATGGCTAACTACATTAAGGATTGCTATGCAAAAGTGGGAGTATTTATTTGTGGATGCGAATATGTATCCTTTTGGAAACAAGCTTATTAGTTTATATGTAAACGGTGAAGAACAGCGAGATTGGAAACAAGGCTCGCTGCATCTATTTGTCAACCAGTTGGGGGAGGAGGGGTGGGAACTTGTGAGTTTGTATCACGACTCGAAGTATGACCAAAATTGTTTAATTTTTAAACGCCCTAAGATTATTTAAAAAAAATTGGAGTATAAAAAATTATGACATCAATAAAGATTGACATTTTCCACTCTTCTTAGCAACGAGATAAAAGCCCGTTCCGCAACCAATATATTTTATTGTGGAACAGGCTTCCTGTCTATTATTGAAAAATCTCCCCGATTTTAGTTCAACCTAACTTAACAACAAACAACTATTTTTTGTCATTAGTATTACAAGTTTTCCGAGCGTTCGATTCTGCGCTGCCATTCGGCATCTATTTTTGCTGACTGTTCTAGTTCTTGTTGGGTTAACTCGGTTTCTGTTGTATAAGCTAAGTCTTCTTCAGTCAGAAGGTTTTCTCCTGCAAATTCCCGAGCGTAAGCCAGTTTTTGGAGCAAATTGGCATCGGGTTCGTTTAATAACCTCGCTCGCTGCTGACGCTCTTGATTGCGGGATTCTATCCGGCTATTTTTCCACTGAATCCAGAAGTAGCGAATTAAAGGAATTGCGAGAAATCCGACGCCGTAAATCAGGAGCATTGGATAAATTGCGCTGACGAAACCGATAAATCCGCCTGCGATCGCACTTTTAGCTAATAAATTTCCTAAAACTAACGCACCGACAAGATTGACGGCTCCTAACCCTGCTGCGAGCATGATTTGTCCAGAACTGGCGTTGCTGAAACGCCACAGCATTTCTCGCAAATAAGCTGCTACTGGTTGAGGATTTTTCTGGACGGCTGTGGTTTGCAATTGCGGGAAATGGTAGACTATTTGCCCTTCGGGACTGACTTCGGGGCGGCCGTCAAAACGGGCGAGAGCAGGTAACATATATTCTTCGTATTCTCGGCTGTATCCCTGTCCGAGATTGTCGAGATACGGGGCAATTTGTTCGGCGGCGACGGCGCCTCGGTTGTTGCGAATTGCCGTGGCAATATCGCTCCATTTGCGCTCTTCTAGATTGTGATTGGGATTGCCGTCTCCAAAGAGAAAGGAGAAAACTGCTTCCAGAAAACTCATCTGGGGTTTTTGGCCAGTTAAGCGCGATCGCTGGTAGTAAGGTTCGTCATGGTTCCAGTAAAATATCCAGAGTAAGTCGTTCCAGAAGTAGGGAAAAAAGAAAAAGCCACCGCCTCTGTTGCCGCCCCCACCATCTCCTCCTCCTCCTCCGTTATTGTCGCTGCTGCTGGAGAGTAAAAGCGTGATAGCAACAAAAATTAAGAGGATAGAAGCTACCAGCACTACACCGAAAGATATCCGAATCAGATAAAATAGAATGCGCCAGATTTTTTGCCACCATTCCTGCAACTGCAAGCGCAAGAATTTGTTTCGCAAAATATCTCGAAAGTTTTTGGGAAATAGGTAGGCAATGTCGCCGGATTCTGCTACTTGCAGGTTGCCGCCTGCTTCGGAGGCGAGGGTTAACAGTTCTCGCTGCGCAAAATTGACATCTAATCCAGCTTTTGCCGCCACGTCTCCAACCGTAACGCGGTAGCCAAGTTGTTCGACGGCTTGCATAATGGTGGGATTCGGAGCCATAGGTTTCTCTCTGTGAAAATTACCCGGTTATTTTTATTATATATTGCGGGAATTCGAGCTGGTTTTGGTGTACTGGTTTCTGATTTTTTTTGAAGATGCCCTTGACTTTGGGGCAAAATATTGCTAGTGTTTTGCCGAATAACTTTTAAGTGTTGGCTAAACCCGCATAGCTTAATAAAACTTTGCGATCTAATTTCTCCTCGGCAGGCTATTTGCTGGTTTCTCAAAAGGGCTAACGGCGGGGGATTGTGGGTAAAGTTAGTAAGGTACGGTGCGCGACGATCGCCCGTTGGCGTTAGCGAAGCGAGCCGAAGGAAAGCTCTCGAAGAGGATCGCCCCTGCACGCTACAGCAGAACTTTTCCCTTCAGCGCGGTTTTTGTAAGTTTTGTGTAGAGTGCCAGAGATATGTTAAAGAAATCTAGTTTTTTTGCAAGTCTTGCAAGAGTTCTATAAAATAGATAGAGCTTGTGCGAGTTAAACCCAAGGGCGTGTTTTAAGGTTCGCACTTGCGATCGAGTAGGCTTTTTAGCGCTCTCAACACAACTGCCAACTAAAACAGTTGCGCAATTATTAATAGGAAAACTTTACAGGCTAATTTTTCTGATTAGCCGCTAACCAAAGAATCGCATATGCCAAGAACTCAACGCAACGATAACTTTATTGACAAAAGTTTCACGGTAATGGCTGATATCATCCTGAAGATTATGCCGGCGAAAAAGCAGGCGAAGGAAGCTTTTGCTTATTATCGGGATGGTATGTCAGCTCAAGCAGATGGCGAATATGCTGAAGCGCTGGACAATTATCATGAAGCGCTGAAGTTGGAGGAAGATCCTTACGATCGCAGTTATGTCTTGTACAATATGGGCCTGATCCATACTAGCAACGGCGAACACGATAAAGCTTTGGAGTATTACGACGAGGCCCTAGAGCTCAATCCGAGAATGCCGCAAGCGCTGAATAATATTGCTGTGATTTACCACTATCAAGGGGAAAAGGAAAAGGAAGCTGGCAATTTTGAAGTTGCGGAAGGGCTGTTTGATAAAGCTGCGGATTATTGGAAGGAGGCTATTCGCTTGGCCCCGAACAATTACATTGAGGTGCAAAATTGGCTGAAGACGAGTGGCCGATCGCAGATTGATGTGTATTTTTAAGGCGAGTTTTTATTAACAATATGCTCTCCTGGGTTATTGGTTATTCGTTATTATAGCCAACAAGTAACCAATAACCAATAACCAATAACAACCAACCAACGAATTCCCAATTCCCAATTTTTATGATTGACAGAGAAGAAGTGCGGAAAGTAGCGAATTTAGCTAGATTGGAATTAACGCCTGAAGAAGAAGAGCAGTTTACGGGTCAACTGAACGGTATTTTGGATTATTTCGAGCAGTTGAGCGAACTGGATACGAGTAAGGTGCAGCCGACAACGCGGGCGATCGATGTTAGCAATGTAATGCGATCGGACGATTTGCAACCTTTTGCTAACGGAGAAAATATTTTGGAGGGAGCTCCCGATCGCGATGGGGAGTTTTTTAAAGTTCCTAAGATTATGTAGGGTTCCCGCTACGCACGTAACTGAGGAACATCCCTTGAGGGGCGGGCTAGCAATGCCTACCCCAAAAGCAGATTAAATTAACTGTGGAACAGGTAATAAGTAAGCCCGGTATAAGCCACCCCACAAGCCGATTAAACTGATAGAAACTCAACACAAGATCGATCGCTACGAGCGATCTGTAAAGTTCATTTTTGGGGTGACAAATAGTCATGTACGTATTAATTGGTGGAGCAGGAATGATGGGGCTGGATTTAGCCCAGCAGTTATTAAAAGTCGGTCATACGGTTGCCATCATTGATGTTGACCCGCTTGCCTGTCGCTTTGCTCGTGAAAAAATCGGAGTGATGGCATTTGAAGGCAGTGCAGTTAGCACAACGGTTCTTCTGGAAGCCGGAATTAAACAAGCAAGCGCAGTCGTTGCATCACTGAGGAATGATGCACTGAATTTAGCGCTGATTACCCTATCTAGGAGCTATGGCATTTCTCATATTGTGGTGCGAATGCGCGATCGCGAATTCATGGAAGCCTATCGACTTGCCGGAGCCAGTCACATCATCAGCACGATTGATTTGGCAGTCGCAACAATGGCAAATGCGATTGAATACCCTCAAATCGAGTCGATGATGCACTTTGAACAAGGACAAGTCGAGGTGCTAAAGCTGCCAGTTCCAGGCGATTGCAATGTGGCAGGTCGCACCGTTGCTCAAATTGCTCAAGACCCCCGCTTTCCCACAGGTTCGCTGATTATTGGTTATCAATGCCATGCCTGCGCCAATCTGGAGATTCCGAACGGCAATACTGTTCTTGAAGCAGGCTCTACCATTCTCGTCGTCACCCGTCCAGAGCTAGTTCACCCCATGATTGATTACCTCGGCATTCGCGCTAGTCATCTGCCAACGTTAGAAGTTTCTCATCCAAATCTTTGATGTAAGGATGAACCAGATCCTCTGGAACAATTCGCTTGCGGAGCGCATCGCTAACGGCTCCTTTTTCTGCTAAAAGCAATCGCCGTCGAATCGTATCTAGCCCGCTGCGATCGCCCTCTATTTGACCGGCCCGATGTTTATTGTAGAGATCGCGCAGCACTCGCTCAGAGTGTGCTACTCGTGCTTGATACGATGCCCATAACTCCTCGTAAACTGCCTTCGGCAACACGCCAGATTTCAGCAAACTATCTAGCTCATCTTGAGCCGCTTTGGAAGCGATCAACTGAATCTGTAACTGCCCAGCTTCCTGCATTACATCAGAAACACGGCTAATTTTTAGTCGTTTTACTATCCACGGTAAACTTAATCCCTGTCCGACCAAGGAGAATAAAACTGCACCGAAAACCAGGGCAATGATGTTATCCCGTCCTGGTAGGGTCAAGGGAATCGCAACAGCTAAGGCCATTGAAAGAGACCCTTTAATATTCCCTAAAACCAAAATGTGCTGCCAGCGTAGCGGAATGGGGCGATCGAACCAACGCAGACCCGCTAATAACAAATAGACCGAGAGAATCCGTCCCAGTTGATAGGCCAGAATGACCAATAAAATGGATGGCAAAATTCTCCACAGCGTCAGCGGGTTAATTTCAATTCCAATCAGCAGGAAAATAAACGTATTGACGCCAAAACCAGCGTATTCCCAGAAACTCAGCAAGGTAATCCGATCCGAGGCAGACGAACTGCGAGGCAGCCCAAGGTTGCCAAAAACAAGTCCGGTGATGACCACCGCCACTGCGCCCGATACGCCTAAAAATTGTCCGATTTGGAAGGTTCCCAATGCGAGAGCGACGGTTAGCAAAAGGCTACTCAACGGATCGTTTAAGCGAACAAATATCGGCACGCTCAAGTAACCTAAAACACCCCCGACCACTGCCCCACCTAAGGCAACCACGAGCAGTTCCTTCACGCCTTGTATAGCGGTGAGAGAGCCTGTCGCATAAATTACCAAAACCAAATTAAATGAAATTAGAGCAGCCGCATCATTGAACAGAGTTTCTCCCTCAACAATGGTGGACAATCGAGAAGGCACGCGGATCTCTTTAAAAACCGCGATCATCGAGACTGTATCAGTGTTTGCCAGAATGACTCCGATCAGCAACGCTGGAATCCAGTCTAGCCCCAGCCCAAATTTAACCAGAACAGCGATAATTGCTGAAGAAAAGATAGAGCCTGGACCCGCCAGCAGGGCGATCGGCTTAAAGGTGCTGCGGAGACGGCTGATATCAGTATTGATAGCTGCTTCAAAAATCAGAATTGGTAGGAAAAGATTTAATACTAAAGAGGGGTCTAAACCAATTCGACGCGACAAGACCTCCGTAATGGGCAAGCCTGCTAACACTAAGCCCGTCACATAAGGAATTCGCAACCGTTGGGTTACGAGTGCAACAAAAGTTGCAATCAGCAGCAGAATGATCAAGATGATGACCAATTCAGGAATAACTCCTGCCGCTTGGCTATTTGTAGCAGGATTGCTGCCCAAGGGAGGTGCTTGCGCTACAATCGACTCCATCACCGATACTCCTCTCATAAACTGGTTTTCCTCAAAGAGATTGACAGAGTAACTACGGTTTTAGTCTACAGGAGACGGTTCACTCTGTTGTAGGCCTAACAGCAATTTATGTGGTGTATTTGGATGAATGCCGATGAAGCTGAAACAGGATTTCTGGGTTGGTTGGGCGATCGGGGCGATCGTCCTTACCTTTTGCTCGATCCCAAACTGCCTTACAAGGACAACAATCTGATATCGCTGCGATCGTCATTACCTCCTGTTGAACCCAAACTGCCTTACAAAAGCAACAATCTGATATTGAGCGTAAAACCTCACACTGCTCTAGAAGCTAGTTTCATACTATAGCAATCCTATAATAGGATTTGTGAGAATTTACCATAAGTATGAAGCTTGGCGAAATCAAATATCTGATAATGAGTAACTAACTTAAATATATATTTGACTGCAGCCAAGGTCTGACACATATGATAGCACTTACTAATCCATTGTGAGTGCTTGTAACCAAATATCTTCAATTGGATTATGAGTCGGATCTTAGGAGTGCAAATCTCAAAAAAGTGATTTTCCAATCAGATTATTCTTGCACGATTATTCACAATGATAAAAAGTCTTTAACCTAGCAAAGAAGAATGATATTTAGCGCCATCCCAAATTAATGCTATCCGCTGGTCGTTATATTGGCTCATCAGATACTTTAAATATTGAATAGTATGTTCTCCATTTCCCTTTGAGTATGCCTGGATCAGACATTGACCCGTCGCAATATTTACGCTAGCCAAAATAAGTCTGTCGCTCTTTCTCATTCACAATTGGGACTTCCAGTCTTTCATTTTTCTTGCTCCAAATATAGCCAAAGATATCTCCCCAAAGAATATGACATTCATCCTGAAACAAAGCTACCAATTCACCTAATTCGATTTCATTGCGATGAGCTTCTAGCCATTGGCTCAATTCTTCTTTTTTTTTTTGAACAGTTCAGGATCAGTTTTGGGATTACGTTCCTGATGTTTTTTCTTTTGTTGAGCCAGCAGAGTTAAAAATCTCATAGTAACTCTGCTGAGAACTAAAAACAATCTCATACCGCGACTCTATATAAGCTTTTAGTTCTTCTAAATTCTAATAATTTTTTTTTGTAGCCAACCAATGATAACAGCCCGTTCATCAGGTTTTAAATATCCCACAGAACCCTTATAGAACCCTTTTGAGATCTTTTCTTAAAAAATAAGGCGGATAAACAAGCCGTCTCACATAACTCAATAGCCACAAGACGAGAAACCATGTGGCGATCGTGGCAAAAAAGTTGAAATCCATCTGGAATAAGGCTTACAGCAATAGCAATAGATCTCAAATGGGTTCTATAGGCCAGTCTTCGCGCGGATATCCCATTTGTTGATAACAGTGTGTCCATTTGCTAATAAATCCACAACTTACACCGAAAACTCCTTGCATCTCAGGCGTGTTTATAACCTTGCAGAAACATCTTTACAGCAACCGCTGGTTTCAACTCACGGGTATCGGGATTCGACTCGATAAACTCATTCAACGGATTTAGCATAGGTCGGGTCTGACGCCTGATTTATCACTTTTCTAAGTTCTCACATCTGGCTGGGGATTACTTTATCACCTTCCCTGACGATCGAGATCACACTTAGATCAAAGCATTTACGGTTATGTTAAACATAACTTAAGTACCAGCGAAAGCTAACAAACAAGTTTAGAAAATCAGCTAGCAGCTTATTGCTAGCTGTCAGATAGGATCTCAAGTACCAGGGAAAACATTAGATGACGAACGTTGCAAAAAAAATCGTTAATACTTTGGCTGCTATCGGTTTAGGATTAGCAGTAACCAATGTCAATCCAGTCAAAGCTGCCCAGCTTAATATCTCAGGAGGTTCTAACATATTTGGCGCAGGTAAGACATCTTCACCAGCTCCCGGCGGTGGTACTGGGGGACAACTTCCACCCCTGTATAATTTTGCTGCTGCCGCAGGTCAAGTGCTTACCTTCTCAAACTTTAGTGGAAATGTTAGTTATTCGGGTTCTCCCCTAGTTTCTAATGTGAGTGGAGATGGGCGTGCTTTTTTGTCGGGTACAAATATCTCGTCTTATGGCGGAATTTCTGGGCTACGGAACGACAACGCGATTGCTTTTTTAGTTGGCGTATTTCTCAATGATTCTGAACCCACAGGTTCAGGACCATCACCTCTTAATTTCACAAATAATACCAGCTTTGCGGAATTATCGCCCCTGCTCAACCAAACTTTCTTTATTGGTGATGGTTTAACAGGTAGTGGTTTGGGAAATATACAGCGTTTTTTAGTACCTGAGCAAGCAACTCGGCTCTTTCTGGGTTTCGCAGATGGATTCAATGTTCAAGGATTACCTGGATATTACAATGACAACACTGGTTCCCTAGTAGCTAATTTTGAGCTTCAATCAGCCGCTGAACCGGTTCCCGAACCCTGCACTATATTAGGTACCCTGGCTTTTGCTGCTTGGGGAGTCACCAATAAACGCAAACAGAGAAAAAACGCAGGTGTATAGTTCCAGGATAGCTATCCCCTCCTGCCGATCGGCTTCTAATCTCGTCACCACGTAAGTTAAAAAAAGCGATCGCACTTCTTCTGTGAGGAAGCGCGATCGCTTTTTTTTGTGACTTATACCAATTTCCTAAAGTCATGCTACAGATAGAGCATCTAAAATAAATTCCCATCCCGTCAAAGAAGCAATAACTTCCAACGTCAACTTAT
>NZ_SRRZ01000289.1 GCF_013179805.1 Microcoleus asticus IPMA8 | reverse complement strand
CGCCCACGCTGTCACTAAATGTAAATTCTTTTCCCCAGTTTTTCGGTCATAAGAACCTCGGAGGCTTTTTCCATCAATCGGGATAACTTGTCAATACGGTTCAGTTAAGGCTGAAATAGTGGTAAATTAGGTATGGTGTCCAAAAATGGAGAGCAAGTAAGGTGCATCTCAAAGAATTCTCATTAGTATCTCCCAAAATCCCAAGTAAGGAGATATTCAAAGCCATAGAGATAGCAATTCCAGCAAGTGCCATCGAACAAGCTATTGCGAAAACAAATGTTGAAGAGAAACGTCATCGTGCCCTGCCAGCACAACTGGTAGTGTGTCTGGTAATAGCAATGAGTCTGTGGTCAAAAGATTCAATGCGGGATGTCTTAAAAAATTTAATTGATGGTCTTAATGAAGCATGGGTGAAAATTGGTAAATATTGGCGGTTTCCCTGTAAATCGGCAATTACTCAAGCCAGACAAAGATTAGGAGCAGGCGTGATGAGACAGTTGTTTCATTCATTAGTGCGACCAATGGCTACAGTTGAAACAGTAGGAGCTTTTATCAGCGAACTCAGGGTCGTAGTAATAGATGGAACCTGCTTAGATATCCCAGATAGTGATGAAAATGCTAGGGTTTTTGGTCGTCCGGGTAGCCGTCCCGGTACGAGAGCTGCGTTCCCAAAAGCTAGATTAGTCATTTTAGTAGAGGCAGGAACACATTTAATATTTGATGCCTTAATATGTCCATATAAAATGGGAGAAAGAGTAAGAGCGTTAAAGTTGTTACGCTCAGTAACGCCGGGGATGCTATTGATGTGGGATAGAGGCTTACATTCTTATGCGATGGTAGAAGCCACAGTCAGCAAAGGTTGTGAGTAGAAGAGTGCGAATTCCATCCAACGTTAAATTCTTAAACGAAACACAATTAGATGATGGTTCATATTTGAGTTGGATTTATCCATCAGGCAAACTAAGAAAAAAAGGATTTAAGCCAATACAGGTAAGAGTAATTGAGTACAAAATTGAAAATTATGACCGTCCAGAAGCCCAAATTAGATATCGTTTAATTACCAGCTTGTTGGACGCTAAAAAATTTCCAGCCCCGTCACTTGCTGGTGAATATCATCAACGTTGGGAAGTCGAGAATACTATTGATGAACTCAAAGTACATTTATGGGGACGAAAAACTCATATTCGTTCTCAAAGACCGAAAGAAGTGGTACAAGAAATTTATGGTTTACTACTAGGACATTGGGCTGTAAGGTCATTAATTTTTCAAGCGGCAAGCAACGCAAGCATTTCACCATTGCGTCTTTCTTTTACGGGAACATTACGAGTTGTTCGTCGCGCGCTCCCAAAATTTCAGGGGTTACAACCACAAGAACTTCCCTTTTTTTGACTTGGTTGACTTGGGAGATTCTCGATCAAAATATACCGGAAAGAGTTCCGAGAAACAACCCAAGAGTCGTGAAAAAGCCTGTCTCAAAGTTTCGGTCTAAACAAGTTAAACACAGAGGTACTGGAATCATAATGACTCCTCCTGTATTTATTGTTTTAAGCACGGCATAGCCTTAAATGAACCGTATTGGATAACTTGTTCGAGAACTGGCCCAATTAATTGTTTAACCCATTGAGTCAACTTCTGTTCTAAAACTTTCGGGTCGAGCTTTTCAAAAAC
>NZ_SRRZ01000288.1 GCF_013179805.1 Microcoleus asticus IPMA8 | reverse complement strand
TATCTTTTAGGGCTTGCACCCAAGGCGGCGTAAAGGCTCTAATCCCCTAACCCATACAGGCTAGTTTCGTAGAAACGAACCGCACGAACCGGACGTGACACTTTCGCGTCATCCGGCTCCTCTGTATTTTGACCCTTGATATGGGTACTTCCAACAGGGGACTTGATACCCATTGTTGTTTTTGTGTCGTGACGATGCCTGTGGAGTAATTGAATGTTGTTGTAGTTATCTTTTCCGCCTTGTGACTGGAGTTTAGACTAAGAAAAGCTGGCTCAGCTAGAAACTGAGGCAGAAAAAATCTATTGTGCAGCTAAATATATGTGATTAAGAAGTCAAATTTCGATGATTTTGGAACTGACCCCGACCCTTTTTCACTACTGGATAGCGAATGCGCCCTATTCGGGATTGACCAGTCGGCCAACCAGGGGATTTTCCCCGTGGTTTTGGTGCAAGAGCCGGAGTGCCAATCTTAACTAAAAGTGGGAAAAGCGATTGAGCCACCCGTCCTGGAGTCAAATTAGTCAGAGGTTTTTGCCCGCAGCAAGTGATAGTCTCGAACTAAATCTTGAGCCAACCAGAACTGCCAAGTTAACAGAGGCATCAAATCGCTCCAACGGTCACATTGTTCGCTTGGTGCTGAGATGGGGTAGAGTCCAATGTAATGTTTGCTTGGCTCTGGCGATACCAATGCTCAATGGCAAAGCGGCGCAAATAGTCCATCCAGACTACTTCAAGAGAACAAGAATTCTCACCTTCACCTATCCATGCTAACCATAAAGGTTTAACCTGACGACAATTACTACCGAGAGCTTTTCGCTCTACCAAGATCAATGTCATCGGATGTTGAGCACTAGAACGAAAGTGTAAGTTATCCCACCTTCTGATTTGTAATTGTCCTAGCTTTGGGTCATCTAATTCTACCATCTCCTCAGCAGCCCACCAAGTTTGGGGGTCATTGAGCTGAAATTTCTTCCCGTGACTACGGGGGCGCCCTCGACCAGAATAAGCTGGTGGGGCAGAGTATACACAGCGATTAGAACGCAGCCGGATTAACTTGTCGGCTTTGAGATGGGCAGTCTGCAAAACTAAACTGGCACAGCCATATTCCCGGTCAAATAATACTAATGGTCGTTGTGGCAACCCTGCTATCACTTGTTCTAACTGCCATGCCGCTTTACTGATGGGTGTATCCTTTCCTGGTGATTCGTTCGTGTCTTAAGGGTAAAGCCCAACTCCCTTGCGCTTCGGGTATCCAAGCAATTGTGCTGTAGCCCAAGCCGATTGCTATCGGTTTATTGCCATGAATTGCAGTGGCTTGATGTTCATAGGTACGCTCCCTCAAGGTTGGTGCATCTGGTCTCGCCCACGCGGTGTGGTCTACTGCTAAGATTGGTCTCTCTACTCCTGACATCTGCTGAAAATACAGTTTCATTAATTGCTCTCGGTCTGGCTGAGAGTCCTGTAAGGCTTCCGACACGCTTGACCATTTTCTTCGGAACAATGGGTTGAGTGCCATCTCTGTTAAACTGAAGTTCCCCCATTGACAAAAGGCGTATTGATGGGGTAGCAAGCTTTTGAAAGATTTAGGTTGCGGTTTTACTGGGTACAAATTAGGGGAACACCCAGCAAATCCAAAGCTTTTTGTTGCACGATTGTCGGTTGAGTAATCTTGTCAAAAAC
>NZ_SRRZ01000287.1 GCF_013179805.1 Microcoleus asticus IPMA8 | reverse complement strand
CAGGCCCGAAAGTCATGAGATTTCAAGACGAATTCAATGCTTACAAGGGTTCTCAGTACGCGATAGCAGTCAATTCTTGTACGGCGGGACTGCACTTGAGCCTCCTCGCTGCTTCGTTACAGCCGGGGGATGAAGTAATTACTACTCCGATGACTTTTTGCGCTACAGTTAATGCGATCGTCCACGCCGGGGCAACACCGGTACTGGCCGATGTAGATCCGGTGACAATGAATATTGACCCAGATCAAGTCGAAGCTAAAATCACTTCAAAAACTAAAGCAATTTTGCCGGTTCACTTCGCGGGTCGTCCCTGCGATATGGATGCGCTTTGCGAAATTGTTAGCCGTCACAACTTGAAGTTAATTGAAGACTGCGCTCACGCGATCGAAACAGAGTACAAGGGACGTAAAGCAGGCACATTTGGCGACTTCGGATGCTTCAGCTTTTATGTTACCAAAAACATTACCACGGGCGAAGGAGGAATGATTCTGGCGGCCAGTAAAGAAGACGCCGACAGGCTCAACATTTTAGCGCTGCACGGTATGAGCAAAGATGCTTGGAAGCGTTTCGGAGACTCGGGTTACAAGCACTACCAAGTGGTGGAAGTCGGTTTTAAATACAATATGATGGATCTGCAAGCTGCGATCGGCATTCATCAAATGAAACGAATTACTCCTTATTGGCAGCGGCGGGAGCAGATTTGGCAGCGCTACAACGAAGCATTTGCGGACCTGCCGATTACTTTGCCCGCCTTGCCAGAACCGGATACAATTCACGCTTATCACCTGTACACAATTCTGGTAGATGAAGCCAAAGCAGGAATCAGCCGCGACGAGTTCCTCAACGCTATGAATGCTGAAAATATCGGTGTCGGCGTGCATTACATGAGTATGCCGGAACATCCTGTGTATCAGGAAATGTTTGGATGGCAGCCGGAAGACTATCCGAATGCTGCGTACATCGGGCGGCATACAGTTAGCTTGCCGATTTCGGCAAAATTAACAGATGCAGATGTGGAAGATGTCATTGCTGCTGTTAAAAAATGTTTGGCGATCGGCAAAACTAAGAATCGGGTTTTGGCAACAGCAGGCTAAAGTCCTGAAATAGTTGGCCATACAAACATCCTAGCTGTTTTTTCAGAAAAGCAGCTAGGATGTTTTTTTTCGATATCGTTTTCTTCACAACGCCCTTGACAAGGTAATTATCAGCACCTCACTTTAATTAAACGTAAAATCCAATAGCTTTTAGACTCCCGACAACTAGGCGCGAAGTTGGGGTTCAGGGTATTCTGTTTTTTTAAGTGGTCTTACTTAGCAAATCCGGGCTTAAAACCCGGTAAGTTATCTTAGTCCGTAAGAACCAGGACGAAAGTATGTGTACCAGTAATTTCAATCGCCAAGTTATCTAAAACGCTTGAAAAGCCCTATTTAGTAGGACGCTAAACATATTGGAAAAATTTTCAGTGCGTTTTGGATGCTGCTGTTTCATTCTTTACAGTAAAAATACATAATTTTGGCTTCAGGGCCTTGTCAGTGAATTTACTGAAATGTTATCTTGTCACCATACAATCACTGTCAGACGGCAGAATCTACTTTTAAATCAAACGAGACTGGTCTCTAAACCGAGCCTCATTTTTCTATATTCGTGTTTAGAAAAAAGTAGAAAAACTCTAGTTAACTCAAGATGAATCCCATGTTAA
>NZ_SRRZ01000286.1 GCF_013179805.1 Microcoleus asticus IPMA8 | reverse complement strand
CCCCACCGCTGCCTACGCCGCCACCTCCTTCAAAAACGATGGTTCCGACTACCTAGTGCGGAAAATTGAATATCAAGGGATTTCTAATGTGACGCCAACGCCGACGCCGACGCCGACGCCAACTCCGACGCCGACGCCCGCTCAAAACACGTTTTTCTTCAGTGCGGCTACTTACAGCGTCAACGAGGGCAACACGGCGCCGATTACGATTAATCGCAGTGGGAACCTTTCGATACCTACTACGATTTCGTTCCGCACAGGTGACCGTACTGCTCTGGCTGCGGGTTCTCAACCGGATTACAACAGTGTGGTTCAAGCGATCAATTTTGCACCCGGACAAGCTAGCGTACAAGTTCCGGTTCAAACTTTATTTGACAGTCTCACGGAGCCTACTGAAACGGTGAATTTGTTCTTGAGTGGTGGCAGTTTGGCTAGTCCGTCAGCGGCAGTTTTGAGCATTATTGATACTACTGCTGTGCCTCCGACTTTCTTCTTTTACGGTTCGTCTCCCGATCCTATTATTGATGGTGGTTCTGGAGAGTTTACGATTAATCGGACTGGCAATACTTCGGTTTCGGCTTCGATCGACTTTTTGATTGTTGCCCCTGGTGGCGATCGACCTGTGAACAACGTAGACTACAACATTACTCCATTTGCTGTGAATCCTTCGTCCGGCACGGTGAACTTTAAGCCCGGTCAAACTAGCGTTAGTCTGACGATTAACAATCTTCCTGGTTTGACTGGTGGGGTGGTGAATTTGGGCTTTGGCCCAGGTTCGATCGGCGCTCCGGCATCGACTGCAATTACTCTGCTTTAAGGCTGTTAGTAGGGCGAGGAATCCTTGCTCTACTAATACAGCATATTCTATGTGTATATGATACACTGTATTTAGTACATAAGCGAAAAAAATGAAACCTTATTCAATCGAGTTGCGCGATCAAATAGTTAAAATTTATGAACAAGGTGATACATCAATTAGAAAAGTAGCCACCAGATTTGATGTAAGCAAAGGGTTTGTTCAAAAACTCTTAAAACAAAAACGAACGACTGGTCGCGTTCAACCCCAACAACAGGGTGGAAGTCTTAAAAATGTGTTAAAATCGCGCACAAATGAATCGATCCAGAGGGTAGAAAAATATCCGGATAGCACGCTGTCAGAACCTAAGTGAATATTGGCGTTTGACTACAACGAAGCTGTCAGCCCAAGCATGATGTGGATCGAACTACAAAAACAAAATTTGACGCAAAAAAAAAGACCGTACGCAGTAGTCAGTCTGCCACTAAAAAAGTGCAAATTATCAGGTGTGAATATTAGGAAAAAGAGACAAATATTGACCCTGACAACCTCGTTTTTTTCTATGAAATGGGCGTTTTATTGGGGTTGACACGAACCCGTGCACGTTCAATATGTGGTAGTAGAGTCTACGATTTAAAACCATTTGATCGGGGTGTTCTCATTCACAGTTGTCGGAGCAATTAGCTTAAAAAAAGTAGTAGGAATGATGAAGCTCAATGGGTTAATGAATGGCACAGCTTGTGAAGTCTTTATTGAACATTTTTTAGTGCCAAACTTATGGGAGGGTGCAGTAGTTGTTATGGATAATCTACCTGCTCACAAGTTGGGGGCTATTGAACCATTAATCTGGGGGGGTGACAAAGAGACCTAAGAGCTAGGCCTAATCTGAGTTACAGCCCTCATCCCCCGTTGATAAAAGTGGCGCTTATTCGGGGTT
>NZ_SRRZ01000285.1 GCF_013179805.1 Microcoleus asticus IPMA8 | reverse complement strand
AGAACCACAAGTGGGACAAATCAGATAGGGTTTCATCATGAGACTCCTCAAAAGATTGGCATAGAGCTATTATCCTCTATCCTTTACATAACTGGAGTTTAGACTAAGTAAAATCTCCAGGGATAAAAAAAGGGTGTCTGAATTGAAAAGCAGACCCCACTTGGCAGAAACTAAGAGTAGTACCACCCACCCTTAGCTGCCAATATGCACCTTGCCAAATTAAAAGAATTTCGTCAAGCGGCTTATCAGTATTTATGTCGGGCCCACGATGCGACGTTTGAATTGACTGATGCCATCCTATTGACTCGCCATGTCCACTGTCTAGCTGACTTGTCCCTGTGTCCTGTGTTTCGCCGACGCTGGTCAAGTATTTATGAAGCCTTACAAGATTGCCGTCCAGCGGGCGCGTAAATTGATGCAGATATATATTAAACACATCCCAAAAGATATCCGTCCCATACTCGCCATAGACCATACCAGTTGGCCGCGCCCAGATGCTGTGAGTCTGCAAGAACGAACAATTGAACATCAAGCAACGGATATCCCTGGAAACCGACCAATTACTTTGGGCCAAGGTTACAGTACAATTGCTTGGGTTCCCGAGAGCGAAGGTAGTTGGGCTTTACCATTACGGCACGAACGAATTACCAGTTGGGAAAGTCCTATTGACAAAGCTGTCTGGCAACTACGACAAGTCAGCCAATATCTACCCTCACGACCAATTGTACTCATAGACAGTGAGTATGGTTGTGCCCCTTTTGTCCTGAAGACTGCGGGCATTCAAGCTGATAAATTAATGCGTTTGCGCTCAAATTTATGTTTGTGGAGTGCGCCGCCCCCTTATTCAGGTAAAGGTTGTCCGCGCAAACATGGCGAGAAGTTTAAGCTCAATGATGCTAGCACATGGGAAGAACCAACGGAAACTATAGAAATTGATGCACCAAAGTTAGGTAGGCTCCGAATTAGTTTGTGGCGGGATAAACATTTTCAAGCGGCGGCTAACATCCAAATGCAATTAATACGGGTTGAACGGCTTAAGAAGGAGAGCGGACAGTTCGCCAAACCTCTCTGGTTAGCTTGGGTGGGTGAAGAAATACTGCCTTTGAATGAAGTTTGGCAACTCTACTTACGGCGCTTTGCTATAGATCATTGGTATCGTTTGGCCAAGCAACGGCTGCATTGGACATTGCCCAAATTAAGCAGCCCAAAACAGTGTGAACGGTGGAGCGATCTGATGCCGTTAATAACCTGGGAGTTGTGGTTGGCGCGTGCAGTGGTGGCTGACAACCCTTTACCGTGGCAGAAATCGATGACCAAATTAACACCTGGACGAGTAGCCCAAAGTATGGGAGGAGTTTTAGCCGCGATTGGTACTCCGGCTGTTCCTCCCAAACCCCGAGGAAAGTCTCCTGGATGGCCTCAAGGAAAACCCCGGCCAACAAAACCTCGGTGTCCAATTGTCAAAAAAGGGACTTCCAAGCGTAAAAAAGCCTTCAAGAACTCGGTCTAAATCCCAATTTTTCCTCTTCCATATTTTCTTTTAGTAACTCAGCCATAGCTGAGTCAATTTATGCTGCTTAGTCTAAACGCCAGTTACATAAAAGCACTACCCCAAACTTATAATTTAGTGGGCAATAGTTCGGGCAGTTTTTGATTTCCAACCGTATAATAAGGGTTTCAAGGCGATTCCGCGATCGAGATACCAACGTAAAATCGACCGGTTAAGACTATGAAATCAAAACAGTCCGGACTATGGAGCGGATACAAATAACTGGAGTTTAGACTAAAAAACGAGCGCATCTAAAAGTAGCTGCCTTTAAATATCCGGCAAGCTGTTACTCAACAACTCAAGAGGGAGAAG
>NZ_SRRZ01000284.1 GCF_013179805.1 Microcoleus asticus IPMA8 | reverse complement strand
CCAAGAGTGGTGAAAAAGCCTGTTTCAAAATTCATCTCCAAAAAAGTTCAACATAGAGGTACTGGAATAAAAATGAATCCTCCTCTTTTTATTGTTTTAAGCACTGCCTAGCCTTAAGTGAACCGTATTGAACCTTAACCCACTCCTATGAGAGGTTTTTTTCAAGAAAACAGCCTCAGTCTTGCCATGTTTGGGCTGTTCTTTTTCTCACTGGTAGGTCAAATCCTCACGGGTTATCACGACTACAGTCAAGAACAAAAAGATCGCCAGCAGCTGCAGATTTGTGTTGTTGAGTATCTTGGAAGCGGTCAATTTATCGAAGCGGTCTTTGAAAACTAGGAGAGCGAGTTTCTTCACATGGGGATGTACGTTCTGCTGACCGCCTTCCTGTGTCAGAAGGGTTCCCCGGAGTCAAGGAAGCCTGAGGGAGAAGAGGCAGTTGATGCTGAGCCTGGAAATCAAGAGCTGAATCCGAAAACTCCCTGGCCGGTTCGTCAGGGAGGCTTGAGTCTCAAAGTTTACGAAAACTCTTTGACTCTGGCACTTTTTCTGCTCTTTTTTCTCTCCTTTGCCCTTCATGCGGTGGGAGGGGCGAAGGAATACAGTCAAGAGCAGATACAACACGGCGAAAAGCCTGTCTCAGCTATAGAATACCTTGGCACTTCACGCTTTTGGTTCGACTCGTTTCAAAACTGGCAGAGTGAGTTTTTGTCGATCGGCACACTGGCGGTTTTGTCTGTATTCTTGCGCCAGAAGGGTTCGCCCGAATCCAAACCAGTCGTGAAGCGAAGCTATCCCGAAGGGAATCGCCCGAATGACGAAACTGGAAAAGATTGACAAACCCTTTTGGGACGTTTAACTGCTACTTGAATTAGTAGAGCTAGGTAAAATAAATCGGTTTTGACAGCGACATCATCATTAGTTCAAAACTCCTCTTTTAGATAGAGGTTTCCATATTTTTACTTTTTTAGAATTACCTATAACTTGCAAGTAATTATCATCAACAAAACAGGTTTGGCAAGTTTTTTAACCTGTAAAGCAAAACGAAAAAGTTGAGTATAAAGGAGTTCCATCATGACAGATACAAGCAACCGCGGATTCGCTTCAATGGATGAGGAGAAACAGCGGGAAATTGCCAGCCAAGGCGGAAAAGCTGCCCACGAACAAGGAACAGCACATGAGTTTACTTCCGAGGAAGCGAGAGAGGCTGGTCGCAAGGGTGGTGAAACAGTCAGCCAAGATCGGGAGCATATGTCAGAGATCGGTCGCGAAGGCGGCAAAAATTCTCACAAAAACGATAAATAGCTCTTGAGTGCGTCCCCTTATTCTTGTCCAAACGAGTCTAGAAGTTTCAATCCGTATTGGAACTTCTAGTTTGCTTTGGGGGATTTTGGGGTGTTGATGCGGTGTAAGGGATTGAGGGAGGAGGAAAAAGTGGGTGAAGCGAAGCTATCCCGTAGGGAATCGCTCAAAGGTTTTACCGTGCCTTAAGTTAACTAGAATCAGCAACACGCACTCTTTTCCAATTACTTTTGTCATCACTTAATCGCACTGGCTCAGCGGCGGAAATTCCCATTCTCTTGAATATAAAGTAGATGGCAGCTTTAAACAATAGGCAGCAGGAATTACCTCGATCAACCACCAATTAAACATATCTCGTTGAGCCGCAGCAAAACCAGAAATAGCATCTCCGGTAATGGCATCATACAAAATATCCAAGATGGCATTGTAGGCTGTTTTCGTGTTGAGTGTCTGCAGCAAGCCGTAGAAAATATTAGACATCTCCGAAAACAATCAAAGCCTCTGTGTAGTTAAGCTCCTTGACGTAAATGTAATCATCCTAAATTAGCTAGTGTGCACGA
>NZ_SRRZ01000283.1 GCF_013179805.1 Microcoleus asticus IPMA8 | reverse complement strand
AACAAGTTAAACACAGAGGTACTGGAATCATAATGAATACTCCTATATTTATTGTTTCAAGCACTGCATAGCCCTTAACTGAACCGTATTGTTTTATAAGGCGGCATTGGCTAGTAATTCCCTTTTGTTACTACTTTTATTTGTGGGGGTACTTTCCCTTACGACGATGGTGACATCTGCGATTGTTTCGGAAAATCGTCAAGCGGCTTTGAAATTACAACAAGCTAATGCGGAATTAGAACAAAGAGTGATTCAGCGTACTATGGCTTTGCAGGAAAGTGAGAATATTTCCCGAGAGTTGGCAGTGAAAGCAGAAACCGCCAATCAAGCCAAAAGTACATTTATTGCCAATATGAGCCACGAATTGCGATCGCCCCTCAATGCTATTCTCGGCTTTTCGCAATTGATGGTACGCGCCACAAATATGCCCCCCGAACAATACGAGAATGCCGGAATTATCTATCGCAGCGGTGATTATCTATTAACGTTAATTAATAATGTACTCGATTTATCAAAAATCGAAGCAGGTAAAACCACCCTTAATCTTACAGACTTTGACCTACATATATTGCTGAATGATTTAGAAGATATGTTGCATCTGCGGGCTAATAATGCCGGAGTGAATTTGGTATTCCAGCGAACAGAAAATGTGCCGCGCTATATCTGTACCGATCAAGTAAAACTGCGTCAGGTTTTAATTAATTTACTCAGCAATGCCATCAAATTTACTTCCCAGGGTCAAATCACTTTGAATGTCTTTCTGGGAGAGCAAGAAACCACAGATGTTTTTAGTTTGCATTTCCGTATTCGCGATACTGGGGTGGGTATTGCAGCAGCAGAACTGCCAAAACTATTTGATGCCTTTAGTCAAGCTCAAGCTGGAAAAGATCTGCAGGAAGGAACGGGTTTAGGTTTAGCAATTAGCCGAAAATTTGTGCAATTGATGGGTGGGGATATTTCTGTAGAAAGCGAATTAGGAAAAGGTACAAGTTTCCAATTGTATATTCAGACCAAATTGGGTCAAAAAACAAACAGCAAGAGTACAGGAGAATATTCAAGAGTGCTGGGACTGGTGCCCGGTCAACTTACCTACAAAATTCTCACAGTCGATGATAAATCTATTAATCGACAATTACTAATTAAGTTGTTGAGTCCCTTGGGATTTGAGCTGAAAGAAGCTAGTAACGGACAAGAGGCGATCGTCATTTGGGATGAATGGGAACCGCACCTAATCTGGATGGATATGAGGATGCCAGTTATGGATGGCTACGAAGCGACAAAATACATCAAATCTACCACCAAAGGCAATGCTACGGCTGTAATCGCGTTAACGGCGAGTGTGTTGGAAGAAGAAAAGGCGATGGTGCTTTCGGCTGGATGTGATGACTTTGTTCGCAAACCCTTCGTTGAACACACCATTTTTGACGCACTAGCTAAGCATTTGGGAGTCAAATATATCTATGCAGAAACAATATCTCCTGTCTTGGATGATACAGAAACACGTCCCTTGACATCGGAAGATTTAACCTGTATGACTCAAGAATGGATTACTCAATTATACGAAGCTGCACTTGAGGCAAATACCAACCTCGTGTTACAAGTTGTAGGAGAAATTCCCAAAACAGAAACTCGTTTGATAAAATCCCTTACAAAACTTGCCAGTCAATTTAAGTTTGAGCAGATTCTTGATTTAGTAGAACCCCGGAGTGGCAATTAATTTTAATTCTCAAATGAAAAATAAAGGTAATATTCTAATTGTAGACGATCTTCTAGAAAATCTACAATTACTAAGCGAGGCGCTCCTCAAACTCGGCTACACTGTTCGCAGCGTTACCAGTGGGCGGATGGCACTGAAAACGGTGAAGGTAAAGCGACCAGATGTGATTC
>NZ_SRRZ01000282.1 GCF_013179805.1 Microcoleus asticus IPMA8 | reverse complement strand
CTTCTTGCCGTTTTTACGGATATGGGTTGATTTACATTCTGGGCATTGCATAAATTATTCCTCCTATTCATACTCTAACTCAGCAACGCCGGCGTTGGACGTTGAACCTTTGGTTTCTCGCGACCAATTTGAGGAAGCCGAGACGGCGGTGATGGCTCAGTCAAGTTGCAGCCGCTAAGAATCCCTACCAAAAGCAGAGCGATCGCCCATCCTTTATAACCTTGCCTCATTGCCGCTGCTCCCAACTTGCTTGTCTGCCTTTCTGCAAGCTTACAACGTCGTGCCACAGGTACTTATCACTCATTACTCCTACTGTTGTTTTTCAGTCAGCATTTCAGTAATGCAGGAATGAATGCAGTAATGCAGTAAGTAATAAAAATGAAGCTGCAAGGTTTGAGAAGTACGTTAAAAGCACGGCTACCCAGAAGAATAAGTCGATCGGCTTTCATAGCAATTCAACCCTGTATCAGTAGCCGATGCCCAAACAAGTGCTATATTACTGTATTAAGTATTTCAGTAATGCAGTAAATAATGCAGTAAGTAACTATGGCAAAGATTGTTGCTTTCGTAAATCAGAAAGGCGGGTGCGCCAAAAGCACTACAGCCGTACATTACGCTCATTGGCTCGTGCAGCAAGGCAAGCAAGTGTTGATAGTGGATGCTGATGCTCAGCGGTCTAGTTCGCAGTGGTGCAGCAGAATGGAACCGAGCATCGCTACTCAGGTACTGCAAAGCCCGGATGACCTCTTAGACCAGTTGACTGACTTAGCTGCTACCGTTGACTACCTGGTAGTGGATGGCCCTGCTGGTTTGAGTGAAGCAACCAGGGCAATCTTGATGAGAGCTGACTTAGCGGTGGTGCCAGTTCAACCGAGCGGTATTGACGTGCAATCAGCCGCTGATGCGGTGAGGCTCATCAAACAAGCTCAATCGGTAAGACAAGGCCCGCCTCAAGCAGTGATGTTTCTCAGTCGTGCGGTAAAGGGAACAAAGCTCAAAACCGAAGCAATGGAGTTGTTGGGGAAACTTGCACCCACCATCAAAGTGCTCAAATCGGTCGTTCACCAAAAACAAGTGATTGCTGATTCTTCGGGTCAAGCAGCTACTGTATGGGATTTGGGCGGTCAACCAGCCAAAGATTCTGGCAAAGAGTACAGCCGACTGTTTAAAGAAATCATGGGAGCGTTGAAATGAGTAGCAAGAAACGCAAACCACTTGGCAGTGCGATGGAAGAATTTGTTTTTGGTACACAGGAAGCTGCATCACCAACACCACGACAAGTTGTATCGCCAGCAGCAACGCCCGCAGCATCGCTAACACCAGAAGCTGTATTGCCCGCAACACCACCGGAAATTGCATTACCAGTCGCTATACAACCGCAACCGGAAGCATTGGCACCAGACCCAGTACCTATTCAATCAAAGGAGCCTAGCCTGATGAGCAAACTTCAAGCACCCGATAAAGAAGCCACGGTCAGGTTTACCGTGGATATGTCGGAAACTCTGCACCGCAAACTGTCGATGTTGGCGGCAAAGACAGGGCGCAAGAAAGTAGATATCGTGCGGATGCTGTTGGAGGATGGATTGAAGGAGGTGGACAGGTAAAAGCGAGCGTTCTAGCCCGCTTCAAGGTAGTGAAAAACTTCTCCAAACCTTCGGAATTTTGTAGCGGGCTGGCGACACAGTGGTTAGCCCACTAACCGTCCGGCAAATCAGGGATTGAACTCTACACACCAGGGCTGAGAGAATGCGCTAGTTGGTATGGAAGGGTGATCGTCCCAATTCAGCCTATGATCGGATTGATGCGCGTTCAATCTGTGGGAGTATTGATCGCCCGCCTTTTGGCTTCACACAATGCTCGCGTTTTCATCCAGAAGTGTTGAATGCTTATTTGATAGGATTCTGAAAATAGACATACGAATCCTATAAACTGGTGATTTCAGCAATTAAAAACAAGTTCC
>NZ_SRRZ01000281.1 GCF_013179805.1 Microcoleus asticus IPMA8 | reverse complement strand
CAACTAGCGCCGGTGGTGGCATTCAAACAGGAAGTAGCAGCACTTTAACTTTAGAAAATTGCCAAGTCAATAATAATGTTGCCGGTTTTGGTGGCGGCATTTACACGGGTTTCCGCAGCACGACGACTGTAATTAACAGCAAGTTTAGCGGCAATGACGGTTCGCTAGCAGATAATACCGAACGCGGTGGCGGTGCGATCGCCACCAAAAGTGGGGGTGTTCTGACTATCACAGATAGCGAATTTACCAACAACAAAGGCAGCTACGGCGGAGCTGTTAATAACCTGTTGGGCAGCATGACGATCGACAACTCTAAATTCACCGGTAACGAGACAGATAAAGGCGTTGGCGGGGCAGTTTACGTCGATGGCGCTAATGCTTCGGGTCCCAATGCAACCCCTGGCCCTGTTGCCGGAACTATTGCTATCCGCAACAGCGTTTTTGATGGCAATATCGGAGCGAGAGAAGGAGGCGCAGCCTTTTTGTTTGGTTATTTGCCAGATAAAATTGTCTTGGAAAATAGCACTTTTATTAATAATAAAGCTGTTAAGGATGCAGCAGGAACTGGAGGTTTGGGAGGTGCTATCCGTCAGGGAAATGCGGATTTTACTGTAACAAACTGCACTTTTGCTAATAACCAAGCTGAAGATGGTGGTGGCGGTTTGTGGTCGGGAGGGAATGGAAACATCAGCATTGTCAACAGTACATTTTCCGGCAACAGCGCTGCTAAGCAGGGCGGAGGAATGCTTGTCGCTAACAGAGATTCCTTTTCGACTAACATCGTCAATTCGACTTTTGCTAAGAATACCGCTGAATTTTCGGGAGGTATTGCTACTTTTAACGATCCTGTGAAATCGCCAATTACTGTCAAAAATTCGATTTTTGATAGGAATACGGCAAGTAACTCTTTTAAAACTAGGCAGCACACTGGACGGGAGCTAATCGATGGGGGAAACAATCTTCAATTTCCCGCTAAACTGACGGTGGGAGATCCTAATGATAGTAATGTTACGGCAAATGTGACGATCGCAGACCCCTTACTCGGCCCTTTGCAAAATATTAACGGCGCTTTCGTGCTGCCGCTGCTAACAGGAAGTCCGGCAATTGATACGGGTACTGGTGCGGGCGCGCCGGCTGCAGATCAGCGCGGTGTGAGTCGCCCTCAAGATGGTGATAATAACGGAAGTGCGATCGTTGATATTGGCGCTTATGAATTTAATCCTACAGTCACGCCGACTCCTACTCCGACGCCGACTCCCACTCCCACTCCCGCGCCGACTCTTACTGGTTCTTTGGGTCAAACAAATAATTACAGCAGTGTCAGTGACCTGATCGCACAATGGCCTTCGGCCGCCCAGAATCAAGGCATCAAACTGTCTGGGATAGCTTTTGATGGCGTGGAAACTGACTACCTTAACCCGAATGTCATCAGCAACCTCACCTTAGCAAGCAACGAAAACCCTAAAAGCTGGTTGAGCTACGGCAGTACCGGTGGTATTGGTGTCCCATCCTCTTATGATGGTTGGTTCACCGACGCCAGGAAAATTCGGGCGGAAATCAACCATAACCCCAACACCAATCAATCTCAGGCGCTGAAGGTGAAATGGGCAGATAACCAAGACATCACTAGCACAACGATCGACCTGAGTGGATTGACTCCCACAACAAGTCCGGGTTTGGGCGATCAAGGCAATGAAGTTGCTTTCGTGCAAATCTTTAATAATGGGGTTCTGGTACCAGCCACCAATTTTACGATCGCTCGCCTCAACGCTCCGAGCGCTCCAAAAGCGATCGGTGTGTCTTCAAATGGAGTGACTTTCATTGGCGATCGCACCGATGGCAGTTTCAAATTCCAGATAGTAGGAGACTCTCTGGGCGGCGCTACTTTTGACGAACTGCGGTTCTCCACCAAAGCCTACGATAGCCCCACCGCTGCCTACGCCGCCACCTCCTTCAAAAACGATGGTTCCGACTACCTAGTGCGGAAAATTGAATATCAAGGGATTTCTAATGTG
>NZ_SRRZ01000280.1 GCF_013179805.1 Microcoleus asticus IPMA8 | reverse complement strand
TTGCCATTGATAATACTTATAAACTACATAAAAATTAGTCCGAGATAACTGTAGCATATTTTGGGTTAAAGTTAAGATGCGTTTACCCTGGAGAATTAGGTGGAATTGAAATTGGCATAGGGACATTACAAGCGACAAATGCGCGGGTAGCCGATTCTATAAAGCCCGCCGTTGAAGACTTATGGAAATGGGCACCGTTACAAGCTAATGTCCATGTGGATGAAACTCCGTGGTGTGTCAAGGGAGTTAAAGAATGGTTATGGACAGCGACAGGTAAAAATTTTTGTCTATTCCATGCGGCAGACACTCGTAGTCGAGCCGAATTAGAAACAATGCTGGGTTCGGAGTTTGCTGGAGTGTTGAGTTCTGATGATTTTAGCGTATACAACGGTGTGCTGGTTGGAGCACAGCAGAAATGTCTAGCCCATCTACGGCGACATTTTAAGAAAGTTCTTCTTCTTAGTCACGGTAACAATACTGTCGTCGCCTCTGCGTTCTTAGAATTAATTGATGAGGCATTTCGACAACATCGAAAATGGCGTGAATACCCTGAAGAACTCGATTATCATACTTGGGCGAGGGACTTTAAGGTCTCTCTGGCAGAATTGTTAAATACTTGGCAAGGTCATGTTGGTCATGCTGCTGGACTGTTATTGCGCTCGTTGCGTGAGAAAGCACATCAATGGTGGTATTTTTTAGACCATCCGGACATTCCTCCTGATAATAATTTGGCAGAACGTTCTGTGCGACTAGCTGTGACTAAACGTAAGGTATCTGGCGGTTCTCGGTCAATCTCTCGGTTTGAACAAACTGCTGATTTGTTATCCGTGATTCAGACTTGTCGGTTTCAAGGTAAAAGCGCAATGACTTTTTTCCGTGATGCTATATCTGCCCATTCTTGTGACTTATTTATGCCTTCTTTTATTCCCCAATCTTAGACCTGAATCCTTACAGTTGACAATGAGTTACCAGCATAAATACTTTTTTAATAACTGGGAAATATTTACAGAGATACCAATATTCTTTCAGAAATCTTTTGCCTTGGAGCCAAATATCTTTTACAGGGTTTTGCTCGGGTGCATTGGGGGCAAATAATTCACATCTTATCAACCATTCAGATTTCTCTCGCATCTTGATTGACCTGCCCCAGATCATTTCGCATTTCTGCATATTTATGATAACTGGCCCCATCCCAAAATATTAAAATTCTAGCTCCATTATTGAGATTTTGAAGGTATTTTACAAACAAAACTGTATTTTTTGAATTTCCCGCTTCATCTTCTCGAACAAAAAATTCTTTTGTTTGATAGTTGAGGGCACCAAAATATGTTTGTCTTTCTCTCTGATTTGTCATGGGTAGTTCTATTCTTTTATTTTTATTTCCCCAAACATATCCACAAACATCACCCCACAGCAGATAACATTCAGGGAGCATCCCGGTTTTGCGCTTTTGAGCATCAAACGGATATTGAGCCGTTAAGGTGCACCGAAGCTTAAGCATTTGATTAACATTTTTCATCAACCACTGCGCTCCTGAAATTTTTAACCTTCTATCAATTTGTTTGACTGCCGACTCTACAGCTCCGGAACCTCCAAAGCAAACCTTTTTTGTTGACAATTGCTCGTAGTTAACAATCCGCCGGCGATGCTTCTCCAAATAAGCACAAAAGTTCTGGGCTTGTTTTTGACGGCAAGACTTACAGCATATTCCAGGTTTATGAAGTACAGTAGCAGCAGCTCGTAAACCAGTTTTTAAAGTGCTTAGGATTGACCAAATCAACGGCCGTAGCAAGTATTATGTCAACCCGGAGTGGTACTTGTTGGTGAAAACTGACGTAAAAAAGATTTGAGTTGCGACCACCATAATTCTATAGGATTGAAGTCGGGAGAATAGGGGGATAAGTTCAGTAAACTAGCACCAGCGGCTTGTATCAATGGTTCAATAGTCCCCAACTTGTGAGCGGGTAGATTATCCATAACAACTACTGCACCCTCCCATAAGTTTGGCACTAAAAAATGTTCA
>NZ_SRRZ01000028.1 GCF_013179805.1 Microcoleus asticus IPMA8 | reverse complement strand
ATGATTCAGGATGTCGCTCATGTTTCTGTCTCAAAAAAGCTTTACGATCTTCTTGTACCACAAAATGTTACTATTTTGGAGATGTCTAATATACTAGAAGAAAAAACGCGACTGAAAATTTGTTCGCTGACAATTTGAATTGTCAGAACTAACAAATAGAATCCAAAAACAGCCCGCAGGTTGGGGTGACGTATCGACACCAAAAATGCAACTCCAGGCAAGACCAAGCCAATCACGATCGCTACCTGGAGCCAAATCTGCACAAAACTGCGCTCCGCCTCGCTGTAGTCGATCGCGGCTTGAATCGGCAGCAGATTTGCGACCATCAGCCAACCGCTCATTAGAGTCAGGACTGTTGCACTGACAATAAATGAAAGTATCGTTTTCCAGGTCATGATGGCTCGATCGCGCCTGAGATGGACATAGAGCGATAAGTTAAATGGACAATGGTCGATCGTCCCATATTTCCAGCGGTACAGGCCGCAATCTTCCCGCTACTTCTACACTCGGCCAATTCGGATCGAATGTCAAATTTTCCAACGTTCCATCGCTGTGAATTACAAACGTATCTTCTATTTTTGCTCCCGACAAACTCGGATTCCAAGCCACAGCCATATTTTCTGCCAAAATATCTGAAGTAGCCGGATTCGCCACAATTTCCCGCGCCAAATATCCGGTAGTTCCGCCTTGATGGTGTTCCCGAATTGCTTGAGGATATCCGTGCTCTTCGTAGGCAGTTTTAAGGGTATCATAAACCGCATTTAACGATACTCCCGGTCGGCACGAATTCAGCGCGGCGGCTTCAATTTCTCTGACTTGTCGGTGCAACTCTGAATGCTTTTCTCCAAGAAAATCAAAACTGACAAATCTGGTTAAATTTGCATACAAACCCCATCCCCTCGCGCAAAATACTAACATTGCTTGCCTCCCAATTTCTTCGGCGGTTGCGGTGGCGTGGCGGTACAGCGGCAAACGCCTTTCTCCAGCAACTAATGTCAGGGCTGGATGCAAACCTCTCGCCCACAATGCCTCAGCACCGGCTCCCGCTAGCTGATATTCTGTCCATGTTGGTTTTGCTGCGGAAAGTACCTCTGTCATCGCTTCGCTGGCTAAACGCCCGACTCGCCGGTATCGCTCTAATTCGCTTGACATCATTGTCTGTTTGCGAGACTGTAAAGATGCGATTATTGGGGTTTCTTTGGGATAAATTGGCCGATCGCTCATCACGTTACCGCCACCAGTATTTTCTTTGACAAAAGCTTCGCGCTGTGAAACATCTGCCCAAGGATAGATGTGCATTTGAAAGTTGGCTGGCAATTCTTCATCTTGCAAGCGCTGGGCTTCGATTTCATCGGTGAGAACCCAAGCGTTTTCGGCGGTAATTAATATTTCTGCAACTCCGGTTTCTGCGGTTAGCAATACTGTATGGGAACCGCCGGCTGTGGCCCAAGCAAACCAGTCTGTACCGCGCAAGCGAAGGGCGATCGCTCCTGTTTCGGTTAAGGCTTTGCGGATGAATTCGAGTTTGCAGTCAACTTCTGGGTTTAATGAGTTTATCATATATGAAACAAGGAAGAAGGAAGAAGGAAGAAGGAAGAAGGAAGAAGGAAGAAGGAAGAAGGAAGAAGTCAACTCCCCCTGCCCCAGAAGGGGGGAAGGAAGAAGGAAGAAGGAAGAAAATCACTGATTTTAGTTAACATTTCCTAAATCTAAAATCTAAAATCTAAAATCTAAATTCGATAGATACTGCTTGCAATTCTTTAGCTTTTTCTTCGGGTAAAGCGTCGTTGGCAAACATTCCGGCGGCTAGTTCGGTTCCTGCTAGATATTTTAGCCGATCGCTCGATCGATAGGGCGGATAAAATTGGGCGTGCAAATGCGCTTCTGGATGCGGTTTCCCGTCTGTGGGCCCTTGAAACCAAGCCATCAAATAAGGGAACGGGCGGTGCCACAAACCGTCGTATTTGAGGGTGACTGTTTTTAAGGCTTTAGCGAGTGATTGGCGCTGTTTTTCGGTAAGATCGATAAACGTGGCAGCGGGGGCGATGGGCGCAATCCACACTTCGTAAGGGTAGCGGGCGCAAGCGGGGACAAAGGCGATCGCCTCTTCGTCTAAATAAATAATTCGCTGTTTGTCCGCAATCTCTTTTTGAATCAAATCTTGCAGCAAACCGCTACTGTTTTTTTGATAGTAAACCGACTGACATTCTAACATCCGCGCAGGCACTGGTGGCACGAACGGATAAGCGTAAATTTGACCGTGGGGATGGTGCAAAGTTACTCCGACTTCTACGCCGCGATTTTCAAAAGGCAAGACGTATTGAATTTCGGGATTGCTGCCGATAACTGAAGTGCGATCGGCCCAGACTTCTAACAACAATTCTAAGTGAGATAACTCCAAAGCGCCAAGGGAAGCCAGCGGATCTTGAGTGAAAACAACGACTTCGCAAATGCCCTTAGCAGGAAGAGTTTCCACAATACTTGCAGGTGCGTTTTTTGCCTGCAAAGTCAGCGAGGGAAAGCGGTTGTCAAAAACAGCTACATCGTAATCTCCAGGCGGCAATTCTGTCGGGAATTTGGGATTAATTGTAGCAGCCAGCGGGTTGTATTCCGGCGGCGGCATGAAAGTTCTTCCCTGACGGTGGCTGGCGTATGCTACCCATTCCCCCCGCAAAGGATGCCAGCGAAAGTGCGGGTTCGCCTGTACGGGTTCATTGCTGGGACTTACGGCCGCGATTCCTTCTGGGATTGGGTAGCGGCTGTAGAGTGTGAGTGGGCGGCCGTCTGGTTTTAGCAATGTTTGGACGTACATTTTGGTTGGGGCGGGCGATCGCTTTTAATAGATTTTAGGAGTATAACTTCGTGCTTGGAGAATTGGCCCCTATCTAAAGTCGCAAATTATGTTAAAAAGATACTCGGCGGTTGAAACCGCGCCTACACAAACAAAGTCCGCCTGCGCGGACTGAAGAATAAAGGAAGTATTTAAGTGTGATTTGTTATGAGGAGTGCGATCGTACTTACCTTAGTTTGCACCATTGCCATTAATATCAAACTTTTCTATGATTGGGATTTCTGAAGGTGAGGAGGCCACTATTCGCAGGTTTATATCAACTATGATTTGATTTTTATCAAGAACTACATTTGCTTTTTTTATTATAATTTTTGCGGATAAACAATCGTCAGATTCAGGTTCGGGAGACGACTGAGTTTTATATCCTGCGTCCTCCAGCCATTCACAAATCTTCCTCCAGTTTTCTACCTTTTCATCAGCTTTGCCTACAAGATTTTTTACATATTGGTATAAAGTATTACAGAAATCTACGGCAATTCCCTTGGGGTTTTTACTGAGCCTTTCGGCAATTTCGGCGGGACTGTAGCCGCAGAGTAGACCCCGTAGATGTTGTTTTTCTGTGGGCGTGAGTCGCTTTCCCTTGGCGGATGCTAGGTCTGTGTAAAGAGTTTCTAAGTCCCAGTCGCGGGCAGCTTCGGGGAAGCGATCGTTAGAGGATGCCATTGCAGGGGATATGTTTCTAGATTTTTTATAATCAAAGTCTAACACGATTCCTAATGCTTATTAGTTTCTTTGTTAAAGGTAGTTAGGTTAGTATCATGGAAAGCAGGAACGTGATTAATTTTACACACGAAATTTGGGAAAGGCTCACGTCTTGCGACGTACCGTTTTCTGCTCGACAGAGTTATCAACACAAACTCCTCATAATTAGGTATTTACCCGTAAATGTTTAACCACGAATACAAAAAAGAGGCACAAGATAGACTGCGCCGTGCAGTAGAAAAGTACCAAAGAGATTGTGAGTATTTACAAAATGCCGCTGGAAGTCTTTATCAAACGCGAGTTAATCGGGGGGTTGAGATTATCCAACTATGCGAAAATTACATTAACACGTTGGCCAATTCGCCAAAAGAGTTTAGCAAAGTCGTTACAAAACTGAAGTTTCAGCTCAAGGAAATTACTGGCAAAGATTGGGATCTAATTTATTCGGCTCATAACAGCAATGTAGCAGCAGCAGGTGGTGCAGGAGTCATGGCTGGAGCAGGAGTTGCCTGTTTTGGGCCAGCAGCAGCAATGGCAATTGCCACAACTTTTGGAACAGCCTCAACAGGTACTGCGATTGCTTCTCTTTCCGGTGCAGCCGCCGTTAACGCTGCTTTAGCCTGGTTAGGAGGTGGCGCTCTTACTGTGGGTGGTGGCGGTATGGTGGCTGGAAATGCACTGCTGGCACTAGCAGGGCCGATTGGCTGGGGGATTGGTGGTGTAGCTTTGGCTGGTAGTGCTTTTTGGACAAGTAGCGAGAATGAGAAAATTGGGAGAGAAGCTACTAACCGCGCTCTTGAAATTGAAGGTGACACAGCTAAAGTCAACATCACCAAGAAAGAAGTCAATCTTCTTGAGGGGGAAACTGTCAAACTAGCGAATTTTATTCAAAGTGAACTGCAATACTTTAAGCAGAATGCAGCTTTGAATTACCTGAATTTTAGGTCATCTCTCAAACAAAGGCTGGCGACTTTAATCAATTCTATTGAAGCGCTGAGCCAGTCGCTTAAAAAGACCGTAGACCTGAAACTGTAATTATAATTAGGAGTGCAGCATTGTTCTCTAGCAATTAGGGAGTAATGCTGCTATTTTTTAAACATGGAAAAAAGAGAAGATAGACATCTGACAACTCAATTCGTTGCTGCAATAGTAGCCGAGGAAAATCTGCGCCATGCAGAACAGCTTGCAACGGAACTCAGTAAACAAGACCGAGCCTTTTTTGCAGCGATCGGGGAGATTGATAAAGTTCGTGATTTTGTAGGTATCCCCGAAAAAATTCTGGGAAACACAAGCACAAAACACGGTGAAATAGCTGAACAAGTGGAAGTTGGTATTCGCAATGCAAAATCTATTTTGAACTCCTCTGAAACTCGCGCTACTTTTGAGGGAGTGGGTAGAACAGCACCGGAAGATTATTTAATTGATGGTATTAAAGTACAGTCTAAATTTGTGAATGGGATTGGCAATAATTTAGACCACGTTCTCGACCACATGAATAAATACGAAAACTTTGGCAGAGATGGGTCATATTACCACATCCCTAAAAACCAATATGAAATTATTGATAAAATATTGAAAGGGCAACAAGTCGAGGGAATAACAAGTCGTACTGCTCAAAAAATACAAGAAAAAGCTCAAGAAATAGAGCAGATGTCTGGTCGTCCTTTCACTCAGACTGTTCAAGCTGGATCGTCTAACTATGAAGATGTGCAAATAGGCAAAGTTGACGATACGCTAGACCGCAAAGAGCATGAATTAAAGCAAGAACACAAACAAATTAAGGATGGGATACGCTACGAGGCTCAACCTACTCTGGCTGATTTTGGTAACGTTGCTGTTAAAGGCGCGGTTATTGGTGGTAGTATTCGATTTGCTACTAAGCTTTACGCCAAGTATAAGCAAGGTAAAAACGTTTTCAAGGGCGAATTAACCCTCGAAGATTGGCAAGAAATTGGACTTGATACCGCAAAAGGAGCTGCGCTTAGTGGTATATCGGCAACGGCTATTTATGGGTTAACCAATTTTGCCCAAATATCTGCACCTTTAGCTGGTGCTTTTGTTAGTGCAGGCATGGAAATTGCTAGTTTAGTCGGTAGTTTGAATCGAGGGGAAATTACTCGCGATCAATTCGTTGAATTAAGTTTGTTCGCTTGTGCTGATTCAGCCATTGTTGCTGCTGGAGCTACTATCGGACAAGCTTTGATTCCGATTCCTGTTGTTGGCGCTGTCATTGGTGCGATCGCAGGTCGAATTGTGACTGGTTTCTGCAAGCAGTTATTGGGAAAAGATACTTATCTTGCTCGACAAGTGGAACAATATTATCAACAGTCCCTCGCTAAAATTGACCGCGGTTATAAGGCAGCCGTTGCTAATCTTGTTGCTACCTATGAACGATTAGGTAACTTAGCGGAAGCAGCTTTTGACTCTAACTTAAACCTTGAATTGAGATTGCAAGCTAGTATCGAATTAGCTGAAGCTTATGGCGTTCCTGATTCCAAGATTATTCATAATGTAGATGAGCTTGACTCTTTTATGCTGAGTTGATCGAACAAAATATTAGGAAATCATCGGGAATTTTTAACGCAGATTTAGTATAAGGTGCGCCGCAGCGCACCCTACAGAATTAGATCGCAGCTATCAATTCTTCAACTTCAGCAACGGTTCAATCTGCTGCCTTTGAAACTGCAGTTCATCCGCCAAAGGCTGATAAATTTCTCGATCGCCCGATTCATTGCAATAATCCCAAAGACCATTGTAACAGTGCCTGTCGTCATCCCAACCCGGATGGTTGACAATCGGATACAAGCAGATTCCGTCTATTGGAACTCCTGCTTTCATCGCGGCCACTACCTCAGTGCACACATAATTAAACCAGACAGGTCTAAAATCGTCTTCAGTGCCTGTTTCTGCTACGAATAAGGGGCGGCGGTAGCGCTCGAACACTTCTTGCAGCAGTTCACGAAACGGGCGGTACAGCGGATCGCTGTATTTCATCGGTTCTTCATTGTGAATCCACTGATTGCGATCGTAATAATTCACCCCAATAATATCGAGATATTTTTCCTTACCGCCGAGTTCCGGGCGAAAGCGTCCCGCCAACATATCCCAAGCTTGATATTGAGATAAGCGATAACCTTCCGCCTCGTCCCGATCCTCCGGTTTATCAGGATCGGCAATAATGTTAATTGTGGGGTCGATTTGAACTATGCGGGTGCGGGGATTGACTTCCCAAACTGATTCTATCGCTGCGATCGCTGCTTTAATCAACTGGATTTTGAGTTCGTCTCCTCTTCCTTTGGCAAAAGGATTGATATAAGCAACTTCGCCGCCTGCCCAAGCAATAAATGAAATTTCATTGACAGGTGTCACGAAAGGTGTTTGGTCGGTTTCCTCAGTTAGCACTTCCATAAAAGCGCGCACCATCTGAGCAAATCTAGACACAAACTCGGGACTGAAAATATCAATATCGTCAGGCCAGCCGTAGTGAAACAAATCCCAAATTACCTGCATTTTCATGTCGCGGGCGGCGCGGATGATGGGAAGGGAACTGGAAAAATCGTATTTTCCGGGAGTCTGTTCGATTAAGTGCCAGCGCAGGCCTTCGCGGACTGTGTAAATGCCTTGATCCTGCAAGCGCTGGTAGTCGGCGACTGCAAATTTATCGTGACCGGTGGCGGCTGTGACATCGAGGCGTTTTCCAGATTGCACTCTGTGGGTGGAACATTCAAATCCGCCCATGAAAAAACTTTGAAACATCAATCGAATGGGTAATGGGGCATTCAGGTTTGCAGTCAGGACTAAAGTCCTTAGATTTCAATCATAAAAAACTAAAGTCCTTACTACAAACGGTATTTTTGTAAGAAGTATATCGATCGGTAAAAGTCAAAATGAAATCAGAAAAAAATCTCAGATTTTTACTTTTTTCTTGACTAATCACCAATTAGCACTGAGTAATAGCTTGTGGCTGTGAACTTTCTTCGGGAATATCCCAGCCGAGAGTTGCCGCCGCGATTACGTCTATGGGAAATTTGGGAGTGCGATCGGCATACAGCAAACCGTTAGCTTCTTGGTAAGTATCGGTCAATTGCGTGTAACAAAATCCGCTGAACATTTCCACTTGGTTTACCACCTTCAGCAGCGCGGTGTAGCGCCTTTGCAGTTCGATCGTGTCCCACGCGCGCACGTAGCCCCAAACTCTGTGAAAATCCGGGTTTTCGCGGCCGGCGCAGGCGATGCCGCCGAATTCTGTCAGCATCACCGGCTGTCCTTGGTGCGGGTGCCCGTCCAGGGTGAGGATGCGCCCGCCGGGACGCCCGCGATCGAACAAATCGGCTAGCTGGACTTCGGGCCCGTAGCGTTTTGCCACAGTTTGCGGGTTGTTGTCGTAGTCGTGAATCGCCAGGATGTCGGTATCGATGCTTTCCCAGCCGTCGTTACCGATGACGGGGCGAGTCGGATCGAGGGTTTTTGTCAAGAAATAAAGGGCTTGCACGTAGTTGCGGTGGGCTGCGGCTTCTACTAAATTCGGAACTCCCCAGGATTCGTTGAACGGCACCCAGACTACGATACAGGGGTGGCTGGCGTCGCGGTCGATGACTTCCGTCCACTCCCGCGTCAGCCGTTGCACGGCTTTGGGAGTGAAACGGTAGGCGCTGGGCATTTCTTCCCAAACTAGGAGCCCGAGCACGTCAGCCCAGTACAAAAATCGCGGGTCTTCGATTTTTTGGTGCTTGCGGACGCCGTTGAAACCCATTGCTTTAACTAATTCGACATCGTGACGCAAAGCTTCGTCGGAGGGGGCAGTCATCATGGTGTCGGGCCAGTAACCTTGGTCGAGCACCAGCCTCAGGTAGTAGGGGCGGCCGTTGAGCATGAAGCGATCGCGCTGGATGCTGACCGTCCGCATGGCGGTATAAGATTTAACCTCGTCGAGCAATTTGCCGTCCGCCCACAACTGCACTTGAGCGTTAATTAGCGTCGGCTTTTCGGGACTCCACAGCAGTTCGTTGCGGTAGTCGTCGATACCAGGGTCGGAGAGGGCGATGCGGCGGTGGATTTCGCCGTTGATGACTTCGTAGGTATCGTTGACCAGCAGCATACAGCCGATCGACAGTTTAACTTTAATCTGGATTCCAGACTGGCGATCGCCCGCGACAAACGCTTCAAAACCGATTTCCCAGCGTTCAAACTGAGGAGTCCAGCGGATGCGCTCGATATAAGTGTGAGGCACCAATTCTACCCAGACTGTCTGCCAAATGCCGGTCGTGCGCGGATACCAAATACTGTGGGGCTCTATTTGCCAGTCTTGCTTGCCGCGCGGTTGCTCCAAATCTTGCGGGTCGTCTTGGGCCCAGACTGTCACCCGCTGCGGCCCGTTGAGGTTCAAAACTGCTGTAATGTCTGCCGTGAAAGGAGTGTGTCCGCCTTCGTGTTGGATGACAAACTGACCGTTCACCCAGACGCGCGCGCGGTAGTCTACGGCCCCGAAGTGCAGCAGCACTCTGCTTTCTGTGTGGGGTAAGTCAAATTCGCGTTCGTACCAGCAGTTGGCGTGAAAATTCGTGTCGCCGATGCCGCTTTTTGCCGATTCAGGAGCAAACGGCACTTCTATAGTGTGAGTCCACTCAGAAATATCGATCGGCTGCACGCAGCCTCCCGCGTCGTCGTAAGCAAACCTCCACTGACCGTTAAGACAAATCCAGTTGCTGCGGCGCAATTGGGGGCGCGGATAACCTGTTTTCCGCCCTTGAACAGTTACCTTGCTGTCAACAGTTGCAGACTCTTCAATATCGCAATTTTCTAGCTCTCTACCTAACCAGCTCATCGGCACATCTACCCGAAGTTATATATATAGGTTAGCGACAATTACCCCGACTTTGACAAGTTTTTTGCTGATTAATTGTAAAAGTTTAGCAAATTAAAACAGCCTCATCTAAAGGCTGTCTTGTGCTGAAGGCAGAAGTCATTAGTCATTAGTCAGAAGCAAGGAAGAAGCAAGATTTTTCTGATCCCCGAGTCGGACACTCTGGATCTCTCCTGTCTGGGTCTCTTCCCCTCTGGGCCACTCTGAGTCTGACACTCTCCCGAGTTCATAACTCTAGTTTAGCTAGCAAGACTGTGCAAACCTCCTAAATGGTCAGTTAGCTCACTTTTGAGGGGAACTTCATGTTCTACAGGCGGCAAACACTGAAATATTTGTTCGAGTCCCGTGAGTTCAAATAGGATTCTAACTTGTTCGCTCATGGCAGATATCAAAAGTATACAGGAGCTGTCTCTAACTAATTTTACGATCGCCACTACAGCCATTAACTCCGAATTGTTCAGGAAATTAATTTTTGAGAAATCGAGCATCAGAATTTTGCCACCACTTTCAATTAAGCGCTCTATTTCTTTATGGAAATGCGGAAATTGAGAAGTTTGCAAAATCTCATGAGACAAAACTATTTTAATTATAACTCTCATTTTCACCTCAACACTTGTTTGAATTGTTAAATAAATTTTGATCCAAACCGAGTAGGGTGATCCGTGCATACCTTACGTTTTTAGCGATCGCCGTAGGGTGCTCACGGATCACCAGACATTTTGACCCTTACAAACTCACAGATTCCAGCTACTTGCTACCAGATTTGCCGCCGTTGCCGTTGCCGTTGCCGTTGACAGCAGCGACTTCTAGAGAAGCTGCGGCTGGGCGATCGACAACTCCATTCGAGGAGCTTACATTAGAGGCAGAACCGTTAACATTCGCCGCCAATTCAATCACCGGCTTGGTAGTAATTTGAGTGTAAGTTGTCAAAGCTTGAGCGACCACTTGATCCATGTTGTAATACCTGTAAGTCGCCAGCCTTCCCACAAAAGAAACTCCCGGAGTTGCATCAGCCAAAGCCTTATATTTCTTGTAAATTTCGGCATTTTCTGGACGCGGAACCGGGTAGTAAGGGTCTCCCTCAGCTTGGGGATATTCGTATACAATGCTAGTTTTTAGATGCTCTTGTCCGGTGAGGTATTTAAACTCCGTGCAGCGAGTATATAAATGCTCGTTGGGGTAATTTACCACCGGTGCTGCTTGGTGTACGGGTACGTTTAGCGTTTCGTGCTTGAATTCCAAGGAACGGTAAGGAAGTTTGCCGTAGCAATAATTGAAATAAGAATCAACAGGCCCGGTGTAAATCATTTCTCCGTAAGGGATAAAACCCTCAATCTCCCGGTAGTCGGTATTCAGCATCACCTTGATGTTTGGGTGAGAAAGCATCTTTTCAAACATCCGAGTGTAGCCGTGCAGGGGCATTGCTTGATAGGTATCGGTGAAATAGCGATCGTCCCGGTTAATGCGAGTGGGAACGCGCGCAATCACTGAGTTGTCGAGTTCCGAGGGGTCCATTCCCCACTGTTTCCGGGTGTAGTTGCGGAAGAATTTCTCGTAAAGTTCGCGACCGACTTTGCTGACAACTACATCTTCGGAAGTGCGAATGTAATCCTTTGGTTCTGCTACTTTCGCGAAGAAATCTTCTACTTCAAATGAGGTGAGATTCAGTCCGTAAAGTTGGTTTACGGTGTTGAGATTGATCGGAATTGGCAGCAATTGACCGTCAACGCTGGCGAGGACGCGGTGTTCGTAGGGCCGCCACTCGGTGAACCGCGAAAGATACTCGAAAACTTGGCGCGAATTGGTATGAAAAATGTGGGGGCCGTATTTGTGTACCAGGATGCCGTGATTGTCGTAGTGATCGTATGCGTTGCCCCCGATGTGGTTGCGGGTATCAATTATCAAGACAGTTTTTCCTGCCTCGTTTGCTAGTCTTTCGGCAATGACGCTACCTGCAAAACCTGCTCCGACAATTAAATAGTCAAACATTAAAACACCTCTGATTTTTGGTAAGGGTAATTGGTAATTGGTAATCAACAAGCGAGCATAGTTGAGTGTTAAGTTTTGAATTCATAAATTGGTAACTCTTTAACTTAAACCTCAACATTCCTAACTTAAAACTTTCATCCTGCCTTCTGCTTTCGGCCTTTTCTCGTCGATCGCACTTTCGATCAACCTCAACATTTCGCCCCAGGTATTGTCCCAAGAATTGTCTGCTAAAAAAGCGTCTACTTCGCTAAGCCACTTGGTGCGAACGTCCGAACTTTCGCTGAAGATTTCTTCGGCACAAGCAACGAATTCTTCAGAATTACTAGCAATCCGAACCAAGCCGTTTTCTCCGTAGGGCCGCACCACGTCGCGGATAGGAGTAGAAATCACAGGTTTGCCGGCAGCGAGGTATTCTGGAGTTTTCGTCGGACTAATAAACTTAGTCGATTCGTTAATCGCAAAAGGCAGCATGGCTATATCCCACCCGCCAAGATACGCTGGCAGTTCTTGATAAGATTTGCCACCGAGATAGTGGATATTTGAGTGAGTTGGCAGAGTTGCCGGATCGATTTTCGCCACCGGGCCAATGATGACTAAATGCCAGTCCGGCCTTGCTTCGGCAATGCCCCCCAGCAGTTCGATATCCATGCGTTCGTCTATGACGCCATAAAATCCCAAACGCGGGTGAGGAATGTCTTTTTGATCCGCTGGTTCTTCTGAAAGATTCCTGGCTGTCGCAAAGTGTTCTTTTTCGATGCTGCTGGGGAAGGCGTGAATGTTTGGGTGCTGGTGCTGTTTGGCTTCGTAAAGGTTGTGTCCCCCGGTAAATACTACGCTGGCGCGTTTTAATAATTGGTTTTCATTGGCTTTTAAATCCGGGTGCGCGCCTTGGAATGCTGAGAGTTCATCCATGCAGTCGTAGACTACAGCTAGCGGCTTTAAGTGGCTTGTGAAACTGACAGCCATTGGTGTGTAATACCAGAGGATGTACTGGCTAATTTCTGCTGCTTTAAACAAATCATCTAGCATGGCTTGCTGAGCAGTTTGTGCTGTTGCTTCGCTGGTTCCTTCACTCAGGTGCGGTACTATTACCCAGACTCCGCTTTCGTGGATGCTGACATCAAGCCACCAATCTGTAGCCTCGCTAAAAATCGGTTCTTCTACAAAGAATACGCGACGACTTTTCGCACAGCGACCCAAGAGATGTTGCGGACGCTGATAGACAAAATTCCACCGCAAATGAGACAGGCAAACTAAATCCGGTGCATCTAAAGAATCAGCTTTTAATAATTTAGCGCGCAAGGCCGGCGAGGGAGCGAATTGAGAAGGCGATTTGGCAGGATCTATAGAGGTAAATCGGATCTCCCATGCTCGACCTTTATTGCGGCTATAATTATTGTTTACTGAGTTTGGGGGGGGCGACATAATTAGCCTCTGGAATTTGTCAATGAAAATTTGTCAATGAAAATTTGTCAATAGAATCTGTTTCTCAGCAGTGTCTTGCTAAAAGTCGCAAGAAGCATCAATCTGAGAACTTTTATTGACGAGCAAGCGCCGCATTCATGGAACCAAACAAAGAAACTGTTTAGCTGCGGAGAAACACGCTTATCTGCTTTTTTCAGAATTGAAACGGGGAGATAAGTTAATATTGTTATACTTGCTATTGTTGTTAACTATAACCCAGTTTTTCTGCCATAACTTCTATCTGAAGGATGACTTCTATCTCAGGATGCGCTTAGCTTACACGCTGGGTTCAAAAGCGGTTAAAATGCCGATCGACCTTGTAAAATCACCCTTAACTGGCAGCTACGGGGTGAAAAAAGAGCTAGTTTTATTGCTTTATTTGGAGAGGATAGAAAATTTCCCTTCAAGTTTATGTTGCTTTTTAATTTAACAAACCTAGCCTTTTTTAAACTCATCCGATCGCTCGCATGGAAAATTTGTATCCTAATATACAAAGCTGCACCAGAGATTTCTGACTTCCGATAGATTAACAATTGACAGTTTATGCAGTGGGGTTAAACTCACCGAAGAGTACCTGTCTCAACAATAGCAAAGAAACCAGGTAACGGCAAGGATAAACCTAAGATTTTGCACGAGTCAGTAGCAAGAAACCAATGTGATGACATTTGCACTGTGGGCCTGAGTTTAACGTCGCGCCCACAGCAAAAATATCAATCATCCCTCTAAGGGCGGGTTCGCCGATATCTGCGATCGAACGCAAAATATCCACGTAAACCCGCGACTAAAAAATAGCAGCAACTTTACAGTCGGCTGCTATCAATTTTGGTGATTCCCCCTCCAAAGGCAAAATCTTGCACGGTCGAACTCTTTAAGAAATCGTGGGGAAAACCCAATTCAATTGCACTTACTTTGTCTAACTGCTGCATTTGTTCCGGGGTTAATTCAAACTCCAAACAAGCGAGATTTTCCTGAAGTTGCGAGAGTTTGCGCGAACCGACAATTGGAATAACTTTGACTGGCTGTTGTCGCAGCCAATTTAGGGCTACTTGAGAAGCAGGCTTGCCAATTTCGGCTGCTATTTTGCTAACTTCGTCAGCAATTTTGAGGTCTCGTTCGTTAATTTTTCCAGAGTCCGGTGAATTAAGCCGTTTAGTTTCGGTGGCTGTTTCTGAAGTGTTGTATTTTCCTGTCAGCAAGCCGGCTGCTAAGGGGCTCCAAGCTGTGACGCCAATATCAAAGGCTTTTGCCATAGGGATCAAGTCCCGTTCGGGAGTTCGCTCTTTTAAAGAATACTCGATTTGCAAGCCTATAAATGGTGTCCAACCGCGCAGGTTTGCGATCGTATTTGCTTGAGAAATAATCCAAGCCGGCGTATCGGAAATGCCGATATAAAGAACTTTGCCGGCGCGCACCAAATCGTCAAAAGCGCGCATCACTTCTTCGACGGGTGTCGTAAAATCCCAAGCGTGCAGCCACAGCAAATCTATGTATTCAACTTGCAATCGCTTCAAACTTGCTTCTACTGCTTGCACCATATTTTTGCGGTGGTTGCCGAAACCGTTGATTTCGCCATTCTTCATGTTGAGGCTATACTTAGTGGCAACTACCCATTTTTCGCGATCGGCTGCGATGAACTCACCGACATATTTTTCGCTAGTACCGTTGGTGTAGAGATTCGCGGTATCAATGAAATTGCCGCCCGCTTCTGCAAAGGCGTCGAACATTTTACGGCTTTCGTCGTAGGAACCGCCCCAACCCCACTCTTCTCCAAAAGTCATGGTTCCAAGGCAGATTTCCGAAACGCGAAGTCCGCTGTGACCTAGTAGTTTGTATCTCATGTCACCCTTCCGCTAGTTAATGGTTGTTAACAGTTTAGATCGGGATTTCCCAAACTGTTGCCATCAGTCGGGGTGGCGGGCTTTTGCGGTGCGTTAGCGCGATGCAGGATGTTGAATGTTTGGCTAAGCTAATCAAAATGTCGCAGCAGGGGCGAGGGTTCCCAGACATCGCCCCTGCGTTTAGTTTAAACAGCGCGCAGGGGCGATCGTCTTAACTAAGGTATTTAGGATTAAATTGCTAATTTAAAATACAGTAATATCCGAAAATTTTTATCTACCTTTAGATAGGTATTTTAGGAAAGGAGTTAAATAAAAAAAGTGCTATTTTAATATTCAGAAAACCAGACAGAACAAGAGAAAAAATTAATGTAGCTAAATTAACTTTTTAGCGTTATAGTGATTTATAGATTACAAAAACTAGGTGACTCACTTGGCTGATATTGTTGATACCGCCGTTTCGGCTGGCTCTTTTACAACCCTAGTTGCTGCTGTCAAAGCTGCTGGTTTAGTAGATACTCTCAAAGGCGCTGGCCCCTTCACAGTTTTTGCGCCTACTGACGAAGCTTTTGCTAAGCTTCCCGAAGGTACTGTAGAAGCACTGCTTAATGACATTCCTAAGCTCACAAAAATCCTGACTTATCATGTCGTTTCCGGCAAAGTTCTGGCTGCTGATGTGGTCAACCTGACATCTGCCAAGACAGTTGAAGGTTCAGAAGTGAAAATTGATGCTTCCAATGGCGTCAAAATCAATGATTCTACTGTTACAGCAGCCGATGTTGTTGCTGATAATGGCGTCATCCACGTTATTGATTCAGTCTTGCTTCCTGCGTAAGCACAGGCTTAGATAGCGCAATACTATCTTGAGGGCGGTGGCTATAGGTAGCCACCGCCCTGTTTTCGTTGAGGTTTAAATATTTTAGGCAGCTCCATAATTAAAATTATTATGGTGAATTTACAGTTTAATATTTTTGCACGCATAGGGATGCTCCCGGCATTCGCCCCTTATTAAAAGCCTTCGCTGCGGTTGTTGACAAATATCCCCGTGCCAGATTAGTTTGAAAAGGCTCAGAACTACTCTATCCCTCCAGAGACGAGATTGCCGAAGCCAGCCGAGTTGTCCTCAACGCTACCGAAAGAGCAAAAATTTCGTCCCGATTAATTTATACTGGTAGCCAGCTATCATTTGTTCAAATAGCTCAACTCTACCAAGCAGCAGACGCTTACGTTTCTCCCTATCTTGCAGAATGCTTTAAGCTGCCTGTTTTAGAAGCCACCGCTTGCAGTTTGCCTGTCATCTGTACAGCCGGTGGTCCTACAGACGATTTCACTTACCCAGACTTGGGACTGCCCGTAGAAAGTAAATTTATGGCTGTTGAAATAGCAAAAGAACAACTATTTATTTTTGCTCATGAATGGAACATTTGACTCAGTGGATGCAGACCGTTATCGCACAACCTTCACTTACCGCCAAAGCTCAACTTACAGACCCCCGTTTTGTAGCTAAAAAATTTACTTGGCAACACGCATTAGACCAGTTGCTAGGTGCCATACTACCCGAAAAAACGAGCTATAAAATTGACAAATAAACTTTTGATTACATAACTTTTTAACCAAATAATTATTGATATAAATGGGTAACTGGTAATTGTAATAGGGCATTGGTAAGGGTGATGATGAGCCGTAAAAAATAACAACCAACAAATCACAACTAACAAATAAATGCGTATAATTGTTGAGTGCTGGCGCTTTTTGCCGCACTCCTACGCGATCGCCAATCAATTTCAGCTACTAGAAATGCTGAAATATCCCAACTTAGAAATTTTTCACAAAGATATCCCATATCTAGACGAAAATTGGCAGCCAGCAATCGGTTTGTTAGACGCAACTGCTGAAGCAGCAATAAAAAATATTCCTCACCCTTCCGCGTCTCTAAAAGCAGACGCTACCTTACGGATCTCAGTACCTTACAATTTTGCATCCTCAAACACAAAACGGACGTGCTTGTTTGCCACAACAGAATGGGGAATTCTGCACAACGAAAACTTTAGAATAACGGGCGCAGCTTCCCTGCGCGAAGGACACAGCAACTCCGATATCATTATTATTACGCCTTCCCATTGGTCGAAAACCGGATTTATCCGCAGCGGTGCGAATCCCGATCGCACAATTGTCATACCCTGCGGCACCGATCCGAATATTTACAAACCTTTAACAAAATCGGAACGCGAAGCTTTGCGGAAACAGCTAGGATGGGACGGATTTGTATTTTTGAATGTCGGTGCAGGATCTCCCAATAAAGGCATCGATTTATTGTTAAAAGCTTTCGCAGTTGTAGTTGAAAGTTATCCCGAAGCCAGATTATTGTTGAAAGGAGAATAATTAATATATGAGTCGGATTCTCCGATCGCTCAAAACATAGACGAACTGACATTTGACGAAGCAGAAAAAGTTCTGCCGCGCATGGCTTACATAGGAGAAACACTGCCTTTTGCAAAAATGGCTCAACTTTATCAAGCAGCCGATGCCTACGTATCTCTTTATTTAGCAGAAGGATTCAATTTGCCAGCACTAGAAGCAATCGCTTGCGGCTTGCCGCTTATCTGCACTAAAGGCGGCCCGACGGATGATTTTACAACTCCAGACTTTGCTTGGCACGTCGAAAGTACGTTTCAAGAAGGTACTTCTAACGATCGCCCGATATTTCGCCTGATGCCAGATTTAGAACATTCGATCGCCTTAATGAAAAATATTATAGAACAGCCGGAGTTGTGCGATCGCTCTCGGGAAGCAGGCCCCAAATTTGTAGCGAGTGGGTTTACCTGGAAACACGTTGCAGAGCAACTCCTAGACGTACTTTTGCCAACAATTCGATCGCCAAATTAAACAGGTGCGATCGAATTGTTGGCAACTTCCGAGAATTAGCGCTGGTAACGCGCTGTTCGGAATTCATATAAGATACAATAAGAACAACAAGTTTAAGTTTCAGACCTTATTTGACATTCAAGCTATGCAATCTACAACTCAGTCCGAAACAGAACTGGCGATGGACGCTCCCAAACACGGCTTACCCGTTACCATCATTACAGGATTTCTCGGCAGCGGCAAAACAACCCTGCTAAACCACATCCTGACCAACCAACAGGGTTTGAAAACAGCAGTTTTGGTAAATGAATTTGGCGAAATCGGCATCGACAACGAACTGATTGTCACCACCGAGGATAACATGGTTGAGCTGAACAACGGCTGCATCTGCTGCACAATTAATGAAGATTTAGTTAATGCAGTTTACAAAGTTCTGGAACGTCAAGAAAATCTCGATTATCTAGTAGTCGAAACAACCGGACTCGCCGACCCGCTGCCAGTAGCGATGACTTTTTTAGGCACAGAACTTCGCGACCTAACTCGTCTAGATTCGATAGTTACAGTAGTAGACGCAGCCAACTACAGCTTAGATTTGTTCAACTCTCAAGCAGCTTACAGTCAAATAGCTTACGGCGATATAATTATCCTCAACAAAACAGATTTGGTTGAGGAAGCAGATTTAGATTTGTTGGAAGTTAAGATTCGCGATGTCAAAGAAGGTGCTCGAATTCTGCGAACTGTAAAATCGCAAGTTCCACTGCCGCTTGTCCTCAGTGTAGGATTGTTTGAATCTGACAAATATTTCCAATCTGAGGAAACTCCTAGCAGTCACGAACATCACGACCACGAACATCACGATCACAGCCATCACGACCACGAACATCACGACCATCACGACCATCACGACCACGGCCATCATGACCATCACGGTCACGACCACTCCAACCATTTAGAAAATGACGGATTTACCTCAATTTCTTTCCAGAGCGACAAGCCCTTTTCTCTGAGGAAATTTCAATATTTCTTAGACCACCAACTGCCAACAAACGTGTTTCGCGCGAAAGGGATTATGTGGTTTGAAGAAAGTCCCAAACGGCATATTTTCCATTTGAGCGGCAAGCGATTTTCGATGGACGATGGCGAGTGGAAAGGTGAGCGGAAGAACCAGCTTGTTCTCATCGGTCAGGGTTTGGATACCGAGAATTTGCGATCGCAACTCGAAAACTGTCTTTGTATGCCTTCAACCAGTCGTGGCAAAGGTTTTGGGAAAAACTAAAGGTTGAAAATTAAACAGAACAGACGTGCGCTGGCTAGAAACCCGGTTTTTTCGTCGAGACTTCGCGGTCAAAACCGAGATTTATCCGAGAAACCGGGTTTCTTTCGATCGTTCCTATTCAAAAGGTAAGTTTACCTTTTGATTTTTAGTTTTAAATTTAAGCATTTCTAATTTCCCATGCGAGTCATCATCCAGCGAGTCAAATCATCTCAAGTCGAAATTGACGGTCAAATTGTCGGCAAAATTGGCTGCGGACTTAACTTGCTTGTAGGTATTGCAGATACCGACACCGAAGCAGAACTCGATTGGATGGCTCGCAAATGCCTAGAATTGCGTTTGTTTCCCGACTCGGCTAGGGATACCGGCCGCTGGGACAAGTCCGTACAAGACATCGGCGGTGAGTTGCTGGTTGTGAGTCAGTTTACGCTCTACGGCGACTGCCGCAAAGGTCGGCGGCCTTCCTTTGACCGAGCAGCGGCTCCGGAACGAGCCGAAATTTTTTATGAGAAATTTGTAGAAAAGTTGCGCCAGAGCGGCTTAAAAGTCGAGACAGGCTTGTTTGGAGCGATGATGCAAGTCTCGATCGAGAATGACGGGCCGGTGACTTTGGTATTAGAGAGAGAATCCGGGTGAATTGTTTGCAAACAAAGCTCTCTGCCGGCACCCTACACTATTACTTTTCTTGTCTTCCTTCGTGTCCTTTGCGTCTTCACGGTTCGTTCAAAAAAGGCCGTTGCGCGTTTTACTAAGACCAAATTTGCAGATCGACCGGGTTTCCTAATTGCTGTTGCGTAGGTTCAGAAGACATGGGTTTTCGCTACATTTTCTCCCATCCCGATTCCAGAACATCAAACCCTTAAAAAACCAGTTTGTAAATCGTCCACTCAGCGGCCCCGGAACACCGTCAATCTTTGTCGCGATCGCCACACCCGCATAACAGCTCAGAATGCTTGTACAGTAAGGCTTTAAGGGCAATAAAACAAATCTCCCACAGCCAGTGCTTAGAATCAGATTCAGCAGCCAAAAACTGTTGCATGAGAGAGTGGAACACAGGCATCACTGCGGTTATCTCTACTTCCGTAACATTCAATGTATAGAGAGTTGAATCAGCACAGCAAGCGAAACCGCCAGCAACTGCCGCCTCACTCTCTGACAAATGTCCTCGCACACCCGCTGTGCCCTACCACCCGATAAACGCCATGACTGTCAAAGCTGCCACCAACACCGTCAACTGCAACACCGCTTCTGACCTCAACAGCATTCCGGCCGCCTCCAGCGAACAAACCGCCGAAATCAATGTTCCCAGCATCGATATCCTCGCTTTGGCTAACTTCGCCCTCAAAGAATTGCAAGCGGAAATGAAAACTGCCAGTCGCAGCACTCAAGCAGTGGCGATGCGGATTGCTAAGGAAGTCGAACGGATTTGCCAAAAAAGCGATCGCATCCAAATTTCCGGCGAAGTGGAAGCTTGGCAAATCACCTTGGCCGAGCACCGGTTGCAAAAAACCCTCCAATACTACCGCCTCGGTTCCAAACAAGGCCGCGTCGAACTGCACTCTCACCTCGCGGCCATGATTTACCGCCATGTTGCTTCTTTCCGATCGAACTTGAACTTCCAAGCTCGCTACAACATGATTGAAGACTTTTTGCAAGGCTTTTACATCGAATCTCTGCGAGCTTTCCGCCGGGAACACCAACTCGATCTCACCTACCAGCCCCGCACGCAGCTAGAATTGGCTGAGTACATGGCTTTTACCGAACACTACGCCAAGCGCCAAATCGGTTTGCCCGGCCGCAACCGCCAGCGCCTGATCGTGTTGCGCGCTCAAGGATTTGCCAAGGGCCAACCTCCCGAAACTGCGATCGACATTGAAATGGCTGTAGAATCCGGCAAGGGAGAAGATGCGGAAATGTACAGCCGCTCTCCGGCGCTGCAACAAGTGCGCGAGCAAATGGTATCGGAAACTGTCGATCCGGCTGATGCTGTGCTGCGCGATCGAGTAGTCTCGGAATTGATCGCTTATCTGGAATCTCAAAATCAGCCCGAATGCGTGGACTACCTAACTTTAAAATTGCAAGACCTTTCGGCTTCGGAAATCGATCAAGTTCTCGGTTTGTCTTCCCGGCAGCGCGACTACTTGCAACAGCGCTTTAAGTACCACGTCGAAAAATTTGCCCGCACTCAAAATTGGAAACTCGTGCACGAATGGCTGGGTGCTGATGTCGATCAAAAGCTGGGAATGACTTCTGACAAATGGGAAGCATTTCGCGCTCAACTGTCGCCGGAAATGCAGCAACTGTTAGAAATGAAGCGGAATCAAGAAAGCGACAAGGCGATCTCCACCGCGCTCAAATGCACTCCCAAACAAGTCCAAAAACGCTGGGCGCAACTGTTGGAGCTGGCTAGCCAGACTCGCAACAGCAGCCAAGCTTAACTGGTACTCAAATATGAATGCAACTGTTTTCTTGAGACTGGAAAATGCGATCGGGTGCGGCACCTGCACAGGAATGCCCGCCCCGACGTCCGCTCTCAAATTAACAAGGGCTGCTACTAATTTATCGCCGCTTTTTGGCAAATTCAATTTATTAAAACAACATTACTTTTTTAAATATTTTTCCTTCCCCGGTTATGCCGGGGAATTTGTTTTTATTAGTCATTAGTCATTAGTCATTAGTCATTAGTCATTAGTCATTAGTCATTAGTTATTAGTCATTAGTCATTGGAAATTGCTTGCTAAAGAGGCAGTACCTCGCTCGGTTGAGAAATGCTGTACCCGCTGTCGTCCCGCAATTAAAACTATATAATTTTCCAGCGGGCATAAAAATTTTTCCTTTGAGGTGCGACTGATGTTTCCAGTGTGGTTGCAGGCAGGATTTTGGGGTTTAGTGGGGGGTTCGGCGCTGCTACTGGGAGCGGCGGTGGGTTACTTTGCGAGCATTCCTCAGCGGGCTATCGCGACAATTATGGCTTTTGGCGCTGGTGTGCTGATTTCAGCGCTATCCTTTGAGCTGATGGATGAAGCTTACAAGCGCGGCGGTTTCGACTCGACGGCGCTCGGCTTTTTGGGGGGCGCTGCTGTCTACACAGCCGCCAATTGGTTTTTGAGTCAACAGGGAGCAAAACACCGCAAGCGATCGGGCGCTTTGCACCCAGCTAAAACAGAGTCAGGCGGTGGCGGATTAGCCATCGCCCTCGGCGCGCTGTTAGACGGGATACCCGAGTCGATCGTCGTTGGCGTCAGCATGATTTCTGGAGGCGCTGTCAGTTGGGTGACAGTAGCGGCAATTTTCCTCTCCAACATTCCCGAAGGACTTTCCAGCGCCGCCGGCATGAAAAAAGCAGGGAGATCGATCGCTTACGTTTTTGGAGTTTGGGGCGCGATCGCAGTTATTTCCGGTATCGCAGCATTGTTAGGATATACGGTTTTCAGCGGCTTTTCTGCGGAAGTAATAGCCGCAACTACCGCCGTAGCAGCAGGGGCTATTTTAGCAATGATCTCAGATACCATGATGCCCGAAGCATTCGATGAAACTCACGATTTTGCGGGACTAATTACTGTCTGCGGATTTTTAGCTGCTTTTGTACTCAGCAAGTTAGCAGAAAGATAATTGATAATTAGTCATCAGTCATAACTAATAGAGAATTGCTAATTGCTGATATTTATAGTGTTTTTGATAGAGACACAGAGGAATTTGATATGTTGCCAAGCTGTATCTGGACATAAAAAAGTTTATAATTAACATTAAAGACCGCAGCCTGTCAAGAGGTGTTGGAAAATTTATGTGTGTCAACTTAGGGGATATCCTGCACGAAAGCTACAAAATTATCGCTTTGTTGGGACAGGGAGGGTTTGCTAGAACCTACACGGCTGCACAAATAAACAAACCCAATAATCCTCTGTGCGTTGTTAAGGAAATTCCTTTTCCCTCATCGAACGATCCGCGAGTCTTAGAGAGGGGAAGGACACGATTTGAAACGGAGGCTAACGCTTTGCGCCGTCTCGGCAATAACTCGCGCATTCCCGAATTATTCGATCGCTTTGAAGCCAACAACCATTTTTATTATTTAGTTCAAGAATACGTTCAAGGACATCCGCTCAGTCAAGAACTCACTGCGGGCGAGCGGTGGAATGAGAAAAAAACCGTTGCCTTTTTGCGTGAAGTTCTGGAAATATTAAAATCAGTCCATCAAGAAAATATTATTCACCGCGATATTACACCTTCTAACTTAATTCGGCGCGAAACAGATAAAAAAATTGTTTTAATAGATTTTGGGGCGGTCAAAGAAATCAGCACTTTTACCTCTAACTCTACAGGTGAAATATTCACATCGCAGGCGATCGGCACCAGGGGTTATATGCCGGCAGAACAATACAATCCGCGGTCTCTCCCGCAACCCTACAACGACATTTACGCCCTCGGAATCATCGCCATCCAAGCTCTCACAGGCCAACGTCCCATCAATCTGCCGCAAGACCCCGAAACTGGTGAAATTGTCTGGGATTACTCGACGCCCGATCGCCCTGCTGTACAAGTTAGCGACAAGCTCAAAAATATTATCACCAAGATGGTGCGTTTCCACTTTCAAGACCGCTACCAATCGGTTGATGAAGTTTTGCAAGACTTGGATTTGCCGATCGTCCCAGGGCCCGAGTTACCCAAAACTTCGCGGAAGTTGCGATCGGGCTTTCGCTGGCTGCTGTTAGGTGTTGCGGGAATTGCGGCTTGTGGGGCGATCGTACTTTTAATCCCCAGAATTCGCCCCCTAATCCCGATAATTTCCCCGCAACCAACGCTTCCTACACTCTCCGCAGATGGTGTAAGTTCTGGCGAAAAACTCCTAGTGCAAACCTCCGCCCTGTGGTCAAAACAAAGGGGAATTAATGAGTTTGCCGACTCAAATTATCCCGAAGCTTTAAAATTGCTCAAACAGTCCTGGCGGGAAGACCGCAGAGATCCAGAAACTTTAATTTACATTAACAATGCTCTGCTGAAGGCAATAAATGCAGAATATTACACGATCGCAATTGTTGTTCCCATTCGCAGAAATCAGAACGGCAGCATCCTCAACGCAAATTTAGCAGAAGAACTGCTGCGCGGCATTGCTCAAGCTCAAACCGAAGTTAATTTAGGTCTTATCCAACCCAATGACAGCAGCAATAAAGATTTTCCCGGTCAAGGATTTCTCGAACCAAAAGCTATTAGGAAAAAAGGTCTGAAAGTCATCATTGCTGATGACGGTAATATCAAATCCTACGCAGTTAAAAGGGCTAATTATTTGGTCGCTCAGCCCGATATTATAGCAGTCATCGGACACTACACCAGCGACATGACTGTGGAAACCGTAGATATTTACAATCAAAATCAACTGGTCGCCATTTCTCCGGGAAGCACAACAGAAGAACTGACGCGAAAACCTCGAAAATTTTTCTTTCGCACGGCTCCGACAACTAGCAGAGAAGCTGAATCTTTAGTAAATCAACTGATAGCGGTCGGCGAGAAAAAAGCCGCAGTATTTTACAATCCCAACAGTCCGTTCAGCGCTTCTTTGTGGGAAGAATTCAAGAAGCAATTTGAAACGCAAGGAGGAGCGACTTTTAGAGTAAGTAATTATTACGACTTATCTAAAAATAATTTTAACGCCAAAGCAGCTATCAAAGAAGTTGAGAAAGCCGGAAAAACAGCCTTACTTGTCATTCCCGACGGTCAAGTCACCAATTCCCTAGAAAATGCGATCGAAATGATTAAAATTAACAGCGATCGCAATTGGATTGTCGGGCCCTGGACGCTGTACGAGCAGAGAACATTAGAAGTAGCAAAAGAGCTAAAGTCTATTGAAAAACTGGGCGTATCCGTGTTTTGGCATCCGTTAATCAGTTTTGACAAAAAATTTCCCCAAAACGCTGACAAATTGTGGGGAGGCCCGGTCAATACTCGATCGGCTTTAACCTACGATGCCGCCCGGACGCTGATTAAAGCCCTAGAAATGCAGCCAGAACCCAGCCGCGAAGGAATGCAAAAAACTTTAGCCGCTCCCAACTTTAAAGCAGAAGGAGCCACGGGTATAATTGAGTTTGACTCGAAGACTGGAAATCGGAAAAACCCTCCTCAACGAGTGGCGCATCTTGTGCCGTGTTCTAAAGAACAGTTTGGAGTTAAATTTGTGCCGATCGAATTTCCCACAGCCGCAGCCGCAGGTTTAAACTGCGATTGAATTGATATCTTGTGGCATTCTCAACAAACCTGTAGAGGCAGGTTTTACCAACCATAATTGCCTAAAATCAATAATCTCATAAACCCGCCGCCGCGCCACGGTAAATCGCTATTGCGACTATCGCGATCGGTGCAACATATCAATTTATTGGATATATTAAACAAGGCTAGTTTTTTTTATAGAAACCCTTATGACTGTCAATCTCGCTCCCTGCCACGATTCTAGTCTCAAACCTGAAGCCCAAAATATCTCAGCACTCAAACAAGTCTTGCAGACAATTGATGCCGATAGCTGTCCCGGTTCCTATAACTTCCATATGCACACAATTAACTCTGACGGGCGATCGCAGTCAGAAAAAGTGATGGAACAGGCGATCGCGATCGGTCTCAAAGGCTTAGCTATTACCGACCACCACAGCACCAAAGGCTACGAGCAAGCTCAAATTTGGTTGGATAATTGGAAATTAGACCATCCCAAGAACAACATCGCAGCACCAACTCTCTGGACGGGTGCTGAAATTAATGCCGAATTGCTCAACAACGACGTACACATTCTCGCTTACGCCTTCGATCCGCAACATCCCAGTCTCCAACCTTACTTGCGAGGTAAAGGTACGGAAGGCAGCCCTCATTATCCAGCAGCCAGGGTAATTGAAGCTATTCAAGAAGCAGGAGGTTTAGCAGTTCTAGCACATCCTTGCCGGTATCGATCGACGGCAGATAAACTAATCCCAGAAGCCGCTCGTTTAGGAATTGACGGCGTAGAAACCTACTATGCCTACGGTAATCCAAATCCTTGGAAACCGAGTCCCAAACAAACTGCTTTAGTCAAAGATTTAGCAGAAACTCACGGCTTGCTTGGAACTTGCGGAACCGACTCTCACGGCCTCAGTCTTTTAGTCCGAATCTAGATAGTTTGGAAATTAGAAATGGCGATTTATACGGACTGTGCGGGAATTGCGGCAAAGACATACAGATGTTTTTCGGTCAGTCTGTCTTTGACAAACAACTTGTTTGGCATCTATCTTATGACTGCCCTCACTGCGGCGAAGCAATCGAGTTAGATGATACCGGCACTCTACCTAACGAACTCAGAGAAGCGATTTTAGCGAAAGAAGGGACTTGGAACTTTACTGTTCTGGAAACAGAAGAACGCGCTACGCTAGCAGTAAAGATATTGCGCGCGGCTATGTCGCTGTCATTAGCTGAAGCTATGAAGCTAAAAAAGAAGATGCCCGGTGGTGTTTGCAGCGGAACTAAAGCTGAGGTCGATCGACTCAAACAGCTTTTAGATGCTGAAGGCTTGAAAGCTGAGATCGGCATAAATTATATAGCTTAAAAGGGAATTTCTTCCTCAATTGCAGGAAACCTGGCAACCAGTTTATCCCAGGCTTCATTTGCCGCTTGTTTTACCCTATAATCGCTATCCCGTAAAACATCAATCAGGGGTTCTACTGCTCTTAAATCTCAGATTTCTCCTAACGCCCAAACTGCCATCTCTCGAACTCGATTATTGCTATCTTTCAAAGGTTCGATCCAAGGGTCATTTGCTGGTTTAGATTTGACCTGACCTAGCGATCTTGCTGTCCAATATTGAGTCATCCAGCTATCGTTTTGTAAAGCCGAAATGAGAGATTCAACAGCCCCAGCATCGCCTAATTCTCCTAACATCTCGGCAGCGAATTCTTGAATACATAAATCATCGAAAGTCAAAACAGGTCTTTCTAAAGCCCGAATTAGGAGTTTTACAGTTCTTGGGTCTTTTAGCTCCCTTATATCGGCTGCTATATCTATAAATGATTGATAAGACGATAATTTTTGCAGTTTTTCCAGTAGTGAATCTACGATTTCTGAATTGTGTTTGCACCAAATTTGATGCGCTTTTTGATGATCTTTAGTTTGTGACCCTGTAAAATATTCATCTTTAGTTATGGAATAAGCCCCTGTTTCATAACACTCTGCTATCGTTGTTATCATGCTCGTGAGGTTGGTATATTTCTTGGTAATGTCATCAGCGTCTTTATGATAGGCGAAAATTACCTGACTGATTTCTTGACTGCCGTCAACTAATACATAACCTCCAACTTCTGGTATATAACAAAAAAATAGTTCCATCCAACTGGAACTATATATATTATTTCTCCACTGTTTATTAAAATTTAGCTTCGAGCGATATTGTTCTATAGCAGTTTCTAGAGGATAAAAACTAAAATACTCAAAAATGTAAGCAGCATTTGCTATACCTAGACTATCTTCCGAACCATTTTTCCATTTGTATAAATCGTAAAGTTCTTGTGGAAATTGAATCGACAAGTCTTTAACAAGTTCTTCAATTTCATTATTAGACAAGCCTGGTTGTAATAATGAAATAGCTTCCGGCTTGTGTTCTTCTAACCATTTTAAAATTCGATGTAAAGCTTGATTCAATGATGTCAAAGTCATTTGAACTCACCAAAAAGCAGCATTTTCACAAACAATTAAGGACTTACGTGCTCCAATGCTTAGAAACCGGGTTTTTTACCTGATCTGCTGGCTGGAACGCGTCTTTTTGGCAAAAAACCCGGTTTCTGGCCCCCGTGCGTCCAAGACTGCGATTGTAGTGCTCCTCGCTGTGGACTTTAGCTTTGAGCAAGGGGTTTAAACCCCTTGCGGACTGACGGGATACGTGAAAGATATCAGTTTATTCGATGTATTAAACAAAGCTAGTTTTTTGATAATAACCTCTATAACCCTTATTGTCAATACAAATTGCGGTGCGTGATTTCCGCATTCGCAAGTTGCGAGTCAAATATTTCTCGCTGTCACGCACCCTACAATTACCGTTCTGGGAACAACTGACAGGCCCGGTTAGTTGGCTGATTTGCCCAATCCAAGCGAGAATTCCCAAATCGATCCATCCAACCTTCCAAATAAGCCCGATTAGCCTTTCTTTCCTCATAATCCGATGTATTCATTGGATGAGGTGCTAAACCCAAAATAGTCGCCGTCGTCACGCAAAACATCGACTTTTGAAAACTCTGGCAAATTTGCACCCGCACATCGTCTTCACCCCGACAACTCGTGCGATAAACTTCGTGCAAATACTCCGGCAAATAATGCCGCATATCTTGCATCAATTGAGTTGGCGGAATCCCTGCACCTCCAATCGGTAAAGGGTCAGCAAACAAAGCTCCGTAGGCAAATTCTCTTTGTTCTTCCGGGATTTGATGCGCTTGAGCATTGTATGAAACTGTGCCAAAAAACGCAGTGCCCCGAAAGAAAACAGCCTCTACATAAGGCACGGCTACATCTGGTAAAAATGTCAAATTAGCCGTCGCTGGCAGTATATCGTAAACTTGAGGGCCAATCTTGACGCTGTAGGTAATAGGTAGGCTGGCGGCGGCGACTAAACCGGCTTTGACAAAATCAACTACATCAGAAATAGACTTAGTTTCCCCTCGATCGTAGGAATCAGATAAGTCCATAAACAAATCGCTCATTACCCGCCAAAACTGACCGAGACCGGTGTAGTAAGCCAGCATCCGCACTTGTTCCGGCAAAAAATCGGGAAATGCTTTGTGAAGTCCCTGCATGAAAAAATTGCCTTTTAATTTAGCTGCGATCGCCTTTTCGACCAAACTGCTAAATTCCGGAGAATCCAAATAACTGTCCAAACCCCCGCCGCCGTGCCAAAGCATTGTTCTCATGCAATACTCCGCATACTCAAAATTTATGCGATCGTGCCATAAATAGCGTATTAACTTCGGCAGAGTGACTTCCCCATTGAAATATTTAAAAAATGGGAAAAGCACTAAAAACTGTTCTTCAGCAATATAATTGAGATTGCGAGAATAGGCATCTAAAACAATACCATAACTTTTCAGAACGCCGACAACTTCTACTACATTTTCCGCCGATTCAGGCAGCAAAGCTTTGCCTGATTCTAAGACATCAATGTATGCGGCTAGGGGATGGACAGACGGTTTTAATACGGTACTTTTCATCTGGATTCAGCCTGAATTTAATAACTATTTTCTTACTGCTTATAGTTCTGGTATTATATCATTTTTGGCAATGTTGGCTACCTAAAAACACAAATATTTACTTTATTTTGATATAAAAATACCTAATCTCCTGGAGGCACTCTATATCGAAAAAAGCGGTTTTTTTCGGTTTCTGCGGGGTGCGTTTGTTTGTAGTGAGGAATGCAAGTCATTATACAATTCTGAGGACTGTCATACTCACTACAAACGAATTGGAGTGCGGTCGATCGACCGGACATCCTATCAGTCTAAGTTTTGAGAAACTTTAACTTGCGCGGGCCCAGGAGCTGCCATTGCGATCGCAGTTTTCTCGCTCAAAGCAACTAAAACTCCCGGCTGCACTCCCATGATTGCAATAATTATTGCTAAAACCAGCGAAGGAATGCGATCGTTCCAGCGGACTTGTGGCAAATTTACCACCAAATCCGAAAGGCGGCCGAAAAAGGCGCGGTTGACCATAATTAAAAAGTAAACTGAAGTTAAGCCAGTGCCGATCATGCAGAGGAAAGTTTGCACGGGAAACACTGGCAAACTGCCCCGAAATATCAAAAATTCAGCAATAAATCCAGCCAAACCCGGAATCCCCGCACTTGCCATCACGCCGAGGATCATTAAACTGCCAATCATCGGCAAACCGCGATCGGGATTGAACAAACCTTTTAGCACATCAATGTTGCGGGTGCCGGATTTTTTGTAAACAACGCCGACACTCAAAAATAGCAGCCCCGAAATTAAACCGTGGCTAACCATTTGCAAAACAGTTCCCAACATACTAATCGGAGTAGCTGCGGCGCTAGCTAACAAAATGTAGCCCATGTGAGCGATCGAACTGTAAGCTACAATTTTTTTCATATCTTTTTGGGCGATCGCGCAACTCGCCCCGTAAAGCACGCTTACCACAGCCCAACTCGCCAACCAAGGCGCCGCCACCGCCCACGCATCGGGAAACAAACCCAAACCAAAGCGCAGCATCCCGTAAGTTCCCAGCTTCAAAAGCACCCCCGCCAGCAGCACCGAAACCGGCGTGGAAGCTTCTACGTGAGCATCCGGCAGCCAAGTATGAAAAGGCACCAAAGGCATCTTAATCCCAAAAGCCAGCAACACCCCAGCCAGTAAAATCATTTGCCTTACCAAAGGTAAAGGCAATCCTCCTTGCAAATGCAATGCGCCCGCTCCACCAACCAAATCGAAACTAGAAGCACCGCTCAGCCAAACAGTTCCCAAGAAAGCAGCCAGCAGTACAATGCCGGAAAAAGCAGTATAGATTAAAAACTTAGTAGCAGCATAACCCCGGCGCTCGCCTCCCCAAATCGCAATTAACAAGTAAAGCGGAATCAATTCTATCTCAAAAAACAGGAAAAATAGCAGCAAATTTTGAGATAAAAAAGCCCCCGTTACGCCGCCGGTAATTAACAGAATCAAAGAATAATAAAATCTAGGTCTGCGGATCGACTCATCCGTAGCGTAAATTGCCACCCCTGTCAGCAGAGTATTTAAAATTACCAAAGGCAGAGACAAACCATCAACGCCGAGATTGTAATTCAATCCCAAAGCATCTATCCAAGGAATAAATTCCGAAAACTGCAACTGACTCGTACTGGGATCGAACTGAGTTGCCAAAATCACCGAGAGAATCAAAGTTATGCCCGCAATGGCGATCGCGGCATTCCGAACTATTTTAGAACTCACTGAACCGGGCCACAACCCAATCACGGTGGCAGCCAACATTGGTATCCAGATTAAAGCACTGAGCATCAATTAAAACTTTCCTTTACTACAGATTTTTAAACTATATTTAACATTAACGCAAAGCAACTAAATATAAAAGCGATCGGCTATTTTTTTTCTTAACATAGCTTCAGATGTATTTGGAACCGTCCCATGACCTCAAGTCTTACAGAAAGTCTCACAGATCGGGAAGATTTGCAAATTAAATCCGACTATCCTTCCACCCCCTTAACAGTTGCCGACTTGGAACAACTGGAAAGTATACTCTGCGAAGCACATCTAGACTACGAATTAGAACTCGTAGACCATTGGTAACAAGTTAAGCTAAGAAAGCATTTGTCAATCAGCAATTATGCTCAACCTTGACTCGGATTTTGGGCATAAAACTGAGATTTGGGCGATCGAGGAATCATGCCGAGGGTGATATTTATACCTACTCTCTCTCAAATCGTGAATTTTCCACTCCTAAGAAAGCAGTTTTTTTGAGTAATATTACTGATTGACAAATGCAATTAAGTCTTAACTTATCACCAATGCTCGTAGACGGAAAGATTATCATTATGGGCCCATCAGACATTGTATCGAGCGAAATAGGGGCAGAGTTAGTCAGACTTTTGGGCAACTGGGTCAAACCCCGCAAACTCGGACGAGTGTTTGAGTCTAGCGGCGGGTTTATCCTCCCCAATTCCGATCTGAGAGTTGCCGATGTTTCGTTTGTGGCTGCCGATCGCCTCAAACAAAGTAAAAGGTATTTTGCCGAACTCGTTCCCGACTTAGTTGTAGAAATCAAATCTCAGTCCGATCGCCTCAAACTCCTGCGATAAAAAATTCTATCATTCATCGAAAGCGAAGCCAAAGTCGGAATATTAATCGACCCGGACAAGCGCACAGTAACAATTTACACTCCGACAGCCGAGCCAGTTGTATTGAGAGATGGCGGCACGATTGCAATTCCCGATATTTTGCCCGGTTGGGAAGTTCCGGTTGCCGAATTGTGGTCGATAGAGTTCGAGTAAAACTCGATAAAAAAGCAGACAAACCCAGAAGAAAATCATCTGCGTTCATCTGCATTCATCTGCGGTTTAAAGTTGCATAAAATTAGATCGAAAGCAGACAAACCCAGAAGAAAATCATCTGCCGACCTCTACAGTTTAAAACTGCCAAATAATCAACCCCAGCAACACAGCAACCCCCGACGCAATAGTCAACACATAAAACTGGGACTGACCGGTGCCGCTGTACTTCAACCCTTCGCCGCTGAAAATTGTCGCCAAACCGAACAAATTCACCGCCCCGTCCACCAAATACCTGTCAGTCCAAGCACTGATTTTAGAAATAGAAGCCACAGCCCAAACGACAGTCAAGCGGTAAACTCGATCGATATAAAAATCGTAAGCAAACAAATCCTGCAAAACCGGAACAGGTAGCCGTACCGGTCGAGGTAACACCCCGTACCAATAAATCGCCACCCCAACCGCACAGCCAATCAACCCAGATAATACCAACAGCGGCGTATCCAGCGTCTTCAAAAGCAAATTTAAAGCATCAAAATCTCCCGTTTCCGACCAAGGCCCGCTCCAACTAATTAATAGTTGCCACTTCTGCAACATCCAAGGCACTAACAGCCCCATCACCGTCAAAATTACCATTGGCAAAGCCATCGGCCAACCAACTTCTGGAGCTCTGCGAGTTTTCGGCTGCGGTTGTCCGACAAACACTAAAGCGAAAATGCGAGTTAAATTTAGCGCCGTCAAACCATTAACCAAAAGCAACACAATTACTAGCCACAAAGGCACCGTCCAAAAACCGTTGAGCCAGCGGCGCATCGCCCAAAAGTTACCCAGAGGCAACAGCGCCACCATCCCCGCAGCGCCTACTAAATAAGCCGTAGTCGTGGCAGGCATCTTCGACCACAACCCACCCATTTCTGTTAAATCTTGAGTGTTAGTTGTGGTAATAATTGACCCTACGCTCATGAATAATAAGCCCTTGGCGATCGAGTGCGCGAACAGCAACAGCAAAGCAATGTCAACTTGATTTAGCCCCACGGCGATAAACACCAAACCCATAGAAGCGCTAGTAGAATGCGATAGTGCTCTTTTGATGTCGATTTGGGCGATCGCCACCAAGGAAGCGCCAACCGCAGTCACCGCACCCAAAACCACCAGCACCCCCTCTACGATCGGCGACAGCGCTAAAACAGGCTGAAGTTTAATCAAAACATAGGCCCCAGCGCCCACAACTACCGTATTCCGCATAATCGAAGCCGGGTTGGGCCCTTCCATCGCCTCGTCGAGCCACAAATGGAAGGGAAATTGAGCGCACTTGGCCGTAGGTGCGGAGATTAAAGCCAAACCTAAAAGAGTCGCCACTACGGGAGACAAAGTTGCAGTTTCTGCCCATTTTTCCAAATCGGAAAAATTCAAACTTCCCGCTAAAGTTGAAAGCGTCACTACTCCCATCAGCAGCGGCACGTCTCCTACACGCTTTGTTAAAAACGCATCTCTAGCGGCTGTTACTACTAGCGGTTGAGCGTACCAAAACCCTACTAGCAAGTAAGTTGAAAGCGTCAGCATTTCCAACAAAGCGTAAGTTATAAGCAGCGAGTCGCTAATGGCAATGCCGCTAATTGCCGCTTCAAAAAAACCCATCAGCCCAAAAAATCGAGCTAGCGCCCAGTCTTTTTCCATGTAGCCGAGAGCGTAAATTTGTGCTAGCAAACTCAGAACACTAACTAACTCCATTGCTCCGACGCTGACCGTGGAGATTTCTATTGCAAAAGACAAATCTAAATCTGCTGCTTGCACCCAGTGCACGAGCAACTGTTGGGGCGGTCGATCCCAAGTCGCTGTAAAAATAACTGATCCGTGCAGGAAAGCCAACACCGTCATCAGCAAATTGAAGTAAGCCGCCGGTCTGGGCCCTGTTCTGCGAACGGTTCCCGTAGACCACGGCAAAGTTAAAACTGCGCCTATTAAGCCATATAAAGGTACCCACCAACAGGCTTGGAGGAGAAATTGAGTCATTTAATCTATCCCTTAAACTTCAAATTACCGGCTGCGTTTATACACAAACAGTCGCGGGCGATCGTGTGATACCCTAAAACTTTAACTAAAGCCGATCGTATAGTTCTGGCAAAATAATTTGCACTCAACAAGATTAACTATACATTAAAGCATCAAAACAGAGAATTCTCTCAATACAAAATTACCGACTGAGCAGGCTCGGCACTCAAAGAAAAAAATGCCTGCCGAGCGGCCAAGACTGCCTTTTTTGCCGATTTCCCCGCGATCCCCCTTTTTGAAATCCCCAAGTTTCCCGGCAATGCTCAGCCCCGGCTTCACATACCGAACTCTACTTTATAAGTATTGTTACTTACTCTAATCCCCGATCTCTGTCGGCATCTACTCGTCTTTATATTAACTTTATTAAATAAATATTAAATTATTTGAAGTAACATAAAAAATTTTAATTTTTGTTATTAAACATTATGATGTTAGTTTATATTGTCAAGGTGGACAGCTTCCCCTATTCTTAAAGAATAGGAAGCTTTACACTGCATTACTAAATAATGTGGGCCTCCCCGTCCAAATTTTTAGATTTCTCAAAGATTTGTAACGGTAATTTCACTAATCCTCTAGGAGATTCAAAAATGTCAATTGCCGTGGGAATGATTGAGACAAAAGGTTTTCCCGCTGTTGTGGAAGCTGCCGATGCTATGGTCAAAGCTGCCCGCGTTACCCTCGTGGGCTATGAAAAAATCGGCAGCGCCCGCGTCACCGTAATTGTGCGCGGCAACGTGTCGGAAGTCCAAGCCTCAGTGGCCGCTGGAGTGGAATCCGTCAAGCGGGTGAACGGCGGAGAAGTCGTCTCTACCCACATTATCGCTCGCCCCCACGAAAACCTAGAATACGTTCTGCCCATTCGGTATACAGAAGCAGTAGAACAGTTCCGAGGCTACTAAGTTCTTTGCGCACAGAAATTTCGTTTGACGAAAATTAGTGCGATCGTCAAAAATTAACTGTTTAGTTCCCCAAATATTCAATCAGGAGTAAAACCAATGGCAATTGCAGTTGGCATGATCGAAACCTTAGGCTTCCCCGCAGTTGTAGAAGCTGCTGACGCGATGGTCAAAGCAGCCCGCGTCACCTTGGTAGGCTACGAAAAAATTGGTAGCGCTCGCGTTACAGTCATTGTCAGAGGAGATGTCTCGGAAGTGCAAGCTTCGGTCGCCGCTGGAGTAGAGTCAGTGAAGCGCGTTAACGGCGGACAAGTGATGTCCACCCACATTATCGCCCGCCCTCACGAAAACTTGGAGTACGTGCTGCCGATTCGCTACACCGAAGCTGTAGAACAGTTCCGCGAAGGCGTAAGCGGCATTCGCCCTCTCAACAGATCGTAAGATAGGCGATCGGCAAAGGGGCCTTAGGTAATTAAAAATTAAAAATTAAAAATCGCGATGTTTTTGATTTAGCATTTTTAATTTTTAATTGAGGAAGGCATGGGATATTGGTTATTAGTCATTAGTCATTAGTCATTCATTAGTTACTAGACGAAGAACTCTAAACGGCGGACAGCGGACTGAGTAAAGCTAATTAAAACAAAGACAAGTGACAGTGTAAAAATGACAGTTACCAATTACCTATTACCTATTACCTAAAATGCAAATGGCCAAAGTTCTCGGCACAGTTGTCAGTACCCAAAAAGAGCCGACACTCAGAGGATCGAAATTTCTACTGCTGCAATTCATCGATGAGGAAGGTTCCCCAGTTCCCGGATATGAGGTAGCCGCTGACTGTGTGGGTGCTGGTATCGATGAATGGGTTTTAGTGACCCGAGGCAGCGCAGCCCGGATAGCGCCCGGAAGCGAAAACCGTCCGATCGATGCTCTGGTAGTAGGCATTATAGATACTGTCAATGTAGAAAATCGCCTCATTTACAGTAAAAAAGACGACCCGTACCGCTAGTTGCAACCGTTAGCAGTTAGCAGTTAGTGGAAGAATAACTAACAACTAACAACTAACAACTAACAACTAACAAAAAGATTTTTCAGCTTAGGAGAACTTAATTTATGGCAGTCCGCAACGTTGCGGCTCCCCCGACGCCTTGGTCGAAAAACTTGGCTGAGCCCAAAATTCACGATACCGCCTTCGTACATTCCTTTTCTAACATTATTGGGGATGTGCATATCGGTTCTAATGTGATGATTGCCCCCGGGACATCTATCCGCGCCGATGAAGGCACTCCTTTTCATATCGGAGAAGGAAGCAACATTCAAGACGGAGTAGTGATTCACGGCCTAGAAAAAGGGCGAGTCACAGGAGACGACGACAAATCCTATTCTGTGTGGGTGGGGAAAAATACTTCCCTCACCCACATGAGTTTAATTCACGGCCCTGCCTACGTGGGCGACGACTGCTTTATCGGCTTTCGCTCTACGGTGTTCAATGCCAGAGTGGGCAACGGCTGCATTGTCATGATGCACGTACTAATTAAAGATGTGGAGATTCCCGAAGGTAAGTACGTACCTTCGGGAGCCATCATCACTAATCAGAAGCAAGCCGATCGCTTGCCTGACGTTCTAGATTCTGACGTTCAATTTGCGACCCATGTCATCGGCATCAATGACGCTCTGAGAACGGGTTATCGCTGCGCTGAGAACATCGCCTGTCTAGCACCAATTCGCAACGAACAAACTAAAAACCCAAATATGACTCAAACCAAATATTCTACCCATGCCGGCACCCAATTGAGTTCTTCTCTAGCCGATAGCATCCGCAATTTACTAGCTCAAGGATACAGCGTGGGAGCCGAACACGCCGACGTGCGACACTTCCGGACCGGTTCTTGGCGCACTTGCGGCCCGATTTCCTCAAAGCGCGACTCTGAAGTAATCGCGGCTCTGTCAGCTTGCATGGCTGAGCACCAAGGAGAATACGTCCGCTTGATCGGGATTGACACCAAAGCCAAGCGCCGCGTATTAGAAGAAATCGTCCAAAGACCGGGAGACAACGGCTCTAACGGTTCTAACGGTGCGAAAACTCACCAATCTAACGGTAAAGTTGCACAACAAGCTTCATACCACAATAGCGGTTCCGTGTCAAGCGGAAAATTGAGTGCCGAAACAGTGGCTCAGGTTCGCGGCTTGCTAGCTCAAGGCTACAAGGTGGGGACGGAACACGCCGACGCGCGCCGCTTCCGCACCAGTTCTTGGCAAAGCGGGCCTTCGCTACAAGTGAGAAACGAATCTGAGGCGATCGCCGCTTTGGAATCTGTGATGAACGAGTACCCGGGCGAGTACGTGCGCTTGATCGGGATTGACCCGAAAGCTAAGCGGCGCATAGTTGAAGAAATTATTCAGCGTCCCGACGGCCCAGTTGCTCAATCGGCTAAGCCGGGAGCAACATCTAAGTCGGCAGCAACATCGGGATACAAAGCAGCTTCGACTGGTTCGGCGAGCAGCGGAAGTTTGACCGGCAAGACGATCGACCAAATCCGCAACCTACTCTCCCAAGGCTACAAAATTGGCTCGGAACACGCCGACGCGCGCCGTTTCCGCACCGGTTCTTGGAGCAGTTGCGCGCCGATCGCATCCAACCGCGAATCCGAAGTGATTTCCGCCCTCGAAAGCTGTCTCAAAGAACACAGCGGCGAGTACGTCCGCTTGCTTGGCATCGACTCCAAGGCGAAGCGCCGGGTACTCGAAGAAATTATCCAACGACCTTAATTTGCCTGGTAATTAGCCTGTTTCTCCCGTTAAGCCCTCGCACAGGGGCAAACGGGAGAAACCCCAGCGGATTGAAGTTGGATTTGAGATAGTTATAAAGCTCGATTGAGAAATGTTGGTCAAAATCTAGAATCTTCTGAAAGTTTCTATAAAACGTTAAAGCATCAAGCTTCTCAGTATTAGTAAATAATCGTTTCTTAGATTGACATGGTTAAATTTATCAGTCGAAAAAACCCATAATTTAAAGTCCTTTTATCGAAAAAAATAGCTCCTTTCATGGTGAAGTCGAATGTATTTATCGCCACTGCAATTAAGTAGCAACTCTCAGATTTTGATGAGTGGCGATGTAGTTGTGAATGAGGGTGCGGCGATCGCCCCTGGAGCAATCCTGCAAGCAGATTTGGGCTGCCGGATCTCGATCGCCGCCGGTGCCTGTATCGGTATGGGAGTTATCCTTCACGCCCGTGAAGGTACTCTGGAAATCGAGGCGGGCGTTATTCTGGGTGCAGGGGCGCTGGTGGTAGGTGCGGGAACGATCGGGGCAAATGCCTGTATTGGGGCGGGGACGACACTGATCGATCCTTGTATCGACAAAATGCAAATTATACCAGCAGGTTCTCTAATCGGAGATACCAGCCGCCAAGCGACCGCAGAAGCAACCGCAGCAGCGCCAACATCACCAGAAACCCCCGAAGCCACTACGCCACCAGTCGATCGACCGATCGATCCGATCGATCCGCCACAACCCGCCCAAACACCGCCTCAAACTGCGCCGGAGACTGCCCCAGAGCCGCCGGAATCCACCGCCGCAGAGCCTCCGCAACCAGGGGAAACGCCAACTATTCTGTACGGTCAAGCTCACATCAATCGGCTGTTGGGGACGCTGTTTCCGCACCGGCAAGCTTTTAATCGATCGGACGAAAACGGTCAAACTTTATCGGGCGGTTCCGGGTAGCCGTCATTTCGGCAAAAGGCAGCTATGCTGAAGGCAGAAAGATCAAATATAAATAGGTAATCTCATATTATTGGTAGCTCAGCAATTTGTCAGACCTTGCCGCAGCAATCTGTGTCTTGTAGCTCGTGCAGTCGGTCTTCTCATCTGAGAAACTATAAACTATCAACAAATTTTTATTTTGGGAAGTTTCTAAAGGTAATAGAAGATGGACGGACAAATAGATCGTAACAGTCAGCAAGAGCGATCGCAGCGCCAGGAATACTTCAAAGACACTGCTTTGGGTTTGGTATCCACCAAGAGTTTTCCGGCAATTGTCGGGACTGCTGACATGATGCTGAAGTCGGCAGGGGTGATTCTGGTAGGATACGAAAAAATTGGTTCCGGTCACTGTACGGCGATCGTCCGGGGCAGAATTTCGGATGTGCGTTTGGCTGTGGAAGCTGGAGCTCAAACTGCCGAACAGTTCGGGCAGTTTGTTTCTAAGTTGGTGATTCCTAGACCTTTGGCTAATTTGGAAGTGGTTTTGCCGATCGGCTTTCGCCTGACTGAGCTTTCGGAAAGCGGCAATTATTCTCGGCTTAGCAATCAGGCGATCGGTTTGCTCGAAACCCGGGGATTTCCGGCAATGGTCGGCGCTTGCGATGCTATGCTCAAATCCGCAGACGTACACTTGGCAGCTTACGAGAAAATCGGCGCGGGTTTGTGCACGGCAATTATTCGCGGTGCAGTTGCAGATGTAGCAGTAGCCGTAGAAGCCGGGATGTACGAAGCTGAGCGAATTGGCGAGTTGAACGCGGTGATGGTCATTCCGAGGCCTTTGGAAGATTTGGAACAAACTTTACCGCTGGCGAGTTGCTGGATCGAGCAGCGTAAACCTGTGATGATGCCCGTGTCGGTTAAGGAAAAGGAACAAGAATTGATTGAACTTCCAGATTTGGAGAAATTGACTGTTTATGTGGAAGAAGAAATCAATCGGTAATTGGTAATTAGGCAACAAAATTTTGTAGAGAGGTGCTGCTGCAAATACTGAAACGAAGTTTCTCAAAAAAATATAAACTTTACTCGGTGGGAGTGGGTGCAACAATTTATACTGAGTAGCTGTCTCAAACTTAATTTGGCGATCGAGCCGATCGCAGCCGTATCAAGAGACACAGAACACCAACTAAAACTAGACTTTTAAGATCGAGTCGATCGCCTAAACAATGGAACTGACGAAGTAAATCCAGCCGAGGTGCAGACTCTTTCCACAGGATTTAACTGCTGTTAAAATGAACCTAAAATCCTGTTTCCCGTAGATAGCCTACAATCAATTTGAGGGTAATCTAATAATGGGTGGCAAAAAAAGAGAAGTTTAACAGTTGTTCAACTCAAAACTGGCAGCAAAGGAATCAACCCCCAGAATCAAGCACTCCTGAAAGTTGACCTATGAACCTCAAACAATTTTACAAACGCGGTTTGCACAGCGCCAAGAAAGGAAACTATGAAGCGGCGATCGACGATTTCGATCGCATCCTGCAACTCAATCCTGCCGATGCCAAAGCCTATAACAATCGCGGCTTAGTCTACTATTACATGAAAGACTACCAGAAAGCGATCGCAGACCTCAGCCAAGCGCTAGATATCAATCCTAATTTGTTCGAGGCTTATCTGAATCGAGGCAATGCTTGGCGCCATCTCGGAGAACACGAAAAAGCCATTGACGATCTCAACTGTGCTTTAGCAAGTAAGCCTGGAAACCACGCTATCTACAACAACCGAGGACTCGTACTTGCTAATTTAGGACATTACGAAGAAGCAATAGAAGACTACAATCGAGCTCTCTCTATCAATTCCCACAATTATAAAACCTATTACAACCGGGGGCGCGCTTACTACCTTTTGGGAGAAAAAGAGGCCGCAACGGAGAACTTTAACGAAACGCTGCGGTTGAATCCTAAATATATCAAAGCTTACATAAATCGCGGTCTCTGTTATCACCAATTAGGAGACAACACGCAGGCGATCGCCGATTACAACACTGCACTGGGGATCGACCCACAAAATGTTTATGCGTATTATAACAGAGGTTGCGTTCGCTATAAATTAAAACAAATGCAGCTTGCAATTGAAGACTTTGACAAAGCAGTGGAACTCGATCCGAACTATGTTAAAGCTTATCTCAACCGGGGCTTAGCGCTCTATAAACTCGGAGATGTGACGGCAGCAAATAAGGATTTTTACTTGGTAATGTGCATTAATGCTGAAGCTTATGTATACTACCAAGCCCAGCGTTGTACGCCTGATATTAATTCGTACTTCAAAGAAGCGCCGCAGGTGGAACTTAATAATGCTGTAGAATACTACAACACAACATTAAATACGATGTCAACTTCCTTAAGTTCGGCAGCATTAAATGCGGTCTGGAATCAAGAAGATTTGGAGAACAGAGACTCGATTATCTGTGAAGGTGAATTTATCAATAATTGAATTAGTCAGCAGTCAGCAGTCAGTAGCCATGAGGCTTATTGCATAAATTTTTGAGCGACCGGAAACCGCATATGCAACGCAAAGCCATCTTAAGATAGGAGAGCGAATGTATGGAATTTACGTCTCATGACTCAGCAGTCATTAGTCATTTTTCATTAAGTAGGTCATCGCAAAAAAACAATACCTCAGAAAGCCAGTTTCTTCGTATATTTTTCGTGAGTCGTGGCAAAATCTCGTAGAAATCAGCTTTCTAGCCCCCTGCGCAAGCCCCGAGAGGTTTTTAACGCGGATTGTGTACCAGTTAAAAATTAAAGTCCTTACTGCCAAAAAACAGCAAGGACTTCAATTATTTATTCCTGAGTTTTAAGGACGAATGTCCTTACTACACACGTTAAATACTCGCCATCACTTCACGCGCTGCAGCCAAAGTTCGATCGACATCTTCCTCAGTATGAGCCAAAGAAGTAAATCCAGCCTCAAACTGCGAAGGAGCAAGATAAATTCCGTGCTCCAACATTCCCCGGTGAAAGCGGCTGAACTTCGTCAAATCCGACTTTTTCGCATCATCGTAATTGTGAACCGGGCCAGCCGCAAAAAACAAGCCAAACATCCCGCTAATTTGCCCGCCACAAACCGCGTGTCCGGCTTCCTTTGCAATTTTTAGCAATCCGTCGGACAGTTTTTTCGTAATCTTATCTAACTGTTCGTAAGTACCGGGTTTTTGCAGCAATTCCAAAGTTTTAATCCCAGCAGTCATCGCCAAAGGATTACCCGAAAGCGTACCTGCTTGATACATCGACCCAGCAGGAGCAACCATCCCCATAATATCGCGCCGTCCGCCGTAAGCTCCCACCGGCAAACCGCCGCCGATAACTTTACCCAAAGTTGTCAAATCCGGGGTAACACCGAATTTTTCTTGGGCGCCGCCGTAGGCGATGCGGAAACCGGTCATTACTTCATCAAAAACTAACAAAGCACCGTTATCTTTGGTAATTTCCCGCAGTCCTTCGAGAAAACCTGCATCCGGGGTAATAAAACCGGCATTGCCCACAACTGGTTCGAGAATTACCCCTGCTATCTCGCCCGGATTTTCGGCAAATAAAGCTTTTACTGCTTCCAAGTCATTGTAGGGAGCGTTGAGAGTGTTGGCGGTAGCGGATTTCGGAACGCCCGGGGAGTCTGGAAGGCCCAGAGTTGCCACGCCGGAACCTGCTTTTACCAAGAACATATCGGCGTGTCCGTGATAGCAGCCTTCAAATTTAATCAGTTTATCGCGCCCGGTGAAAGCTCGCATCAGCCGCAAAACGGCCATACAGGCTTCGGTGCCAGAATTGACAAATCGCACCATTTCGATGCTGGGAACCGCATCGATGACCATTTCCGCGAGCACGTTTTCTAACAGCGACGGTGCGCCGAAACTCGTACCTTTTTCTAAAGATTCGTGAAGGGCTTTGATGACTTCTGGGTGGGCGTGGCCGCAGATAGCCGGGCCCCAAGTGCCTACGTAGTCGATGTATTGGTTTTCGTCAACATCCCAAATGTAAGCTCCTTTTACCCTGTCAAAGACGATGGGCTGTCCGCCTACAGATTTGAAGGCGCGGACGGGGGAACTGACGCCACCTGGCATCAACTTCTGGGCGGCGGCGAAAATTTCTTCTGATTTGGTCGTTTTCAAGGTTGTGGAAACCAATGTTTTCTCCTTAGTGAACGTCTGTTGTTGGTAGAATAATTTTATAGCCAGTTCAACATAAAGGTTAGGTCGATTCAAGGAAACTATTCTAGTAGATTTTAGGGTACAAACCAATGAGTAGCAATACTAGCTTAGGTTTTTTAGGCTTTGTCGCACTAGCACCGTGAAGCGAAGCTATCCCGTAGGGAATCGCCCTAAAGTGTAATATTTTGTAAAATACTTCTTGACAATTTGTCCATCACTTCCTCAAACTCCTCTCTTCTCTTCCTCTGCGTCCTCTGCCTTCTCTGCGGTTAATTAAAAAAAATCTCCGACAGGAAAGCGTTAATCTATATTACCAAGTTGAAATAAAATTATGTCTACTAATGATTTATCGAGTTTGAGCCGATCGATCCCAATTGAAAAGATTCGTTACGACGATCGAGGTTTGGTACCTGCGATCGTCCAAGATTATTTGGACGGTACGGTTTTGATGATGGCATGGATGAGCCGGGAGTCGCTGCAAAAAACCCTGGAAACCGGCCAAACTTGGTTTTGGAGCCGTTCTCGTTCCGAATTGTGGCCCAAAGGCGCGACTTCGGGACACGTTCAAAATGTCAAAGGGCTGCGTTACGACTGCGATAGCGATGCTTTGTTGGTAACAGTCGAACAAGTTGGAGATATTGCTTGTCACACCGGAGAAAGAAGTTGTTTTCACCAAGTTGACGGAGCAATTGTACCGCCGCCTGGAGATATGTTATCTCAATTATTTGAGGTAATTTGCGATCGGCGCGACCATCCTAACGAAAGTTCTTATACTTGCAAATTGTTCGAGGGCGGCGACAACAAGATTCTCAAGAAAATTGGCGAAGAGTCGGCGGAAGTTGTAATGGCTTGCAAAGATGACGATAAAGATGGAATTGCTGGGGAAGTTGCGGATTTATTTTATCACGCTTTGGTTGCTTTGGCTCACCATCAAGTTGATTTGAGAGAAGTTTACCGCAAATTGGACGATCGACGAAAATAATCGGTAATTGGGAATTGGTAATTGGGAATTGGTAATTGGTAATTGATAATTGCCGTCCCGGACGCACTCTGACGCTCAGAAACCGGGTTTTTTACCAAGTCTGCGATGCTCTAACGAACTATTTTGGTAAAAAACCCGGTTTCTCGGCCCCCATGCGTACTCGTGCGTAAGTCCTATCTAGGTTAGCACTGCTTAAGCGGCAACAGTATCAATTCCTGGTAATTGCAGATAGCTATCGCGACTCTCTTTAGAAGGTAAAAGTTGTGCGCAGGACTCCCACCCCTACTGTGTCATTATCCTTAGTTCCTTCAGGGTTGAACAGCACAAAAGCTCCCGGTGTAATGCTGATATTATCGTTGACTTTGAAGCGGTAATAAGCTTCTAAATGGTAAGGAGTTGCTTTGTTTTGCTGAAAGCGAGCACCGCCACTTACTGAATCGCGATCGAGTGGCTGTCCAAACAGAATACCTGCATTATTGCCCTGTGCGAACAAATCTCGGAAATGGAAACCTACCATCCAACTGTTGAAAGTTGTAGAAGCATTGCTTCTTTCAGCGTCAGCAATTATCCAACCTCCATAGGTAGAAATAGCAATTTTCGGAGAAAACCGCCAAGTTAAAGTACCGCCAAACGAATTGAGCCTCACGCCACCGTTAACAGGTTCTCTATCTGCTCCCAAAATAGAACCCAAATCGGCATCACCTAATCCTGTAGCAAGAATATTCAATTTGTGGCGACTGTAAGCGTAATTTAAACCTATGTCGATACTGCTGGTAGGTTTAATAGTTAACTGAGCCGCAGCCACGATACTTCCCTCAAATGCACCTGCTCCTAAAGGCGTGGCTGGAAAGCCTAAATCAACGGGCAAGGCTGCATTTGCACTGCCGTACAAAGCTGTTAGATTAAGCTTGCGGGAAATGTTCCAAATAAACCCGCCTGCTGATGCCAAACCCCTGCCTGAAGTGCCACCTGATACGCGGACTACAGGGTTATAACCTGCAAACCTAGAGACGGCTTCTTGCCCTTCTCCAGCAAAGGGAGTAATAGCTTGAAAAGCGTCAGAAGTTTCTGCTTTCGGGCCGGCAAATAAAGTGATACTATTAGAAACTGGAAAGACGTAAAGCAGCTTGTAAAGTTCAACAGTATTGGCGTCAATGCTAGATAGAGTCTCAGGATTAATTCCTGGGAATTGCGGTTCAAAACTCAGCTTTGCCTGACTGTCGGACAAACCACTAAATGCCCCTGTTGATAAACCTAAATTAGGGCCGAAGCTGCGAATGTTGTAAGCTTGCAAGCCAGTTATTAGGGTATCTTTGCCTGTAAAACTGGTCAGCAGATTCAAGCGCACTCGGTAGTTTAAGACTGTCTGAGTATCGCTGTTATTGTTTTTAGTAGTATCGGCAACGCTAAAAATTGCTTCGCCACTGAGTTTAGTTGTTGTCGAAAATTGATTAGCTTCTAATTCGGCGGTACGAGATTCTAAAGCATCGACTCTACCCCGCAAAGTGGCTAATTCTGCTGCAAATTCTTCTTGCAATCTTTGCAATGCGGCTAAGTCTTCCTTGGTTGCTAAGTTGGTTGTACCTGCTTTAATTAGCTCAGTAACTTTATCCAAGCAAGCATTTAAACCGGCCGCAAATTCGTAGCGAGTCATTGCCCGATTGCCTCGGAATGTGCCGTCTGGATATCCTGCTATGCAGCCGTATCTTTCTACTAGAGATTGCAGGGCTTGAAATGCCCAGTCCGTCGGGCGCACGTCGGAGAGTTGAGATACAGATGTTACTTGTTGTAGCTCGATCGACCCCTCGGTTTCGCTGTTGGTTGCTGCGGGTTCTAAGGAACTGCTGTTTTCGATTTCAGCCAACTTTTGGGCAGTAGAAGTTTCTGTGGGTACTGGTGCAGATATGCCTGTTTGGGCAATAGCTGGTGCGGGTGGGTTTTGGGCAGGAATGACTGATGTTTCTGCCGTAAATTCTGCTGATGTCTGCTGGTTTTCGGAAGGGATAACAGATATTTCTTCTGTAACTGAGGCTGCCTCTGAGTTGGCTGGTTTTTCAGCTAAGTTTAATGAGTTTTCCGGCGTATTTTCTGCGGTAAATGTTGCTGTTTGTCGCCCATTGAGTTGAGGGCTGTTTTGGGGGAGAGGCGCGAGTTCCTTGGCTGTTGAGACGGGGCGATCGCCCGTGTTTTCAACTTCCACCGCATCGGCGGGTTTTAATTCATCTATTCCCGGAATTTTGACCGCATTGTCAACACTACTTTTATCCAGGCTGATTTGAGTCTCTAATTCTTTCAATCCTTCAGTACCTAATGTCTGTTTCTCAGGGACGAGAGGCATCGCTGCCAATGGTAGAGAACCGACAAGTAGATAAACTAAACCTATTCCGCTAGCACTAAAGAGTAGATGTGCTTTCATTACAACTCCTCACCAAATAGATTGTAAAATTGCTCTTATGTTTCGAGAATTATAAATCTATTTGGCATCTACAAGCACAAAGTTTTTAATTCATAATTATTATGTTTTTCATAAGAAATAGCAGGATAACTTATCACAAAACAAGTATTGAGGCAACTATTTTTTTAACATTCGATCGAGGTTCTGTAAAAAAAGAGATAAAAATTTATCACAGAACAGGTGTTTAGGCAACTATTTTTTTAACATTCGATCGAGCTTTTGCAAAATAACAATAGCAGCGCCCACACTCAAAGCCAAACCCAACCAAAAATTATCCGCCGCCAATTTACCTCTATCCAAAGCCAAACCGCCCAAGGGCGGCCCGATTAAATAGCCGATCGCCCAACACTGAGAATTAACCGCCAAATAAACGCCGCGCAAAGACTCCGGCGCTAAATCCACCACCAAAGCCGAAGCAAAAGGCGTATAAGCAACAGTCGCCACCGACAAAAAACTCAAGCCTAAAACAGCTAACAATAGATTGCCAGTTGCAGCCATTCCCGTCAAGCCGATCGCAATAAATCCCATTCCCCATAGCAGCGCAGAAATCATCAAAGCTTTTGGATGGGAAAATGGCCTCAAAACTTTAACAACTGGCAGTTGCAAAGCCACAGTTAAAAACGTGCTAAAAGCAAACAAAACCGTAATTGTACCTGTTGAAAAACCTTTGTCCGCCCCCACCGCGACAAACTTGCTAAAGTAGAGCGGCATTGTGGTTTGGATTTGGGAAATATATAATGTGAACAAAGTATTTACTAAAGCATAAACTAGAAGACTTCGATCGCTCAGCGCCACCATCCAGCCATTTTCCAAATTTTTGCTGCCTCTATCCGCTGAATTAGCTGGTTTGTAGGTTTCGGCGATCGCGATCGCAACTACCGCAAATAGCACTAAAAACGAGATACCATCAATAATAAAGAGCGATCGATAATTACCCGTTACCTCAATCAATAAACCCCCCAAAATAATCCCAACTTGCAAACCTAAATTATCAGCCAGCCTTGTCAAAGCAAAAGCTTCCTGTCGCTGTTCGCCCTCGGTTAAATCCGCCACCATCGTCTCGGTTGGAGGCCAATACAAACCCACGCCCAAACCCATCAGTAAATTGCCCGCAACTAAACCAGCGAAATCATTAGTCGCCGCCAGTACAAAAGATGCCACAGCCGAAATAATTGCCGCCAGCAATAAAGTTCGCCGCCTTCCCCAAAATTTGGAATCGCAAAAAGAACCGCCCAATATTCTGCCCAATATTCCCGAAACTGAACCGCTACCCAAACCAATCCCAACAGCAGTAGCAGATAAACCGACGCGATCGACAAAAAATATGGGCGCGTAAAATAAAGTAAAACCGGTGCCGCTTTGGGAGAGGAATCTGCCAGCAGCAAGAATCCAGACTTGATGGGGGAGACGGGGAAACCAAGATGATAATTGAAATTTAGGCATATACAGTTAAATTAGGAGTTAGTCCTGGACGCAGAAACCCGGTTTTTTTTTATGAACATACGTTATAGCCTTTAATCACGGTCAAAAACCCGGTGTCTTTGGTCGCAGTGCGTAAGTTCTGTGAGTAATTATTAATTTATTCCGTACTTTTTCCGAATTAGTATTAGTTAACGCAGGTGATGACAAACATCAGTGAGCTTAACAATTCTTCAGGCTCTGTTACACAAAAGTTACCATTAATTTAAAAATACTTAACACGATTTTATAAAAAAGTTAGTTAAACTCTAGAAAAGGCAGAAGAAAATTTTAGAGGGTCTAATTATATGACAGCTATTACAACATCAAGAGTGGAATCAATCAAACCCCGCTGGCAAGCAATTGTCATGGTGGCCTTAATTTTCTGGGCCAGCGTTAGTCTGATTTTGGATCTAGTAATTATGCCTAGTCTCTACGTATCTGGCATGATGACATCTCCCGAGTTTGCAACGGCCGGAAATTTAATGTTCTGGGGATTCAACCGCGTTGAGTTAATCTGTTCGGGCCTGGTGGCAACGGGTTTGATGGTTTTGAGCAATTTAGTCGGTGACTTCGGCAAGCGCAGCCGCACAGCAATCTTATTATCATTGGTACTTCTGGCGATCGCCCTGATTGACACCTACGCCCTGACGCCCCAAATGAGCGCCTTGGGAATGCAGCTAAATTTGTTCGATTCCGCAGCAGAAGTGCCTACCGGGATGAATCTACTGCACCAAGGCTATTTTGGCTTGGAAGCGCTGAAGTTGGCTGTCGCCGGTACGCTGATCGGCTGGTGCTACCAAAACCAAGTTTAATCAACACAATCCTCAGATGTTGAGTTGAGAAAAACTCAACCTTTAGCAGCGGGCATGAATTCACGCCCGCTGCTAATTTTTTATTAAATTTTAGCGATCGTAAACTATGCTTGAATTGCAGGCATTCGCTCTCCTATATTGAAATGCACCTGCGTTCTATCTGCGGTTTCCCGATAGATCGAACATTTATGCAATAACTCTAATGTCAAGTTTCCTGACTCCGCCCAAAAACGGATACTTGCGAACGAATCCTGTCGTAAAGAACTAAAAATTTTAGACTCTTTTTCAAACTCCCAGATTCATCTGTAGAGTAAATCTAAAATCTAAAATCTAAAATCTAAAATCTAAAATCGACTGACGGTGCCCTACTCGGATGCTTCCGGTACATCTGCTTTTGGCCACAGCAGGCGCAAGCCCATCACCGCAAATCCGATCGCCGCGATCGCCTTTACCAGTCGCTCCGGCAATACCTCTGCCGTGCCTTGCCCAACTAAAACGCCGATTAAACTCGCCAGCAGCAGCGCCGACGCCGTACCGAAAAATACAGCCCGCGGCGAGTTACAACTGCTGCCGAGGGCGATCGCAGCTAATTGACTTTTGTCTCCCAATTCTGACAAAAAAACTGTAAGAAAACTTATTCCCAAAAGTTGCCAATCCATGTTTTTTAGTTATTAGTTAATTAAGAAATCTCGGACAGTATATGTAGGGTGCGCCTCGGCGCACCTTGCCCATATAAGGTGGTTAAAGTTAGGGCGATTGACAATTAACCCAGCACTTCCCACAGCAGAACAGCCGCAATCCCCAGCAAAATCACTCCTGCTGCTCTCTCCAAAGTTCTCGGAGCAATCCGACTTGCCAGCCACCTTCCCAGCAAAACTCCCAGCAAACTGGTTGCTATCAAAGCCGAACCCGCACCGGCAAACACAATCCAAGGCTCCCGAGATTCAGCCGTCATCAGCAAAATTGCGAGTTGAGTTTTGTCTCCTATTTCAGCTAAAAAAATAGTTGCAAAAGTAGAAGCAAAAATTGCCCACTGCTTCGACTTCAGTTTATTTTGTTCCTGACAAATCTCGGGATTTGCACTCACTGAGAGTTCAGCGGGTTCCGGGTTTAAAGCAGCACAAATCTCAGAAACCTCTTTTATTTGTATTTGTACCTGTTGTGGCAAATCATAATTGAGGTTTACTGAGTCAGAAGCAGACAAGCTTGGCGGAACAGAATCAAGTTTCACGGGCAATGAGTGCTAAACGCTATTTATTTTTGACTTGTACTTTTGATTCTAACTTTCTCTGTACCTGCTTTTACGAAACCAGGGTCATCTTTTTCGCAGGAGATTTCAGCAACTGATTCCTGGAACAACTCACCGCACCCAAAAAGGGATACAAGCCCCCAGATTTATCTGTCGAGTCAATCTAAAATCTAAAATCTAAAATCTAAAATTGACTGGCTGACTGATTGGTTCACGTACCGTAAGTTCGATCGCCCGCATCTCCCAAACCCGGTACAATAAAGCCCTGTTCGTTGACTGTTTCGTCGATCGTGGCCGTATAAATATTCAAACTCGGGTACTCTGCACTCAGCCTCTTCAAAGCCGGAGGAGCAGCCACCACAGAGATAATCCGAATCAAGCTCGGGTCAATTCCCCGCTTCGTCAATTCCTGCATTGTCGCCACAATCGTGCCGCCAGTCGCCAGCATCGGCTCGCTAATTATCACCCGCGTTTCCGGGATAAACTGCGCCGGCAACTTGTTCAAATAACAACTCGGTTCCAGCGTCTCCTCATTTCTTGCCATGCCGAGGTGGTAAACCGACGCCAGCGGCACAACCGTCTGAATTCCTTCGAGCAGTGCCAAACCCGCCCGCAAAATCGGTACCACAACTAACGGAGCTTCCGGGTTGATAAAAGTCGCCGGACATTCTGCCAAAGGAGTCTGCACCGTTGTTTCCACTGTCGGCAGCCATTCTCGAATCGCCTCGTAAGCCAGCCACCTTCCCAATTCTGTCATCGCAGAACGAAAAAGTACCGAGGGGGTGCCGGCGTCGCGGGCGACAGCCAGCCAGTGTTTAATTAACGGATGCGGGGGAACGTAAACGCGCAGTTGCAGGGACATTAGAAAATTGGGGAGATTGCTAGGTTTGAGGGATTTTATGCGGTGCGGTCGATCTTCTTCGAGGACTTCGCCAACCGGCGATCGATCGCTCTGTGCAACTTATCACATCCTTGAGGGCGCATACAACCCAGAGAGTGAGAATCGACCGAAGAGCACCATTTTCAAGATTGCCGTCGCCAGTTCAAACTCCTGCCGGACTGTGGCGACAAGCACAAGCCGTCCGTTACAACCCATTCGCGGATGGAGGCCTCCATCCGCTTATTGAAATATTTTTTTAATAGTATTGACATTAATTAGCAACAAGGCTATAGTAATTTTCAGTGTTCTCCTCTCAAAGGATCGGCAGACGGGGGCAGTCGGCAATGGTAGACTGTTCCCGCATTTTTTTTGGGGAAAGAAGAAGGAAGAAGTCCGATGGAAGAGGGAAAAGGAAAAAAGGCAGAAGGCTACATATACAAAGGGAAAATGGCAGAGGCAAGAGTTCGGCGACGGCGATCGACTGTAATATTATGGAAATTATTAAGATTTTTAACGCAATGTCAGCTCCTACCCAATCCCAGTTATTTTCTTCCAACTCCCGCCCAACAGAGCAAGAGTTTGATGTAATTGTCATCGGTTCCGGCATTGGCGGACTCGTGACAGCCACCCAGTTAGCCGCTAAGAAAGCCAAAGTTTTAGTGCTCGAAAGCTATACAATTCCGGGGGGTAGCGCTGGATATTTCGATCGAGAAGGCTACAGATTCGATGTCGGCGCCTCCATGATTTTTGGCTTCGGACAGCGCGGCACCACGAACCTCCTCACCCGCGCCCTAAAAGCAGTCAACGTCACTTTAGAAACGATTCCCGACCCCGTACAGCTTCACTATCACTTACCCAGCGGCTTGGAACTTGAAGTTCCCCAGGCTTATGATAAATACTTGCAAGAATTAACTGACAGGTTCCCTCACGAACGCGAAGGAATCCACAAATTTTACGGTGAATGCTGGAACGTCTTTAACTGCCTCAACGGGATGGAATTGCTATCCCTAGAAGAACCCGGATATCTGGTTAGAGTCTTTTTTCAGAATCCTTTAGCCTGTTTGGGATTAGTAAAATATCTGCCTCAAAATACTGGAGACATTGCACGGCGCTACATAAAAGACCCTACTTTGCTGAAATTTATCGACATGGAATGCTACTACTGGTCTGTAGTACCCGCAGACTTGACGCCGATGATTAACGCCGGAATGGTATTTTCGGATAGACATTACGGCGGCATAAATTATCCCAAAGGCGGAGTCGGTCAAATTGCCCAAAAATTAGTAGAAGGATTAGAAAAATGCGGCGGGAAAATTCAGTACAAAGCTAAGGCGAAAAAAATTCTTACAGAAAACGGCCGCGCTGTCGGAGTTGAGCTAGCAACCGGCGAAGTTTACCGGGCCAAGCGGATAGTTTCTAACGCCACGCGGTGGGATACTTTTGAGAAATTGCTGCCTGCAGAAGAGATGCCCGCGAGCGAAAAGAAATGGCAGCAGCGCTATCAAAAAGCCCCCAGTTTCTTGAGTTTGCATTTGGGAGTGGAAGCAGGCGTAATCCCTGTCGGTACTGCCTGCCACCACATTTTGTTAGAAGATTGGGACAAAATGGAAGCGCCGGAGGGAACTGTTTTGGTGTCAATTCCGACCGTGCTCGACCCGGATTTAGCTCCCGCAGGATATCATATCGTTCACGCTTTTACGTCGAGTTGGATGGAAGATTGGGAAGGACTTTCGCAGCAGGCATACGAGGATAAAAAGGAAGAGGCGGGAGGAAGAATTATTGAAAGATTAGAAAAGATTTTTCCCGGTTTAGATGCGGGTTTGGATTATATGGAAGTAGGGACAGCGCGTTCTCACCGCCGCTTTTTGGGGCGCGAAGACGGAACTTACGGGCCGATTCCGCGACAGAAGTTAATGGGTTTGCTGGGAATGCCGTTTAATCGAACTTCTATGCCTGGTTTGTATTGTGTGGGTGACAGTACGTTTCCCGGACAGGGTTTAAATGCGGTGGCGTTTTCTGGGTTTGCTTGCGCGCACCGAATTGCCGTTGATTTGGGTTTTTAGCGGTAGTGGTAAGGTGCGTCAGATTGTTCGCTTGAAATACGAGAGAAAATGTGACACTCCGGCCACCCTACAAAAAGTTTAAAAACCCGGTTTCTGGGGAGAAACCGGGTTTTTAAACTGAAAATTGGCGTTTTCCATTCTTTTAAGGAGTTTACTGGTCGTAGCTGCCGCCGACGCCAATTTGAGTATTGTAGATTTTTGCCTCAGTGATGGTCATATCTTCCATTGATGCGCCGGATACGTCAGCGGTATTAATGATGGCAGCGGTCAGATTTGCCCGATCGAGGTCTGCGTAATTTAAACTGGCATTAGTCAGGAAAACTTGGGTTAAGTTAGCACCCGTCAAGTTAGCACTCGTCAAGTCAGCGCCTTCGAGGTTGGCACTAGATAGGTTTGCTCCTCGTAAATTTGCTTCTCTCAAGTCAGCACCAATTAGATGGGCTCCCGTTAAATCTGCTCCAGCTAAGTCGCACTGAAAACATTGCCCGGTTGACAATAACTGTTTGACGTGAGCGGGATTTTCAGCGCGAGCCGGGCCTGCCAACATTAGGGGAGTAATTAAAAAAGTAGCGGCTAATAGATGGCGTTTCATAATCCCTTTTCCTCACCAGACTGTGTGTTGAAGTTCTTCTGTTTATATCTACAATCTTACCACGGTTGTTTTCGGAATTTGCGATCGAATTCACAGATTGGCTGTGATATCCATTCCCCTCGACAAGCCACAGATGGTCTCGAAAAGCTCGCAAAACTTACTTTGGCAAAACTTAACACTGCCGAACTTAATACAGTGCTTTTTTGTAGTAACCTTTCTAGGTTAGCTACTCAAGCTAACAGATGTGTATTTCTGAAGATGGATATGATTAGCGCTGCGATCGATGATTTTAGCCAGCAATCCGATCGCAACAAGTTCAAAATTAATACATTATTTTTAATAAAAGTGTCACGGGACAGAAAATTTAACTTAAAATAAAGATCCGCTTATAACTTTATAGGTAGACGGAGAGCTGTCACCGACCAGATCCCCAGCCAAAGAGCGGGGTGCATTCTTAACAAGAAATTTTAATTAGGTCTCAGTAGCAGCGCTGTAAAAATTCACATAGTGCTTGAAAAGCAGCGCTTTTTTGGAATGTCGCAGAATCAACGCGATCGCAAAACTAAATTAAATATGCTCAAAAACGATTCCTCTAAGTATCTGCCAACCTTAGATCAAGTAATTGACCCCTACCCCTTGACAGTTACGCCCGATACCCCACTAGCAGAAGTAATTACCCTGATGGGCCAATGGCGCGGAAGTTGCTCTCTAAACGCAGACATTCCACCAAGCGATATCTACCAGCAACTAACAGAAATCGTAAATGCCCCCACCTCAAGTGCGTTCAGAGACGCCACAGGTATCTGCGTCTTTGTCGTGGAAAAATCTCTCGAAAAATTATCCTCGCACTCTGCTCAAAATTATCAATTACAAGGAATCTTTACCGAGAGGGATCTTGTCGATTTGATTGCTTCGGGCAAAAACTTAAAAGGTGTCACCATCGCAGAAGTGATGAGGCAGCCGGCAGCAACTCTGACCAAATCCGAGACTCAAGACATTTTCAGCGCCCTAATTCTGCTGCGGCAACGAAAAATTAACCATTTGCCAATATTGGACAGTGAGGGTCAACTCTTAGGAGTAATTACGCCGGAAAGCATTCGCCAAGCGATGCTGCAACCGGGAAATATCTTAAAAATGCGCAGCGTGAAAGAAGTAATGACCGCACAAGTCATTCAAGCGCCTCGGTCCGCCTCAGTTATGACTTTAGCCGAGTTGATGGCGCAGCACCGGGTTAGCTGCGTGGTAATTACAGAATCAACAGAATTATCGATGAATTTGCCGTTCCCCATTCCAGTAGGTATAGTCACAGAACGGGATATTGTGGAATTTCAAGCTTTAGATATAGATTTGTCGCAAACGATCGCCCAAACGGTGATGAGTACCCCCCTATTTAGTCTCAAGCAAGAAGACTCGCTGTGGGTAGCTCATCTTGAAATGCAGCAGCGTTTAGTGCGCAGGTTGGTAGTAACGGGGGAACGGGGAGAACTCCTGGGAATAGTCACTCAAAGCAACTTACTGCGGGTACTTGACCCGATGGAAATGTCCGGGGCGATCGATGTTCTGCACGATTCAGTCGTAGAACAGACTAGCGAATTGCAAAAAGCGATCGCATCACTCAGCTTGACTAACGCCACATTAGAAAGCGAAATCGCTACCCGCGTGCGGGCCGAGGTGCGGCTGCAACTGCTAGAATCTGCCGTAGTTAACGCTAACGACGCGATCGTGATTATGGATGCGGGACACAGCGATATCTCCGATCCCAGCATCATCTATGCCAACGAAGCTTTTACCCAAATGACGGGCTACCTACCCGAAGAAATCATCGGACAAACCCCCAGTTGCTTGCGCGGCCCAAACAGCGACCCGACCCAAGTCGCTAAAATTCGGCGTGCTTTCTCTCGCCGAGAACCCCTACGCGTGGAATTGATTAACTACCGTAAAGACGGTTCAACTTATTGGGTGGAACTCAACAGCGTACCCATTGCCGACACATCCGGCAACGTTACCCACTGGGTGTCCGTGCAGCGGGATATTAGCGATCGCAAGCGCATGGAACAAGCATTTTTTGAAGAAAAAGAACTCGCTCAGGTTACTCTACAATCGATCGGCGATGCCGTAATCGCTACTGATGCCTACGGCTGCATTTCCACCCTTAATCCAGTTGCCGAAAAACTCACGGGTTGGTCTACCTGGGAAGCTAAAGGTTTGCCCCTCGACAGCGTACTCAGAATAGTTGACGAAACTACCCGACTGCCGGCCGAAAATATCGCCGAAATCGCTTTGTGCGAAGGCCGGATTGTTGACCAAAGGCACAACAGCTTGCTGATTGCCCGCAACAACCAGGAATTTGCGATCGACCACTGCGTCGCCCCCATCCACGCCAGCAGCGGCAAGATTGTCGGGGCCGTCGTTGTGTTCCGAGATGTTACCCAAGTGCGAACTCAAGCGCGACAACTCACCTGGCAAGCAACTCATGACCCCCTGACGCAATTAGTCAACCGCCGCGAATTTGAGTACCAGCTAGAACAAGCCCTGCACAGTGCTCAAGGTTACGGGCACGAACACGTTATGCTTTACCTGGATCTCGATCGCTTCAAAATAGTTAACGACACTTCCGGTCACGCTGCAGGCGACGAACTGCTGCGCCAAGTCAGCCAGCTATTTAAAGGCAAAATCCGCCAAACCGATATTTTGGCGCGTCTGGGCGGCGATGAATTTGCTGTACTCCTGTATTACAGTCCCCTCGAACGAGGCTTGGATGTTGCAGAATCGCTGCTGCGAAGCATTCAGGGATTCCGGTTTGGGTGGCAGGACAAAACTTTTTTGATCGGTGTCAGTATCGGTTTAGTAACAATTAATCCCAAAACAGTATCGACATCTGCGGTTTTGAGCGCGGCCGATATGGCCTGCTACGCTGCTAAAAATAAAGGCCGCAACCGGGTGCAGGTTTATCAAGCGGGCGATCGAGAATTAATCAAACAGCACGGCGAAACCGAGTGGGTGGTGCAAATTAATCAAGCTTTAGAAGAGAATCGCTTTTGCTTGTACTCTCAGCCGATCGTACATTTGCTCAACTCTCCAACCACCGGAACCCACTGCGAAATCCTGCTCCGCCTCCAGCTTGAAACCGGTCAGTTGGTGTCGCCGATGGCGTTTATTCCCGCGGCCGAACGCTACAACTTGATGCACGCCATCGACTGCTGGGTAATTCGCACTTTATTTAGCAATTTATCTAAAATTTTTACGGCCAATTTATTTGTCCAAAACCCCGGGGTAGACAGCGACAAAATAGTTACCTTCCCTGCTTGCTCTCTGTTGTCTAATCCCAAATTCTCATTTGGCAAGTATCCCAGCCTTTATTCAATCAACCTTTCTGGGGACAGCCTCAACGAAGAAAAGTTTATCGAGTTTATTCAAGAGCAGTTTTCCATCCATCAAATACCGCCAGAAATAATTTGTTTTGAAATTACAGAAACTGTGGCGATCGCTAATCTCAGCAAAGCAGCCAGCTTAATTTGGCAGCTCAAGGAACTCGGCTGCCAGTTTGCCTTGGACGACTTCGGCAGCGGGATGTCTTCCTTTGCTTACCTGAAAAGCTTGCCAGTTGATTATCTCAAAATTGACGGCAATTTTATTAAGAATATTGCCGACAATCCTATTGATATCGCAATGGTGGAAGCTATTACCAAAATTGCTCACGTCATGGGAATTAAAACTATTGCCGAGTATGTGGAAAGCAAAATAATTATGGAGAAACTCAATGAACTTGGGGTAGATTACGCTCAAGGTTATTATTTGGGAAAGCCTCAACCTTGTAACTTTATCTCTCCTAGTTTAGAGGAAGTTTTGGGGGATTTGACGGTTAGTTCTTTGGCTTTTGAGGCTAAGCTGGCTTCTTAAACAGGGACGTTGAGCAATAGATTGTATAACGGATTTAACAGAGGGATGTTGAGGGAAGAAGGAAAAGGGAGATTTTAAGTTGTGATATCAATTTCCGATTCCCGATTCCCGATTACCTTCTACATTAGTTTCCGCCCCTTCAATGTACTGACTGTCTAACAGAAAAGCACCTTTTTCAAAGCGAATGCCCCAATAATTGCCGGGACGCCGATCGATCACAACACCTTCAGCGCCGATCGCAATTAAATTCGCAGGCCGCAGCATCGGCATCGGTTCGGCAGTTTTGACGTAAGGCGGCATCGCCACAACTCTGACTTTTTGACCGATTGTAAATTCTTTTTCCATGAGTTTTATTCCCTAAAAAAACACGGCGATAAATAAATTTTAACACGGAATGTTTCTGTTTGATTGATTAGGGATGATATAAAATGAAGAACTATGAAGCATAATTAAGGGAATTATCGGCAAAATTATTGATATTTTAGGGTTCCATCTTCGTTATATTCAAGTTCATAATATTTTCCCCCTAACCCTAAGTCATGAATACATCGTTGGTAGTTTTTTGCTCCCATATCGAAAGGGTTAATTCTGTTAACTCTTGCCCATTCAGCTATCTTTAGCTGGTTAGTTACCCCTGAAGCATCAGCTACGGTTTTGACAATCCAATCAAACATTTTTTTTCCAGTAAGCTGTATCTCACTCTACCTCTCTAGATTAGCTATATATTGACCTATAGGCAATCAAACATTTTTTTTCCTCTAAGCTGTATCTCACCCCTAACTCGGACGATCGCCCGTAACACCCCCTGACCGATCGCGCTACAATTGTCAATCGGGATGAAAATGGCTGATTAGGAAAGTAGAGGAGTAGGTGTTATGGCTACAAGTCGTCGCATTGAGCGTGTAGCTTCAATGGTTAAACGGGAAGTCAGCCTGATGTTGCTGAATGGAATCAAGGACGACCGGGTAGGTGCCGGTATGGTTAGCGTTACCGATGTAATTGTTTCGGGAGACCTTCAGCATACAAAAATTTTTGTCAGCATCTACGGTACTGATGAGGCAAAGGCTGAGACTATGGAGGGTTTGAAATCTGCAACTAGCTACGTCCGCAGTCAGTTGGGCCAACGATTGCAACTGCGCCGGACGCCGGAAGTGATTTTTCTCGAAGACCATTCTTTGGAACGGGGCGATAAAATGCTCATACTGCTGAATCAGCTTTCTGCCGATCGCAAACCGGATATTCTAGATGCGGAGGAAGAATTCGCTGACGATGAAATTGACGAAACAGACGAGAATTAGTTTATGAAGGAAGAAGGAAGAAGGAAGAAGGAAGAAGGAAGAGGAAAGAATTTCTGATTCCTGATTCATAATTCCTGATTACCAATTCGCAATTCCCGATTCCCAATTCCCGCTTCCCAAATCTAAAATCTAAAATCTAAAATCTAAAATCGAATGATTGACAATCTTTCCTTACCAGAACTGGTTGCCCAGATGTTCGTGGTGCGCGCTTCTGGCTACTTGTTCGACCACCAAATTCGCTATCCCGAATGGGAACCAACTGCTAGCAAACTCCGCTATTATCTGGAAAAGTTGGGCGTCGGCGGTGTGATTTTGGTGGGGGGAAGTGCTGCGGAGTTGGCGGTTCGATCGCACCAATTGCAGTCTTGGGCGAAGTTTCCGCTGCTGCTGGCGGCTGATATTGAGGAAGGTGTAGGCCAGCGGTTCGCGGGGGCGACTTGGTTCGGGCCGCCGATGGCAATTGCCGAAGTGGCGCGGCACGATGCAGGTAAAGCCGATCGATATGCTGAAGCAATGGGCGCTGTCACTGCGATCGAAGCTAGGGCGATCGGTCTCAATTGGGTTCTCGCACCGGTGGTTGATGTTAACAACAATCCCGACAATCCTGTGATTAACGTCCGCGCTTTTGGCGAGACACCGGAAATTGTCGGCAAATTAGCCGCTGCTTTTATTCGCGGTGCAGGCCCGCACCCGGTTTTGACTACAGCTAAGCATTTTCCCGGCCACGGGGACACGGCGGTTGATTCTCACTTGGAATTGCCGGTTTTGCCGCATTCGCCAGCGAGATTGGCCCAGGTTGAGTTGCCTCCTTTTGTCGAGGCGATGGCTGCTGGGGTCGATGCTGTGATGAGTGCTCACTTGCTGATTCCGGCTTGGGATGCCGAGTTTCCTGCTACTCTTTCTCGCAAAATTTTGATCGGGAAGCTGCGAGAAGAGTTGGGATTTGAAGGTTTGATCGTGACGGATGCTTTGGTGATGGGTGCGATCGCCAATAAATACGGCGCTAATGAAGCTGCTGTTTTGGCGGCTGAGGCTGGTGCTGATGTTTTGCTGATGCCGCTGGACCCGGAAGGGGCGATTCTCGCTGTCTGCGAAGCTGTCACTCAAGGGCGGCTTTCTATATTACAAATCAAGGAATCTGTCAAGCGAGTTTGGGAAGCGAAAATAAAGGTGGGTTTGTCGATTTCTGACCCCCCCCAACCCCCCCTTGCTAAGGGGGAAAGCAAGAATTTACAATCCATCGACTCGATCGACTTAAGTTTGCTGGCAAATCCTGACTCAAGGGCAACTGCTGCCGATATTTTGCGAGATTCTGTGAAATTTGGCGGAAATCTGCCTTTGCAGGTTTCAAAGTCCCCAAAAAACCAGCTTTTGCGGAATTTGATTGTTGTAGATGATGTTTTGGGGTGCGAGTTTTTGGGAAACCACACTCCGGCGATCGCCGTACCCGAACAGTTTGGTTACGAATTGCAACTGATTGACGATCGCACAGGTGCGATCGCTGATAATGCAGGTGCAGAGGATTTTTCTCCGACACTGCTGCAAATTTTCATTCGCGGCAATTGCTTCCGAGGCAGTGCTGGTTTGACCCAAGCAGCTCAAGATTTGTTTAAGAAATTATTAAAGACGGGAGAACTGCAAGCTGTATTAATTTACGGAAGTCCCTACGTTTTAGAGCAATTTTTGCCGCACTTGCCTCCGAGTATTCCTTATGTATTTTGTTTCGGGCAGATGCCGGTAGCGCAATCTCTCGCTCTAGAAGTGCTGTTTGGACTTGACGCACCGGCAATGCTTGAACTGCCGGACTCCTAAATCTTTCTTTTGCTGCTGCCTCAGGACTTAAATTTATCAACCCGGTTTCTCGCAAGAAATAATTTTGCCTTTAGCGGCGAAGCATCCAGAAACCGGGAATCGGGCGCGGGTTCCTACATTCAGAATTGAGCTTTGCAGCAGATGGGCCTGCTAGCGCGGAAAAGTTGCGGCCAAAATCCCAAGACAAATCCCATCACTTACTAATCGTTCCTATAATTTTTTAAAATAGACGGCAGTGAATTGTATACCTGTATACTGACAAAATTTTAATTACATATCCGGAATTTTGGATTATATTATTACCAGGGCCATAATTTTTTTTTTACTAAAACCTTGAGGGCGCATTATGATTCAGTCCACTATCAAAATCCAATACTCTTTAGATGTCATCCAGGATGAAGCCCGCCACCTCGTGAACGAGGGCGTGCTGAGCCGACAACAGCCTATCTACACGCTTTGTCAGTTCATCCCACCCCGAGAATGGGCTTGCGTAGAGTGCGAGTTAGAAAAATGCGACTTCTTGCTCCGCGATCGCATTGCCGACCTGATCGGTTCTGAAAACTGGGACAATGACTAAAGTTTGGTTCTCTTAAATAAGTTTGCAAGTCAGTTTCCAAGTCAACTCCGGCTGTGTTAGAGAATCTTGATTCTTTAATCCTGGAAATTTTCGGTCTGCAAATTTTCCAATTCGGCCCTCAGCGCTGCCATGTGTGCAGTTAATTCTTGAATCTCTAGCTTTACGTCAGGCTGTACAACCGACTCGGGAGGAGCATCAGTCGCTGCATCCGATTCCTTGGGCGAGACAGATTCGCTGTCTGCATTCTCCCGCTCCCTCGGTTGAGAGAAAATAGTATCTACAAAATTCCGCGCTTCTCGATCGGTCATTTCTCCTTTTTCCACCAGCTCATCGGCGAGCTGGCCCAAATCTGACTTCAGTTTGTCAAGATTTTCTTCTCGCTTTAGCGGATCTTGCAATGTCTCAATTAAAAAGGAAGTTGCACCTAAAGTTAGGTGAAATCCTGTTTGCAGCATTTGAGGCAGGTTGTCGAGATTCATCTAAAAATGCCGCTATAGCAATCCTAAATGAATTGTGAAAAGGCATCAAATCTTTTCAAGTTAGGAAAATTGAAAAGATTATATTTAGCAAACAATTGAAATAA
>NZ_SRRZ01000279.1 GCF_013179805.1 Microcoleus asticus IPMA8 | reverse complement strand
TATGATTCAGGATGTCGCTCATGTTTCTGTCTCAAAAAAGCTTTACGATCTTCTTGTACCACAAAATGTTACTATTTTGGAGATGTCTAATCTATAAATTGGCTGCCACAACCGACAAAAATATAATTCTGTTTACCTTTTTTCTGACAATTTTTATTAAGATGAGTTGATTGACATTCAGGACATTGCATATGCTGTGCGTTTTTTGAAGTGTTATTTTTGGGCGCTCGCACTATAAATTTATTATACCCTAATTCAGCAACGCCCATTATCTTAAGTTTTGGGATGTTCCGGTTCCTTATCCATCCTATGATTTCAATCGCCCTCAAACGAGGCAAATCGGGTAGCCAAAACATCCCTTGACCGCACAAATCATACCTCTATTCAGCAAGGCCAGAAATTGTACCCAATTCCTTTTTTTTACCCACTCGCGAAGCCGAAGCTCCTTCTGCCTTCTGCTATATTATTTGTGATCGGGAAAGTATGGACCCTAAACCAGCCTTTACGTATTTTGACAAACCAAAGTAATTACTGTCACCTCAGGGGGACAAAATAGCCTTCCCGGGGAATAAGTTCCCAAACCCCGATTCACGTACAGCAAATTACTTCCAACCTGATGCAAACCGCTAGCCCATTCCCAGTGAGTAACTACTCGATCGCAAGCCGACAGAAAAGGAATGAACTTTCGGATTGGTTGAGGAATCAAAAAGCCAATTTTTCTCACCCAAGCGTACAAAGGCCCGATACCGGGAATAACGATTTGACCGCCGTGAGTGTGGCCAGACAACTGCAAATCAATGCGCCAATTTTGCAGCTTTTCAGCAGTATCAGGATTGTGAGACAATACAATCCGAGGAATCGCGGGATTTATTGATGCCATTACAGGTTTAGGCGCAAAATCGCCCGACCAAAAATCCGCTAACCCAACTAAAGCTAATTCTGACCCGAAAGGATAGATTGCTTCGTTGTACAAAACCCGAATGCCGACGCTATTTAAAGCATTAGCAACCTCTTTTTTTGCCCCCGGCCAATAGTGGTCGTGATTGCCCAAAACCGCGTAAATTCCCACTCGACTTTGCAAGCTTTTCAATCGGTGCACTAAGGCGTAAATAGGTGCGGGGTCGTAGGTAATAAAGTCACCGGTTAAAAAAATCATGTCTGGTTCAGCTTCATTGGCTGCAGCAATCGCCTCTTCTAGCAACCATTCCGACAGCCGCACCCCGTCATAGTGAAAGTCAGTAAGCTGTACAATTTTAGTACCGGATAGATTTGCTGGGAGATTGGCGATCGGTATTTTTAAATACTCTACTCGCAGTTTCCCAGTTAATAACCTGTGCATAAATCTAAGGTTTATGGATGACAGAGCGCAACATCTAGCTTAGCAAATAAATAGGCAAGACTGCCATACTAGATATTCTTCCCTTTTCCTTCCGTCATCTGACTAATAAATACTATTTTCTGACTAATAAACACTAATTGCTGACTGATGACTAATGGCTAAAGTCGTGGAGGCAAAAACAAAAATAATTTTCTCCACAAAATTAAACCCAATGCCAATTATAATTGAGAATTACTCGCATAATAGCGCCTGGTACTAGAACTTAATTGAATTAGTCTGACCTGCGAGGAAAGAATATATTGCTAATGCACTCTTTTCAATTGAAGCTCCCGAGTATTTATTAGATTAGCTTTTAAATCAATACTTCGGACAGTTTTTAAGTAGCCAGAGTAGCATAGACAGGAGTTCAGGAAAGTTAGGGTAATTTAAAATCAAGTTTGGGTCTAAATCTAACTTTTCAAAAAAGTTATAAAGCAGATAACGATTGAGTTACAGAGGTTTATAATAACAGATCGAAAACACAAATATCTGACTTAATAAGTGACTATTATAAGCCTGATATTGGGCTAATTCAAGGGAAGTTAAACAGGCATTAAAATGCAGGGTAAACGCATCTAAATTAATTTGACAAAACCCTGAATTTGTGCATTACTAAATAATTAAATAACCTTCTTGAAATTTTTAATTTTA
>NZ_SRRZ01000278.1 GCF_013179805.1 Microcoleus asticus IPMA8 | reverse complement strand
ACGATTTCTCTCGGGACATCTCAACTCCTACTTAGGTTTACATCCTCATTATACATTATTTATGATTTACAAATCATTTGCGATCGCTATAGCAGGGCAAATATTTGAGGATGAATTAGAGCTTGCTTATGCCGTAATTGATGGGGTAGGGGCTAGAGGAAAAAAAGGAAATTATCGTACACAACGTATTAAATTTAAGTCTCATCACCCTACTTAATATTTTGTTACATACTTATGAAGTTCCCCACCGACCTACATACTCCGATGCCTTTTGTCAATGGGGGAAGTTCAGTTCAATAGTTGAGGCTGCTGTTAGAAACCTACAAACATCCCTCACAACCCTACCTATTCCCCAGCCGCCACCTCAATCACCGCTGGAAGCACGCGAACCCGGAAGCCGCCTCTGATCTATTCCAAGAAGCCTGCGAAAAAGTCGGCATCATCGGCGCTTCCACCCACAGCCTCAGAAGGTCAGCACTCACTCAGATGAGCAACGCGGGTATTCCAGTGCGGATTATTCAAGAAATCAGCGGTCACCGCAACGCCAGAACAGTTGCAGCGCGAAGAAAGAGGTTAGGGACTGGCGGAAAAATAAAATACCAGTTAAAATGAGATAACCGTGATATCCCATTTTGGTAAAGTTTCAGAACGTTGCTATGAGCGTAGATACTGTTTTAACTCATGAGGTAAGACTTTTATTCCTTTCTCGTAAGTTGTCTCAACTAAGTGTACAATGGGCTTAATTCCTTTCCATGTCATGTTGGATGCCCAGTTTATGGCAGTTTCAACTGAATCTAAAATAGCACCATTCCAATAGTGTTCAAGTGCTGCCCAACAGCGTTCAATTGGATTATATTTACTATGATACGGCGGATAGTAAATTAGTCGAATTTTCAAACCAATTGTCTGAGATAACTCCACGATGCGCTTGCTGAATTGTGTACGCTCGTTTCTGATTGCCGGACCACCATCAAGGTTAATCACTAATTCTTCAAGTTCGGTATAATCAGATTGGTTGTTATGCCACCATTCTGTGAGACAATCGACGATAAAATCAGTGGTTTCAGCGGACTGCCCCATATAAATAGATAATTGATCGCTTTGAGTGTTGAGAATTCCAAAAGGGACTAAGGATGCCTGCCACTCGGTATCATGATCGTCAGCCGATTTCGGTTCAATGGTTCGAGCTTTACCGCCTCGCCAGAGGTTTCCAATTTTAACTTTGGCTTTTGTATCGATTGATATTCGGAGAGATTTGACATCTCGATCGGAGGCTTGATTCTCTTTGAACACATTAAACAAAATTGCGTCCGTTTCGAGAATCTTTTTCAATGGCTTGGTTTTTTGTGTTTTTTTAGGCGATATCCCATCCGATTTAAAATCGCGCCAATTGTCTGACGAGAAGGCAATTGCTCACGGTCGTAGTTTTTCTGACTCACTAATGCCGATAGTAGCGCCTTGGCAGTGCTCTGAGCATACAAAAATGTCGATTGAAACTTGGGGTCTGCCTGGGAATCAGCATCTATTAAAGAACAAATATCGGCTTCTAAGTTGGGCAACAAAATTTTACTTTTATGTCGCCCTCTTCCTCGGTAATTATCAACACAAATTAACCCCGTTCGTCGTTCATGTAAGCCTAATTGAACGCTGGAACGGTTTCATCCCATAAATGTTTCTACTTTCCGAGCTGAACTATTAAAGTAATCTTCAGCCACTTTTGCCATAAAGTCTCGACGGCGATAGCCCGTTAGTTTTTTGGCAGCATCTTTGAATGTCAATTTAATTGGCTCACTCAATATCATTTTTATCATCCTAATCACACAGGTCACAACCGCTCATGTCCGATTTCTTTTCCTCAGCCTTCTAGCATAACTGGGGTTATATTTAATTGCAAGCCCCTAAGGTGATAAGTTCAGTAAACTAGCACCAACGGCTTGTATTAATGGTCTGGGGGGGTGACAACCCCGTTAGAAGCTAGACAAGGTAAGGCGTTGACCCACTTGTGGTAAAAAAAGATAGGCCCGTTCAAAGTACCGA
>NZ_SRRZ01000277.1 GCF_013179805.1 Microcoleus asticus IPMA8 | reverse complement strand
CATTGATGCACTGTCCGATATGCCACGGGAATGTCACAACAGCTTGTCAACCACTGATGTACTTCTTTGTAGCTACTGAACCCTTCTACTTTGTTTAACTCTTCTGATAATTTCTCTACAATTTCTGGAGTCATTATTCTGGGCCGACCCGCACGAGGTTTCTGGCATAATAATTCTTCTATTCCCCCAGTTCGGTAGCTAGACAACCATCTTTGTATTGTGGTACGATGCTTACCTAAACGCACGGCACCAGACAATACACTATCCACTGTTTTGGTTTTGAGCCAATACAGAATCAGCAGTTTTTCGTGGCGCATAGCATCTTTCTCTCGGCCCAGCAAAGTTTTCAGTTCTGCTGCGGTTTCTCGAATTACAATTTTGACAACTCCTGACATTGTTTTGACCTCTCTTTGGCTACTAAATTGCAAAATGCACTTATACTAACTGTAGCATTGTTTTATGAATTTGGTATGATAGGGAGTTAGGTTAATTGCGGCACCGACGCCCTGGACAAAGCGCAAATCATTTTTGTTTCAATCCCTGATAGGGAGTTAGGTTAATTGCGGCAATTCATTAACTACTGTATCAAGCTTTTCTAGCGAGTTTCAATCCCTGATAGGGAGTTAGGTTAATTGCGGCAAACTAAAAAAGAAATTGACGTTTCAGCGGCAAAGTTTCAATCCCTGATAGGGAGTTAGGTTAATTGCGGCGAAATAATCGCCAATCAGGCAAAGCGGGCAGGCTACCAAAATCAGTTTCAATCCCTGATAGGGAATTAGGTTAATTGCGGCCAAAGTTGGAATTGCATTGCTTAATCTTACTAAATGTTTCAATCCCTGATAGGGAATTAGGTTAATTGCGGCGAATTGCAGCTTGCTCTTGAGGATTCTCCAGCAGTTTCGTTTCAATCCCTGATAGGGAATTAGGTTAATTGCGGCATAAAGCCCTCCGAGACTTGGTTCCGGCAGCGTCTGGTTTCAATCCCTGATAGGGAATTAGGTTAATTGCGGCACCCGATTTCCTGAGCGCGGAAACTTTCAACAGCGTTTCAATCCCTGATAGGGAATTAGGTTAATTGCGGCAGGGTTGCCAGCTAGAAGCTTATCTTTGCCCCGCAGTTTCAATCCCTGATAGGGAATTAGGTTAATTGCGGCACGTATCAGCACACAGAGGCAACCAAGTACAGTGTTTCAATCCCTGATAGGGAATTAGGTTAATTGCGGCACGTGTTAGATCTTCCTTTCGACTTGATCGAAAGTTGCTCGTTTCAATCCCTGATAGGGAATTAGGTTAATTGCGGCTGATGGCTGAGTTTTTGTAAGTTAACGCCTTTTTCGTTTCAATCCCTGATAGGGAATTAGGTTAATTGCGGCCTTGTTTAAATCATCTCTGGTTCCGCATCGCAAACGGTTTCAATCCCTGATAGGGAATTAGGTTAATTGCGGCGTTAATGTCATCGTGATCCCTTCAATCGGGAGCTTAGGATAGTTTCAATCCCTGATAGGGAATTAGGTTAATTGCGGCTACAGCTTGCGGCAATAGTGTTGATATTATTATCAGTTTCAATCCCTGATAGGGAATTAGGTTAATTGCGGCTGACATCCACTCTTCTTTGTAAGTGCTTCCTGCCCCGTTTCAATCCCTGATAGGGAATTAGGTTAATTGCGGCAAGTCTAAGAAGCCTGCAAATATGCTGCGAGCCAACGTTTCAATCCCTGATAGGGAATTAGGTTAATTGCGGCGAACAAAGGCGATATTCACCCTCGGCGCGGCTTTGGTTTCAATCCCTGATAGGGAATTAGGTTAATTGCGGCAAAGTACCGTACCAATTGCTCTACCGCAGAGTCCTGAGTTTCAATCCCTGATAGGGAATTAGGTTAATTGCGGCTCTGGTAGATGAAGCAGAATCCGGTTTGATAGGCAAGTTTCAATCCCTGATAGGGAATTAGGTTAATTGCGGCTGTATCTAGGATTATTCTTCATACAATATAGTTTGTTAAGGCTGTAACTTATAAAATTCTCATATACGTAAAGACACTCAG
>NZ_SRRZ01000276.1 GCF_013179805.1 Microcoleus asticus IPMA8 | reverse complement strand
ATTATTCGCGAAAAATCTTCTCTTCATCCCTTGGGCTTGTCTTGGCAACTAGAATAACTGCTCCCTCTATTTATTGAGCCGATACAATTATGCCAATGATTGAAGCTGTAGGTGCGAGTGTTATCTGTTTATCCCCATACTCCCCAAATTTTAACCCCATTGAACTGTGGTGGTCACAGCTTAAATCTTTTTTACGTAGGGCTTGCTGAATAAGTCCAGAAAACTCAAAAAAAGTTCAATCGCTCATTCAAGCAAGCCGACAACTTAAGTTATTGTTTGAGTTGGCTACCGCACACATAACTTTTGATAATCATTGACCGGAAACAAGTTGTTACTGATGAAAATTGACACAAAAAAAGCCACAATAATCTTTTCAATCCTGCGACAATATTCATCACCAAAAAAGTAATTGCGCTCGCTGTTTTCGAGGTATTGTCAAGTTTTGCCATCACTCGATCGAGATTAAATCTGCGTTTGGCTTGTCCAAATTTTCCTTCTATAGCCTGACGGTCTTTCTCATCCTGTGCGGCTTGCTTCTTTTTTTCTTTACTAACATAAGCTGGCGGTCTTCCCAAAGCCGGACCGCTCATCCTAATTCCTCTTTCTTTACACCATGCTCGATTAGAGCGGGTGCGATAAATCTGGTCAGCATGAATTGATTCTGGATAATGGCCTGTGAATTCTTTAAAAGCTTCTACTTGGGTGATTAAGTCTCCTGATTCATTGAAGTTGTCCCAGCTAATTCGATCTAAAAATACATAGCCTTCAAAGCTGCTAGCTGACAGTTTAGCTCCAAATTCTGTATGTTTTCCTGCTTTACCTCTAGCTAGGGGGCGGAGATGAGGTTGTGTTAAACTGACAATTCTATCATCTATCTTGTTTGTCTTGTATTCGTACATCCACGCTTGCTGGCGGTAAACTTCTTGACAGACTAGCAGGAGCTTATATTGCTGTTTACTCAATTTTTCTAAGGATGCACCTAACTCGACTAATCTCTGAATATGGCAGAGGTTTCTTTTGATGTATTGCAGTTGTTTTTTAAGAGCTGTTATTTTTTTGCTATGTGATGCCCGCCTCTGTTTGGCAATTTTTAGGTAGTCTTTTCGGGCATTTTTGCGGTAGGTTCTGGGTTTTTTCTGGCAGAGGTCTCCGCTCGCATTGTAGAGGATATCTACAATCTTTTCTATTTGCATTCTTGCTCGATCAAGAATGCTTATGTATGTGGGATAGGTAATATCCGCGCTGGCACAAGTGGCATCTAATAGTAATTTTCCCTCTCGTCGCTTCTCACTTGGTTCTTCTGGTTGTTTTTTATTTGATTCAGATTTGGGGCTAGTAAATTCTCGAATTTTTGTCACCATTTTTTGGTTCCCTTTATTAACAAGATTGACACTTATTCTTTGTCGAAAATGAACCAATAGGGATGCGTAAAATGGGATTTCATTGCTGTAGTATGATAGACCAATAAAGTATTGTAGGTATGGGTTCTCTCTAATTTGTTCTACGGTTTCACGATCGCTCGTACCCAATTTCTCTTTGATGATTAATGCCCCCAATGCCATCCGAAACGATTTAGCTGGTGTTCCCAGAGATGAGGCAAAATTTTGAGCATATTCTGATTCAAATTCAGACCACGGTATCAGTTGGGCCATCATCACCCAACGGTTATCCGACGCTAATTTTCCTCTGTGGGGGAATTCAAAGCTTTCTGGTGGCGTGCCATCTGAGTCAACTTTTCGGTACACGAGTGTCAACGGTAGTGCAAGGGTTTTGTGCTATTTTACCTATTTTCCTTGCATTTGCCACTCTCCGGCGCGATCGTCCTCCACAGGCCCTGTAACCTTTTAGGTGATTATTCAGCAAGCCCTACGTAGGTTCGCTCCAATTACCACCTTGATGATTGATACAATAATTGCAGTTGCCCTCAACTTAATAAATTCTCAACATTTACAGCACATTGCAGGTAAATAGAGTACACTGAAAAATAGTAGATTAATAGCAGTAATGAAACCATTACCGATCGAACTTCGAGAAAAAGTGGTCAAAG
>NZ_SRRZ01000275.1 GCF_013179805.1 Microcoleus asticus IPMA8 | reverse complement strand
TGTCAATCAAATGCTTAAGCTTCGGTGCGCCTACCTTAACGGATCAATATCCGTTTGATGCTCAAAAGCGCAAAACCGGGATGCTCCCAATTCAATCGCCCTGTAGAATTGCCCTAGGCATTCGTAAGTTACGCCCAAATTGCAGAGGGAAGCAGCTTCTCCATCACGATCTCCGATTTCCCGTGAAATCTCTAAAGACTGTTGGTAAAATTCAATCGCCCTCTGGTATTCCCCTACGGAATAGTAAGCATTGCCAAAACCGTTGAGGGAATTAGCTTCTCCTTGGCGATCTCCGATTTCCCGTGAAATCTCTAAAGACTGTTGGTGAAATTCAATCGCCCTGTGGAATTGCCCTAGGAAAAGGTAAGCTGAGCCCAAACCGCCGAGGGAATTAGCTTCTCCTTGGCGATCTCCGATTTCCCGTTAAATCTCTAAAGACTGTTGGTGAAATTCGATCGCCCTGTGGAATTGCCCTAGGGAATCGTAAGCTGAGCCCAAACCGCCGAGGGAATTAGCTTCTCCTTGGCGATTTCCGATTTCCCGTTTAATCTTTAAAGACTGTTGGTGAAATTCGATCGCCCTGTGGAATTGCCCTAGGAAAAGGTAAGCATTGCCCAAACTGCCGAGGGAATTAGCTTCTCCTTGGCGATTTCCGATTTCCCGATAGATAGTTAATGCCTTTTCCCAAGACTGCAAAGCTTCTCGAAATTGACTGAGTTTATGCTGCTGAATTCCTTGTTTTAACACTCTGTCTGCTTGCAGTGCAATTCCTCCTAGAAAGTCGCCATCCACCTTACCCAGTAGCCCTGCAAAATATTTCAACCGATTAGCGTTTTTTAGTTCGCCTTTTTTTCTGAAATTCTCTGCCTCTTCTAGCATTGCCGCCACCAAGCCATCATCCAGCAATTCCGGGTGAGTCTTTAATACCTGCGCTTCATCGCCGCTGGGACAGGTTAGCAGTTGATTTATCAGGTTGAGATAGGCTTGTTGGCGTTCAGAGTTCATGGAGATTTGGGATTTGGGATGGTTCGATCCATTAATTTATTATCGGTGAAACTCATCTGTTTGGGGCGGGCGATGCCAAGTTTTTTGTAGGGTTCTCGCATTTGGGCGACAATATTTGCAACACCACGGGGATTTATCCTTTATTCGTCGGCGCGATGGTTTGTCCCTCGGTGCGATGGTTTGTCCAGGGGGTCGTTTGTTTGTCCGCGAGTCCGCCAGGGGTTGAAACCCCTGTCTCATAGCTAAAGTCGGTTGAAACCGACTGAAGAATGGTGACAAATACTCGATTATGGTGACAAATACTTGATTGTTTATTTAATTTGCTTTTCAGTCCTCTTTTAGAGGACTTTCGCTATGAGACGGGGGTTTCAACCCCCGGCGGACTTGTGGGGTAGCGTCGGGGATTTTGGTGGCGGGGATTTTGGTAGCCCGAATGTACGATCGACTTTTGGAAAAATTTGGGTGAGGGGCGATCGAATGTTTATCCTTGGGTGGGGGCGGGTTTATTTATATTGTCAACGATCGCGATTATTCCTCTTTCGCCCGAAACAGCTTTCCTACCGACTTCACCAAAAGTTCTCGCGGCATCAATCGAGGCATATTTGCAACAATTTGATTTGCAATTCCCCCTGTCACAAAATTAGACTCATTTTTGTCTAAGGCTTTCAAAGCATCTCGCACTACTTCCGCAGCAGGAACGAGTTTTTGCCCGCTGCTGGATGCCAGATCTTTCGGAAATTCAGCTACTGCAGCAAAGTCCGATTTAGTCGGCCCTGGACAAACACACAAAACGCCAATTCCTAAATCTTTGTTTTCCGCCCAAAGTGCCTCGCTGAAACTCAAAACAAAGGCTTTAGTAGCTGCATACATTGACAAGTACGGCATCGGTTGAAAAGCTGCGAGGGAGGCAACATTGATAATACTTCCTGATTTTCGCTGCCGCATTCCCTGCAAAAATAAATGCGAGATTTCAACTAATGCTACAATATTTAGTTGCACCATTGTTAGGAATGAAAATTTAATAACTTTAGCGTCTGCTAAATAGTCGGAACTGCACGATAATTCCATTTGGGTAGATAGTCATCAAAAATAATT
>NZ_SRRZ01000274.1 GCF_013179805.1 Microcoleus asticus IPMA8 | reverse complement strand
GTCTTGCTTTTGAGTGAGAAATACCCTGAATCGAGCGCCCATATATTAGTTACCTCACTAGAGCTATTTCTTCGTTTACTTATCTTAACATAGTTGTGTTTTTCCGCACCGACTTACTTACTTACCCTAAAAATGCTCGCGCGTATTGTTACAATCCCAGAAACAAGTCAGAATCGAATCATTAGCCTTTACTCTCTGCCATTACCGATTTTACAAAGTAGTCGTCGCCGTCATATACAACGATTTTTACAGATTAAGGCACTTAACATACTTGTGCTGTAGTTTCCGATTATCAAAGAAGCGATATTTCGTCAGATAAAAGCTGGTACTCAATTAGTCGTGGCATGGGATAGAACCCAAGGTCAAGAGTATAATGTCTTAATGGTAAGTGCGATTTATTAAAAAAGAGCTTTCCCGATATTCTGGACGCTGTTAGATAAACAAGGGGCTTCTAATCTAGCCGAACAACAACAAGTATTACGCCCAGTAGTTCGGCTATTAAAAAGATATAAATTAGTGATTGTTGGCGAGCGCGAATTTCATAGCATAGAGCTGGCACAATGGTTACACCGTCAGCGTTTGAGTTTCGTCCTCCGTCAAAAATGCAGTACCACTTTCCGAGAAAAAAGACAACCATTTCAATCCCTAGATACCATTCCAGTTCAACCAGGGATTAAATTTTTCTATCCGCAAATTAGTTTCACTCAAAAGAAAGGATTTTCTCGGTTTAACTTAGCTGCTTGTTGGAAGAGGAAATATCGAGGCAAACAATAAGATGAACCTGGGTATCTGTTAACTAATCTGCCGGATTTGAGAAGTGCGATCGGGGTTGACAGCAAACGTTACGGTATCGAAGCAATGTTTAAAGACTGTAAAACCGGAGGATATAACGAGCGAGGGTTCTCAAGCATCACCCGATAAATTGATTGTTTTAATGATTTTAATCGCCTTAGCCATGACTTCTGCGTGGTTACAAGGAAAAAGAACTAAGCTTCAGGGACAAGAGAAATATGTTTGTCGGATTAAAGAAATGGGCAGAACTAGGAGAAGACATAGCAACTTTGGGATTAGTTTGTATGGCTCTAATTGGCTAATTGCTGTTGACTCGTGTCAGGAGTGGGTAGACTCCATGCTGAGTTTAGTTCGCAATAAAAAGTCATTTTATCAGAAGGGATTGAGAGCCATAAAGCTTATAGAACCCATTTGATATCTAGGAAGCTAGCCTCTTAATCATCAACCTAATAAAACAAAGATTCATCTTGGCAGTTGCATTATCTAAAGTTCTCAAGGGAGTTTTTGATAAGAATTTTACACCGCTCCATCCAAGCATTGGAGCGCTCGATGACCCACCTCGCCTTAACTGGCACAAATCCCGATTGTCCTCTTTCTTATTTTTGTTTTTTTGAGGGGTTTTCCGAGAGTTTAAACTTAATTTGGGTGAGAATTTGTGGGTAAATATTCTTTAACTCAGCAGTCAAATTGTCGGGTGATATCCGTGGTCTAGCAAGATAGTGACTTTGGGAACATTAACGGGTTTAGACTTGAAATAACTGATGTTTTTGCTTAACATTTCAATTAAACCTGCATCATTTGATCAGCTAGCTTTCGTGCAGTGAGTTAAGAGGGTGTTTGAAAAGTCGAAGTAAGTCAAAAATCATGCCAGCCGTCGAACCATGATACGAATCATGGCGATATAAATGAAAGTCTCTGAGGTTTCGGGTAGTCTTTCGTAATCCTTGCTTAAACGCCGACACCAATTGAGCCAACCAAAAGTTCGTTCTACGACCCAACGTTTGGGTAAGTGGACGAAACCTTTCTTCTCTAAGGGTCTGAGGACAATTTCCACAAGCCAACGGAATGTATCCATGACCCATCGCATAAAGTCTTCCCCCCGATATCCACCATCCATCCAAATCGTATGCAACCGCTTAACTTTACCCTCCATGCGATGAACTTTGTGGAGAACTTGTTTGGCTCCTTGCCGTTCTGGCAGCGCAGCCGATGTCACCAAAACCCTTAAAACTGTAGTTTAGACTAAAAAATGAGCGCAGCTAAAAGTAGCCACCTTTGAATGTCAGGCAAGCTGTTGCTCAAAAACTCAAAAAGTAG
>NZ_SRRZ01000273.1 GCF_013179805.1 Microcoleus asticus IPMA8 | reverse complement strand
TTTTCAAGCAGTAGACGTCATACGACTTATCGTACCGTCTCGTTGTCTCGGAGTAGTTTATAATATACATCGGAAACTCCGACTCCGACTCCGACTCCAACGGAAACTCCCACACCAACGCCAGAAACTCAAGACGAAGATTGCATTTGCAAGCAGATAACCTTTCCCAGCCCGACTGCTATTCGCGGCCCCAACCAAACAAATAGCACCACCAACGGTACAGAAAGCGACGACTTTCTGGAGGGTTCGATTACCAATGACAATATCAACGGCTTAAATGGTAACGACTTGGAGGTTGGCTTCACTGGCAATGACAATATTTATGGCGGATCTTACCTCAGCATCGATCTAGGAAATATAACCATTCTTCCCTCTGCCAAAGATAGCGACGTGCTGTTTGGCAATGAGGGCGATGATTACCTCAACGGGGGTGCTAAAGAAGATTTAATTTTTGCGGGGAAGAACGAAGATGTTGCTTACGGTGGCAAAAATGACGACATAATTTTTGGAGACAAACAGAGCGATACTTTAATTGGCGATGAGGGTAACGACACATTATACGGTGGTACTCTTAACCCTTTAGACATCGATTCTACAGGTCGCGATTTGCTATTTGGCCTCAGTGGCGATGATTACCTGAACGGGCAAGAAGCCGAAGATTCCCTTTCTGGCGGTAATGGAAACGATACAGTGCGTGGCGGTAAGGGTGATGATTTGGCCCTAGGAGACTTGGGCAACGACTTGCTGTTTGGGGATGAGGGCAGCGATACTCTCTGTGGTGGCGACGGAGAAGATACTATGTACGGGGATATTGGCAGCCCTCTGGCGATCGGCTCCGCTGGCGCTCAAGACCAGATGTGTGGTGATTTGGGCAACGATTTGTTGTTTGGCAATGAAGGTCAGGATACCGTTAACGGTGATGCTGGAAACGATACTCTTTATGGCGGCAAGGATGAAGACAGTTTACTGGGTAGTGCTGGGGACGATTGGTTATTTGGAGATGAGGGGAATGATACTTTGATTGGAGGTACTGGGGACGATCGATTTATCTTAGGTATCGACAGCGGCCGCGAGACTATTTTAGACTTTCAAGATGGTCGCGATGCGATCGGCTTGAGAGGCGGTTTAAGTTTCTCGCAACTGAGCATTACTGTAGAAAATAATTCTACTTTGCTCCGAGTTACCAGTTCCGGTCAACTGTTAGCAACTCTCAGCAATGTGTCAACAGGGCTGATTAATGTTGCAGATTTTGTAGCGGTCTAAATCGATCCCCCAGGGGACACGGCAATGCCGTGTCCTTTTGCTCGATCGTATACAAAAAATCGGCTCTCCCGGATCTATGGTGATAACTCTATCTAAGAACTGGTAATAGGTAATGGGTAATGGGTTAGTCATTTGGAGCCAATTACCTATTACCTATTACCCATTACCCTGTAACACAGGATACATTTTCCCCCAGCTCACTATGAGATCCAAAAAGGGGACTTTGACCCTCTTGCTCCCCTCTTTTTAAGAGGTACTGGGGGGTTCTAAGACGCAAGAAAACACGCTCTAGAGAACCCAAAAACCAGGTTTATGCGTCAATATTTCTCGGAAAAAGCGACAATTTTTCCCAAAAACCGATTTTTTTGCATAATTCCTGTTCTCTAAGCCATTATTTAATAGGACAGATCGATACCTACTGGAATCCGTTGTTTTTCTCGATCGATCGTTCCCGCTTCCCTTTCTAATCTTTATCCAAAGCAAACAAAACAAAATAAAATAAAATCAAGCGCTGAAACCCAAACGAAATCGCTAGAGTCAAGGCAGTCGAGACGATGCGTGTTGCAGTTCCTTTTGATGTATCATTTATGGAGGACTACTTTTATGCCATCATTGAAATCTCCAACCGAGCGAACCAGTGGATTATACGTGCGTTCCCCAGAGGGAGAACAACTTATTTTTCCCCTGAAACATACAGAAGTCCGAGCAAAAATTGCCGGAAATTTATCGCGAGTTGAAGTCTCGCAGCAATTTGAAAATCCTTTCACCAAGCCATTAGAAGCCGTCTATATTTTCCCACTACCTGCGGAAGCAGCGGTCGATGAGATGGAAATTAAAATTGGCGATCGCACCATTAAAGGCAGCATCAAAAAACGCGAAGAAGCCCAACAAATTTACGAAAAAGCAAAACAAGAAGGGCGGACTGCGGGTTTGCTGGAAGGCGTTGCTGAATCAAGGTATGAATGCCCCAGGAATGGGAATATCGTGAAATTTCAAGTAATGTATTAATAACTTAATAGAATGCTTG
>NZ_SRRZ01000272.1 GCF_013179805.1 Microcoleus asticus IPMA8 | reverse complement strand
CATCATTACAATGCTAATTTACAACTCTAAATGCCTACTTTTCTTTGAATTCAGTTTTATTCTCTCGATCCTTTCCTTCAGGGCACTACCCTGGGATGTTCCGGTTACTCAATTATTCATACGGCTATTCAGCAACGCCTAATTTCCTTCTTTGAGGTCATCATTACCCATCCACCCTAAAATGACTTACCTTTTCATTATAGCTAACAACAGCTCACCCTTAATACTCAAGTCTTTCAAAACTTGATGTCAGTATTTTATTTTTTAGATGTTTTTTTATTTTAATTCTGTTTTTAATTATATTTTTAGCATACTAAGTGATGAAAAACCAAATAAATTTGCAGGTAGTATTAAAGAAAAATCCGACAAAAAAGTTTACTCAATCCCGAAACATGGGAAAACCTAATTAACACCTATCAAAGCAATTCATTCATTGTGGTTAAAAATAGTAGCCACCACCATTCAAGAAATATTCCGAGGCCGGGTTGCAGATTTTTTGAAATATGATAGGCTATTTCTAGGGGAAGAATTGGCAGCAACATTGCACCTGCAAATAAATCGTTTGTCAGAATTAGAGAAAAAGCTAATCTCCCAGCTCAGCTGCGAAGCAAATTCAGTTTCAATAGAGCAATTGCTACAAGATGCCGATTTATCGCCCTCCGAGTTATTCAACGGGCTGCAATCTTTGGAGAGGCGATAGTTAGTGGAAATAGAAGAACAGGAGAATGAAACGCTATTCAGCGTTTGTCCTGTGGTGAGACAATATGTAATATCAAATCCAGTTAATTAGCCACGATATCTGTAGGGACATCGCAATGCCGTGTCTCCCATTTTGAGGACACGGCATTGCGATGTCCCTACCCGCAGCTATGATTTAATATGAAATATGAATACTGCTGAACCTTCATTAACTAAAACCGAATTAAGACGATCGCTCCTCAACACCCGCAAATCCCTATCAGCACAAGAATGGAGACAAAAGAGCGATCGCCTCTGCAACCGCCTGCAAAACTCGCCCTTATTCACCCAAGCAAAAACAATCCTCGCATACTTCAGTTGTCGCCAAGAACCAGATTTAAGTCCCCTATTTACATCTTCTGTGGAGGAGGCATCTTGCCTGCTCAATTCTGGAGACAGGCAAGATGCCTGTCTCACAAATGCCATTCCCATCCCTAAAAAATGGGGATTTCCTCGGTGTGTCGGCAAAGAGCTATCCTGGCACATCTGGCAGCCCGGAGATGCTTTACATACTGGAGCTTATGGCATACTCGAACCACTGCCGGATGCTCCTAAAATAGACCGCTCAGAAGTAGATTTAATCCTCGTACCCGCTGTAGGTTGCGATGTTCGCGGCTATCGCTTGGGCTACGGCGGCGGCTATTACGATCGAATGTTCAGTTTAGCTGAGTGGGAATCAAAAATTGCGATCGGCACAATCTTTGAATTTGCCTTGCTCGCCCAACTACCAGTAGACTCGTGGGACAAACCGCTGCACGGAATTTGCACAGAAATAGATTTGACAATCGTACAGCAAAAATCAAGAAGGTCGATCGAGCAATAAATTTTCAGTAATTATCCCTAGATCCGTGTTTATATATAGCAACCGTCAGGGCGGCGCCGGACGAAAAGCGCAATACATTTTCGATCGCCAGAACGTAAACAATTAAACCGATCGATCTGACGGGGTGACAACCCCTTCAAAACCCGCACCAGTGGTGGATGGACGCAACTTGAACTCTCAAAAGATGGGGTCGAAATTATTAAGTCGCTCCATCTGTTAATTATGTTTCCTCAATCTTATCCGAACCATTTGGGGGGGTGACAACCCGCCCCAAAGCCAGAGGAGGTAAAGGGCGAGGTGATTTGTGGTAACAAAAGATAGGCAGCCTGTGTTATTACACGCTAGTCTATCTCAAAAAGTATGTTACCAACATTTTATCAGACCCACTTACAAAAACAACCGATCCAGACCCAATTTATTCTACTCACAATCTTGCTCTCTTTAATACAATCCGAGAAACAAGTAAGATTAGAACGGCTCGCACTCCTTATTGCCCTATCCCATTACAACTGAAAGTCGGCGCCGCAAATTGCCGAGATTTTTGGAAATACCTCAATTAGCGATCGCACGCTCTTTGGTTTCCTTTAATCACTTATTGGTTAACCGGACTCAAACAAATTTCAAGCCCAAACACAGCATCGAACTTGCTATGTGTAAGGCGAATACGTCACCATTATCTTGCAGCAACCGAACCGACAAATCGATAAGATATAGCTGTTCTAAAAGCTAACAACTGTAGTTTAGACTAACCAAAGATGAGAACGGTGGCCAAAGAAGAACTAGAGCCACCGCGCCAGGAGAGAATGAGGGTGAAAAAGAAAA
>NZ_SRRZ01000271.1 GCF_013179805.1 Microcoleus asticus IPMA8 | reverse complement strand
TTTCGATAGTGGTAAACATATTTAATTATGGACTAATGAGGGGCATGGTCTTTCAGAGTATTTGTACTCATCGCATAAGTGTTATGCTCCCCGTGCATTTCCTCCAAGGAGGCACAGTAACGGGACTCCTGACGAATGCCTCGCGCGCGGAGGTTACTGGCGTGTCGGTGCGTTTTCGCGATCGCCACAACCCGGGTAACATCCATGCAGAGAATTTGTATGCAGATTTAGTAGTCGATGCTGGTGGCAAAGTTTCCAAAACACCTAAATGGTTGAAAAGTTTGGGCTATGAACCTCCGCAAGAAACCGTTATCAATGCTTTTGTCGGCTATGCAACCCGCATCTATAAATGCAGCGGTAAATTGTCAGACACAGCGCCAGTATTTGTGTCAACTGCACCACCATTTCGCACCCGTGGCGGTGGAATTTTTCCGATCGAAGGCAATCGCTGGCTGGTGACTCTCGGCGGGGGCGATCGCGATTATCCCCCCGCCGACGAAGCAGGTTTTATAGAATTTGCCCGCACTCTGCCAACCCGGACAATTTATGATGCGATTAAAGACGCAGAAGCAATAACACCTATTTATAGTTATCGAGGTACAGAAAACCGTTTGCGCCACTACGATCTCCTCCCTCGTTACCCTGAAAACTTAATAATTATCGGTCATGCAGTTTGCGCTTTCAACCCGGTTTACGGCCAGGGAATGACCGTTGCTGCACTGGATGCTCAGATGCTAGATGGATGCCTGCAAAAGCAAAGAGAGCGGTATCCAGAAGGCGATTTAACAGGCTTTGCGCGACAATTTCAACAAAAACTAGCAAAATTACACACTATTCCTTGGACGTTTGCCATCAGTCAGGATTCCCGCTATCGCGGAAGTACAGGTGCAAAACTAAACCTTGCTACGCGGCTGACAATTGATTACATGGATCTAGTGTTAAAAGTGCTGGTCGGAGATCCTAAAGTTTGTCAAGCTTTTTTGGAAGTTCTGCACATGATTGAGTCGCCGGCGGTACTTTTTTCTCCCAGTATTGCGGTTAAGGCGATCGGGCAATTAGTCACCGGAAGTCAGAAGGCAGAATTAAAATAAAGAGTTTATACAGAATCAGGTTATTTTTTCCCATTCTATTTTTTCACCGCCGATGAAGGAAGATAAACGCAGATGAAATCCTATTCATCTGCGTTGATTTAACCTGATATTATGTTCCCTCGAACCTGGATTATAAAAGTAGTTTGTAGTGAGGAGTTAAGTCCTCATACTTTTATGAGGAAGGACGTGGTTACTACAAACTTATCACGGTTATTTTAGCGGACATGATATCAAAATGTTCGGAAATCGTTGACAGCAATTAGGCTGGCGGTGATTCCGGTTAACGAAGCAATTACTTCTCCACTTCCCTTTAATTTAATCAGCGCGCTGTTATTGTTCTGACTTATTTCTAACTGGTTAAAACTAACACCTCTGGACAATCCTATGAAATCCTGACCTTTGACAAAATCAGAGATAATATCGAATCCTCGATCAACTCCTAAGACAAAAGTGTCGTTGCCCAAACCTCCGATGAGGCTGTCATTCCCTAAATCTCCCGACAAGAAATCATCGCCAACGCAGCCGAGTAAGGTGTCATTATCTTCACCGCCGTAAATTGTATCGTTTCCTTCGCAGCCGTCGATTAAGTCCTTATTCTCGTTGCCGCTGAGGAAGTCATCTCCTGCACCGCCACACAAAGTATCGTCTTCGAGTTGTCCAAAGAGAGTATCATTGCCTTCGCTGCCTAGAATTAAATCCTGAGCTTTTCCGCCTAATAGGATATCGTTTCCTTTGCCACCGTCGATAAAATCATTACCTCGATTGCCAAAGATTAAATCATTATCTTCTTTGCCGTTAATTGCATCGTTGCTCTGGTTCCCAAAGATAATATCTTCACCCAAACCCCCAATAAGGATGTCGTTTCCTTTGCCGCCAAATAGGAGGTCGCCTCCTTTATTCCCATCAATGAAGTCATTGTCTTCATTGCCGTTGAAGATATCCTTAAATTCGCCACCAAATAGGTTGTCGTTCCCAGTTAAAGCATCGAAGATATTGAGACTGTTACTGCCAAAATAGGCGTCGTTTCTGGGAGTGCCAATTAGAAGACCGGGACGACCATTGATAATATTATCAATTTGTTCGTTGGGTTTGTTGAGATTGGGATACTCAATTTGATTGCAAATGCACTCTGTATCGGGAATGTTAACAGGTGTTGGAGTCGGTACGGGTGCAGGTGTTGGAGTCGGTACGGGTGCAGGTGTTGGAGTCGGTACGGGTGCAGGTGTAGGCGAGGCTAAGTCTTGATATGGATGGAGGCGAGTAGGTGTATTTTTTACTGCTAGTGAGGCTTTA
>NZ_SRRZ01000270.1 GCF_013179805.1 Microcoleus asticus IPMA8 | reverse complement strand
CAAGTTAAACACAGAGGTACTGGAATCATAATGAATACTCCTATATTTATTGTTTCAAGCACTGCATAGCCCTTAACTGAACCGTATTGGACTTTAGCTGACGCAACAATTAGCTAATTATTTAGCGTTTTTAACAACAAGTGGATTGACTTAATAGTCAAGTTGTGGCATCGGAATTGAATTAAAAATCAAGTTGAGCAAGTGTGAGAAAATTGGCAGGCAGCTAAAATTTATGAAGCGATTTTGTAGCGTAGTACCCACTATGCCAGCAATAAAGTTGAGGCTGGACTATCTGGTTTTTGCGCTCCGTTGAGGCTGTTCGCGAGTGTAAGGCTTACCTCGATCAAGTGCGAGCTGCCGTCTATTGCTAGGAGTCAACTAAACTATCATCGCCAGCCTTTCAATTCTTTGCAATAGCAAGCGAGTGCGACCTGAAATTTTAGCAACGGGTGAGAGGAAAGCAGGCGCGATTTCGCACAGATTTGCAAGCTCGGCTCGAAACCATCCTGATAAAAATGCTTTCACTTCTTCGTCAGCTTGCTGCACTTCCTCGAACAAACTAAAACGCCCGTCAAGCAATGCCACGATGTCTTCAATATCAGAACTAAAATAAAAGTTACCCCCACCTCTACCAATGAAAGCTTCTATTTTGGAAGCGAGGAGGTAAGGCGTTGAAAAAATTAGGATTTGCCTACCACTTGGAAGTTGGTAGCGAATAGAATTAGCAATACCTGGCTTGTACCAGCGGTTAGAAAACCCCAGCACCGATTCATCGCACGGCATGACATCAATTGAAATGCCCTCATACTGCCAGCGACATAGGGGTGCGCCTGATTCTGTAGTTTCTTGAAGCCCAAGGGTTCGCAACAAGTTCGAGAAGTTGTAATATTCAGCTCTGGACATGATTTCGACAACACAATCAACATCATCGGTAGGTCGAATGTCAGGAGCAGCCACTTCGTCCAGATACAGGGATATCGTTGCTCCTCCTGTGAAGACGATGGTAGTGCGTACTTGAGAGAGTACCCGGGCGACTGTTTCCAGCATGAATATCTGCTGATTCATAGAGCGACGATCCTCTTTTCAAGTTCGCTAGTGGCTAAACGTTGCTCCCGCACCCGACCAACTCGAATAGCGTCAATCAAGCTGAGCAAGGCATAAAGTTTTGGATCGTTACTGGCAGCTTGGGGGACTGAGCGGTACAGAGGCGCGATTGCCTGCCCTCTGACGACACCTTGAGGGTCAGGCCAGACGTAAACCTCAGATGGTGAGGCAACCAGCTTGCTTTTCAATGGCTCAGCAGAATGTGCTGTTGGCAGTCCCCGCGAGAGGGGGCCTGGCTGGGCGTAGAATACATAGCGCAGCCCGTGAACCAGGAATTCCAACACCGCTTGCTTCAAAATTTTCCGCTCGGAGCCATAATACAGACCGGCAGCTTCAGAACGCTCAAGGGCAGCATGAACTTCTGATGCGCTCATGCCCAAGCTTTGAGCGAGAGAACTGTACGTCCAGTTCGTTGAATCCCAACTGTGGACTTTGAGTATTGCAAGGATATCTTGGGGTTTTAGCATAGCGGATGAGCGAGCGCATTGTTTCCTTTATTCTACATTCGCGAATAGCGAATACTCAAGAGGTGGCGACTTTAATTTACCGCAAGGCTTAATTGAAGGGTGTGAGCCATGTAGCGAATACAGCGCTCGCCCCGGTTGCTTGAAGCCGTTTTAGGTAGGAGCGTGAGCACTATAAGTTTGAGAAAACTTAGCCGCAACTTTCCTTTACCGGTATCGGTATAAATGGGGGTATAGCCGAGATACGCGCATTCCGAGGACAAGACGTAAAGTTTTTTAAATATAAGACAAAATGACTTGAAGTAGCAAAGCCTGAAATGCTTGGCAGTAAAAGATGGACGCTTTTTGGGTCTGTACGAAGGCAGAATATTAGTTATACTCTGCCTTCTCAAACTTGGTTGAATAGTCAGCCAATTTAGGATGCTTTTGTGCTTGCAAGCTTCCTCGAAAGCTACTTAGGGGCTTATTTGTTACGTTTCTTAATATCACGTCCTCGGAATGCAAGTATCTCGGCTGTACCCCAAGTATATTTGCATGGGGAAATTCAGGGAGTGAGGGAATCAGGTGACGTAGCCGATGAGAGGAAACTTGACCTAAAGTAGACAGGATAAAAAAAATGTAAATAAAAGTTAAGTTTCAATCACTATTATGCTCTTATGAAGAGCTAAAGGCTATCCAGTAGAGACTTTCAAACTAAATCACTTACAACTAAACCAAATAACCAAATGTAGCTGATTCTGATTAACAAAGCTGGCGGGGTGACAACCCCGCCGGAACTCAGACAGGGCTGGTATTTGACCGACTTGTGTTAAAAAAAGATAGGTCAGATGAAAGTTACAC
>NZ_SRRZ01000027.1 GCF_013179805.1 Microcoleus asticus IPMA8 | reverse complement strand
GAATCGTTGGTTTCGGGAGTTGAGCCCCTTTAAGGGCTCAACTCCCGAAACCAAGCGGGGGAAGGGATTGGAATTATTGGAGATGTCTATTAGGTAGCGGTGCAGTTCTACCGGAACTCGATTAGTGCGAGCGAAGCGTTCCCCAAAAGCAGCGATAACGGCTGAGTGTCGCGAATAGGATAGTCCTTCAGCTTCTAAAAATGCTGTGGCGATATAAAACATTGAATAATAAGCACGGGAAGTGGCAAATTCAGGAAAACCTGTGTTGTTCAATTCTCTCGCTGCTTGCAAACTTCTACTCGCTTTATCCAGTAGTCTTTGTTGTTCAGGAGTCATATCGCTAACCCTTCTTGACGAATGTTGCGGAAGAAACCATTATTGTGCTGATAAAATTGCTCATCAGTGGCAAATGCACAGCTAATCAGCACATTATATTCTAAACATAAGTCGGCAATTAAAATACTAATTCGATCGCTTTCTTGAGAGTAGTTAAAGGATTTTTTTAGAACTATTAAGATATCTATATCGGAGTCTGGTCTAGCATCACCTCTAGCTTGGGAGCCAAAAAGAACAATTTTGTCTAATTGTTCGCCGTAAAGTTTTTTGAGACCTTGCTGAGTTTTGGTGACAATTGTTTGGATTTGTTTATTCATATTTCCCGAGCGGTTGTATTTAGATAATTCGTGTTATTGAACAATTCTATTATACCAAAAAGAGCGCTCGCCTCCGCGTTGAGAAAAATACATAAAGTGCGATCGACCTTTCCATGCCAAAATGCGATCGCCCTTCTCGTTTCACTCATGTGGATCGCCCCATCACCTATAATTTTAATTAGCATCCTTTCCCCCCCCTGAAGCAGGGCTGGGGGGGTGAGAGATTCAAGGGGTAACGAGGCTTAAAGCGATCGATAAACGCGATAATTAATCTCGGGGAAGATGTTATCTATCTCTTCTACCTTCTCCAACCAACCGGAATCGACTTTGCCTTCTTTCACTTCATCGTACAGCTTGTGAAAGCGCATTAAGTGCGATCGAGTCCGCCGCATTGCATAGGGCACCATCGTCCCTGTACGCATGATAAATGCCCAGTCAGAAGATTGAGCTAGCAGCACTTCCCGCGCCGCCTGATTCAAAGCCCGCCACTGCAATTCATCCGCAGGTTCCATGCTTCCCAACTCAATCATCCGTTCCGCAGCTTTGTGCAAGTGCGGGTAAATCCAAGCATTGGTATCGTTGAGCCAATACTCGTGGAAACCCCGGAAACCCCAGCTAGACTGAGACGGGCGGCACACTTGCTGAGTCGGATTTCCCCGCAAATAATCGGCTAAGTGCGTCATCTCGTAGGTATTTTGGTCGTACCAACTCTTGCGGAACAGGTAATCTAAGAACCAAGGCCCTTCGTACCACCAGTGACCGAAAAGTTCGGCGTCGTAAGGTGAAACAATAATCGGCGGACGCTGCATAATGCCGTTCAGGTGCTCGACTTGCCGTTCCCGGTTGAAGGCAAAGTTGCTGGCGTGTTCGGCTGCTTTTTCCCGTGCCCAATACGGATCGTACAACTGTTTATCGCCTAAACCCAATCCGCGACCGGTGATTTTGTGATATTTAATGCCGGTATTTTTCCGCTGACCGTTGGGCATGATGTAGGGCTTAATGTAATCGTAGTCAGCTTCCCAGCCCAAATCTTTGTAGAATTCCCGGTATTCGGCGGCGCCTGGATAGCCGACTTCGGAAGACCAAACCTGCTGCGATGATTCGTGATCCCGGCCGAACGCTGCTACTCCGCATTCGGTGAAAATTGGGGCGTAGCTGCCGTAGCGGGGACGCGGGCGTGCGTAGAGGATGCCGTGGCCGTCTGTGAGAAAGTAGCGGAGGCCTGCGTCGGCTAACATCCGCTCTAAGCCCTCGTAGTAGGCGCATTCGGGCAGCCAAATGCCTTTTGGTCGGCGACCGAAGTTTTCTTCGTAGTTGTCGCAGGCTACTTGAATTTGCGCCCAAACTGCCTCGGGGTACATTTTCATCAGCGGTAAATAGCCGTGGGTGGCGCCGCAGGTGATGATTTCGAGGTTGTTGGTGTCTTGAAATTGTTTGAAGGCTTTTACTAAATCTCGATCGTATCTTTCCCAAAAGTTGCGAACTTGAGAGAAGTGGGCGGCATAATGTTCTGCTAAATAGCGGAGGTGACCGTTTCCGCTGTTGTGTTCGATTTCTAGATCTGCTAATTCTTCGAGTTTAGCCAAGTGGTCGTCGAAGCGGTCTTGCAGCAAGGGGTCGCGCAGCATGGCCACCAAGGGCGGCGTCATGCTCATGGTAATTTTAAAGTCGATGCCGTCGCGCTTGAGCCCTTCAAAGACTTGCAGCAGGGGAATGTAAGTTTCCGCGATCGCCTCAAACAGCCATTCTTCTTCTAAAACGTAGTCGCTTTCGGGGTGGCGGACAAAAGGCAAGTGGGCGTGGAGAACGAGGGCGAGGTAGCCAATAGTCATAGTGATTTGGATGCCGTAGTTATTAACTGACGCCAGTTAGGGACAGCTTTAAAATATTTTAAGATTTTATGCTGAAATGGGACGCACAAAGTGCCGTGTTTTTTTAATTGCCTTTCTCTAACAAACTAAATGTCAGCAAATTATGATTTTCTGCTTGCTGTCGGATTAGGGCTGCTGCTGTTTGAGAGTCTACTGGCTTTGAGAAAAAGTATCCCTGGGCGTACTCGCATTTTAATCCTTTGAGTATAGATAGTTGCGAGGCTTCTTCGACTCCTTCGGCTACTACATCCATGCCTAAATTGTGCGACAAAGTAACGATCGATCGCACAATTTCTGTGGGGTCAATGGCTCCTTTGCCGAGGTCGAAATCACCTCCCATTCTGCTAACAAAAGAGCGGTCTATTTTTAAGGTATTGGTGGGGAAGCGGTGCAGGTAGGAGAGGGATGAATAACCTGTGCCGAAGTCGTCAATGCACAAGTGTATATTTCGGGATCTGAGCTGCACCAGCATTGCTGTTACTGATTCGGAATTTTCTATGAGTACGCTTTCGGTAATTTCTAGTTTTAAACTGCTGCCGTCGAGGTGACTTTCTGCGAGAACTTGGTCGATGTATTCGATTAAATCTGGCTGAGAAAACTGTTTGACTGAAAGGTTGACGCTGACACTCAAAGGCGGGTTGCTCGGAAATAGCTGCTGCCACTGGCGGATTTGCTGGCAAGCTGTGCGCAGTACCCAGCGGCCAAGGGGTACGATCAAGCCGGTTTCCTCGGCGATTGTGATGAATTCGCCGGGGGAAACTAAGCCGCGTTCTGGATGCTGCCAGCGCACGAGGGCCTCAAAACTGGTAATTGTGCTGTTGGCGATCGACACGATTGGCTGGTAGTGAATGATAAACTGGGGCGCTGCGGATAAGGGAGGTAAGGCTGATTCGGGGGATGAGGGAAAGTCTTCTTCTCTTACCGGGTCTCTAATTGATTCGATCGCCCGTCGCAGGTCGTTTTCTAGCTGCAACAGCCGCAAAGCGTGGGCGTGCATGGAACTGTTGAAAACTTCGTGTCGGGCTCGGCCGAGTTCTTTGGCGCGGTACATTGCTGTGTCGGCGTCGCGCAGCAGGGTTGTCGGTTCCAGGTATTCGCTAGAACTCAAAGCTATGCCGATGCTGGCGGTGATAAATACTTCGTGTCCGTCTAGAACGATGGGCGAGGTGATTTTCTTTTGCAGGCGGTTGACAATGGTGGTAGCTTCATTTAGACCGTCGATGTCTTCGAGCAACAGCACGAACTCGTCTCCTCCGAGGCGGGCCACTGTATCTCCGCCCCTGAGACAAGCTTCCAGACGCCGCGCGATCGCGACTAGCAGTTGATCGCCGATGGCGTGGCCGAGGGAATCGTTGACTACTTTAAATCTATCTAAATCGAGAAACAGCACGGCAAACAAGTAGTCTTTGCGCCGTTTGGCCAACCTCAGAGCGTGTTCCAGCCGATCGGTAAATAGCGATCGGTTGGGCAATCCGGTGAGCGCGTCGTGAAAAGCGTCGTGCAGCAGTTGTTCCTCGGCGAGTTTGCGCTGAGTGATGTCGTGACAGTTAATCACGATTCCCTTGACTGCGGGATCGTACAGCAAGTTGGTGGCTACAGCTTCTACATAACACCAAGAACCGTTGCGGTGGCGGACTCGGTACTCAACTGGGCACTGGCTTCTTTTGGGGTTTCTAATGGCTTTGTGGAGGGTTTCGGCGATCGCGGCGCAGTCGTCGGGGTGAACTATGTCTAAGGCGCTGCGCCCGATCGCCTTGTGGGGCGCGTATCCTAAAATTCGCTTGACAGAAGGGCTGATGTAGCGGAAGATTCCATCGCCGTCGAGAATGATCGTGATGTCTGTAGCGTTTTCAATCAGCGATCGAAATCGCTGTTCGCTTTGCCGCAGCGCTGATTCGGCTTCTTTGCGATCGCTGATGTCGAGAGCTACTCCGTCTACAATTATGTCGCCGTTTTCGTTCTTGGAAAATCTGGCGCTGTCTTGCACCCACTTGACCTCCCCAGATCTCAGAACGATGCGGTACTGGCGATCGCAGGGCCAAAGACTCGCTCTCGATGCTGCTACGCTGCTGTCACACGAGCTTTTGTCATCTGGATGGATGATTTCCGTCAATAGTTCCGGGCGCTTCATTACTTCTTCGGCAGCGATCCCAGTAACTTCGCGCACGCCCGAACTGATGTAGGGCATAGAAATTGTGCCGTCTGAATGAAGCACGGTGCGGTAAACTGAGCCGGGAATATTGGCTGCCATTGTAGCTAGCTGCTGCTGGATGCCGCAGACTGCTGCTTCGGCGCGCTTGCGTTCTGCGAGTTCGGTTTGGGCTTGTTGGTAGAGTTCGGCTTGGTGGATCGCGATCGCGCACTGATCGGCTATGGCTTTGAGTAGCGACAGTTCTTCGGCGCTCCAAGAGCGCGCCCGATCGCACTGATAGAGGGCAATTCCTCCCAAAAATGACTGCTGGTAGAGCAGCGGGGCGATCGCGACGGCGCGAAACCCTACAAAATCTGCTGATGCTTGCAGGGACGGGCACAGGGTCGATAACTCGTCGAGGGCCAGGGTTTCTCCGGCCGCGAGCCCGGAGTGGTAGTGCTCGGCCAATTCGCAATTTAGCCCGACGAACCGTTCTCTGTCGGCTGCTTTACTGATGTAGCGAACTCTGATGCCGCCTGCGCCATCTGGCTGCAAGATCGCGCAGGCGCTGATTTCGAGAGCTTCGTGCAGTTGATCTGCAGTGGTTTGGAGCACTTCGTCGAGTACAAGGGTGAAGCGCATGGCTTGGAGGATGCGGTTGACGATCGCTTCTCGCTGAGCTTGCCGCTGAATTTGGGCGATCGCTTCTTGCTGCTGGCGGCGCATTTTGTATTCTTGGAGCGATCGTTCTAAGACTGTTGGCAACCTAAACAGCCGCCCCTTTAATACGTAATCGGTCATTCCGGCTTTGATGCACTCAACTGCCGCTTCTTCTCCCAAACTTCCGGTTACTAAAATAAATGGTATGTGTTGCCCTAATTCCTTCATTAATTTCAACACTTCTAAACCGTTGAAGCCGGGGAGGCGGTAATCTGATAGTACAGCATCGTACTTGCAATTTTGGAGTAATTTTCTGCACTCTGTTGCTGTTTCTGCCGTGTCGCAATTAAATTTTACTCCCCCCGCTTCTAAGGCGAGCATTATTAACTCCATATCTTCTGCCATGTCTTCGACAATCAACAATTTTAATGTTGATTCCGTTACCATTTTTAGTAGATAGTTGGTCGGAATTATATCTAACATAAGGTATTCGGAAGTTTTTAATTTGTTGTTTGTGTTGTTGCTGAATGTCATTTTTAAAATTTAGTTTTGTTAAGTTTAACTCAAATTTTTTAGTTGTTTTTAGTAAAATTAATTATATGCTCTACTCTCCAGACCTTTATTTAGCACTCGGAGCCGAGGGCTGAGCGAACCGATTGGGGAGCATCTGACCTTTGTACCCAAGCTAGAAATTGGAGTTTTGAGGCAGGAGGCAGAAGGAAAGAGACAGAAGGAAGGAGCCAGAAGAACTGTTTTCACAAATATGAGATGCTCCCATCCCAATTCTATAAAAAGCGTTTTTTAGGAGTGCGAGCATCTTGCACAGTCTAGAGTTTTCGCTGCGAGTTCTCACAGCGAACAGTCCTGTGAAACCAAAATTCGGATGCTCTGACAGATTGTGACTTCTTTAAGTGTATAATAGTTTTAAATTTTGCATTTAAAACTATTATAAAGTTAACTTACGAATCTATATTGGCGTTTGAGATTGTTTGCCCTAGTCTAAAGTAAAACGTGGCTCCTTGACTAGGTAGGCTTTCTGCCCAAATCGTGCCGCCGTGACGATTAATAATCCGCTGGACGATCGCCAAACCGATGCCCGTACCTTCAAATTCTCTCTGGGAGTGCAGCCTCTGAAAAGCTCCAAACAGCCGATCGGCATATTCCATCGGAAAACCCACGCCGTTATCCTTGACAAAAATCGTTCCATCGGGTAGAGCCTCAATAACTATTGTAGCCGGAGTGCGTCCGCGGCTGAACTTGACGGCGTTGCTGATCAAGTTGCTGAACACCTGTTGCAGCAAGGTTGGATCTCCCGTTACCGTCGGCAAGTTTCCGACGGCAAATTCAACGCTGTGGGGAGTTTGGGCCGGATCTGCGACTGTTGGGGGTTTAGTCAATTTAATCGCAGTTTGCACCAAACGGGTCAGATCGATCGGAATGTACATCAACTCGGTGCGAGCCACCCGCGACAAGGCGAGCAAACCGTCAATCAACAGGCTCATTTTTTGGCTGCTATCTTCAATTACTTCCAGATAGTGAACTATTTTGCGATCGCTCAACACCTCAGTTGCTTCTAGCCGCTGCTTTAAGGCATCCACAAAACCTGAAATGTGTCGCAAAGGTGCGCGCAAGTCGTGGGAAACTGAGTAAGAAAAAGATTCTAATTCTTGATTGGCAGCTTCTAATTGCTCTGTGCGTTCTGACAAAGCTTGTTTTGTCTCTACCAACTCAGTGACATCGCGAGCAGTGCCAATTAAAGCATAAACCTCGCCGTTGAGATTTCTCATCGGAATTTTAAACGTGTCGAAGTAAGCATTGCCACCCGGTATCACCACAAATTTTTCCTGGTAGTGCAGAGTTTTGCCGGATTCAAATACCTGCAAATTTTCCCGGCAAAATCGTTCTGCGATCTCGCTGGGATAGCACTCAAAAATAGTTTTGCCCTGCATCTGCTGCCTGCTGTCGAGTCCTGAAAATTCGACAAGGGGATGGTTGACAAAAGACAAGCGCATATTGTCCCGTTCTACAACATAAATGCAGTCCGGTAAAGTATCAAAAAAAGTCTCTAATTCTGCGGTACGCTGCGCGACCTGAGCTTCTAAAGTTTCGTTGAGTTCTTTGAGTTCAGCTTCTACTCGTTTGCGTTCGGTGATATCTTGACCAATGCCGATACACCTGCCGTCGGAAAGGCGAACATTTGCCCAAGAAGTGTCGATAATTCGCCCGTCTCTAACTTTTGTTTTGAAGTCGCTCCAGTTCTCATTGGCTGCTTGGATTTTATCGAAAACGTATTCACGGTATTCTGGCTGCGGATAAAATTCGGCCAAGATATCGCGGCCTTTGATTTCTGCCAAACTCCAGCCGAGCACTTGTTCCCAGTGGCGGTTTACCCAGTTTATTTTACCGTTTTTGTCTAATAATCCCAGCATGATCGGCACGTTGTCGAAGATAGTTTGCAGCAGTTCTTTTTGCTGTTTTAATGATTCTTCGGCTTGTTTGCGATCGCTGATGTCGAGTACGGAACCGATAATTTGCCTCATTTTTCCGTCTGGGGTTCTTTTGAAGATTGTAGACCGAGCGTGTACCCAGCGCCATTCCCCATTTTTATGTTTTATTCTGTAGTCTATGTCATCGGTTTCATAGGGATTGCTGCTGTGTTTGAGCCGCTCCATACCTGTAATTAACTTTAACAGATCCTTGGAATGAACTAAGTTAGCGATAGCATCTGTACCGAAATCTTGCCATTCTTTGGCAGTGTAGCCGAGTATGGGTGTGACAGATTCATTTGCATAAATAGTTTTGTTTTCTACTGCATCGTAAATGTAGAGAAAGTTCGGGATAGTTGTCAAAATGCTCTCTAAAAGTTGTTGATGTTGTTGCAGTTCCGATTTTGCTTGTTTGCGCTCGCTTAAGTCCAGCACGAAACTGACACCTAACTGCTTCGTTCCTTCTAAAAATGAGCTGCCCAGCATCACCGGAACGCGACTACCATCGGAGCGTATAAATTCTTTTTCAAAGGGAACAACCGTATTTCTAGCCTTCAGTTCGGCAACTTTTTCTGTATCTAAACGCACGTATTCTGGTGGTGTCATTTCTTGCCAGTTAATTCTTCCTGAAAGTAGATCGTCCCGCGTATAGTTTACCGAGTTTAAAAACGCGGCATTCGCATCTGTAATGCTGCCGTTAAGGTTCCAAAAAATGAGGCCAATCATGTTAGAATCAACTAGAACTCTAAATTTGGATTCGCTTTGCCGCAACTGGGATTCGACTTGTTTTAGCTCTGTGATGTCGCGGGCGATGGATAAAACAGTTTTTACTGAATTGTCTTCAGCAAACTCGGGAATGACTCGACAGTGGTAATGTTTTATGCCCTCGGTAGTGGGAATCTCAAATTCTATGGTTTCTTGTTGGCCGGTGCCAAAAACTTTCAGCAAAGTCTCGTCCCACAGGTCGCACAAGTGGGGTGGCATTCCTGATTGTCTGTTGCTTTTGCCAATCAATTCTGCGGGGGTTTTTCCGGTTGCTGATTCTACTGCGTGGTTGATGTAAAGGTGGCGGAATTCTCGATCGAACCTGGCGATGATATCAGGCGCATTTTCGGCTAGGGCGCTGAAAGCTTGTTCGCGCTGGTGCAGTTCTTCTTGAGTGCGGTGGTATTCGGTTAAGTCTCTGGCAAAAGAGAGAATTGAAACTACTGTTCCCGATTCATCGATTAGTGCAGAATTGTACCATTCGCAGTAAATTACCGAGCCATCTTTGGTATGGTTGCGGTTGTGGCTAATGTTGCGGGGTTCCCTGCCCTGTAAAAGTTGATTTGTGACGGCGCACACTTGCTCGAAGTCTTCTTGATGAACTATTGACCATTCGTGCCAATCTTTGCCGATTACTTCTGCTGCACTCCAGCCAAATATTTGTTCTGCCATTGGCGACCACCGCACTATCCGAAATTCCCTGTCCCACTCTATAACTGCCATTGGCGAGTTTTGGAGGTGCAATTCCAGCCGCGAGTTGGTTTGTTTTATCTTACTTTGAAGTTGCTGGCGGAGTTGCTTAGCCTCGGCAAAGCGGGCCGTAATTTCCTGTGTGTTTGCTGAGCCGGCGTTGGCAATGCGAGCAATGGTTTCTGCTGTTTGTTTTTCGAGTTCGTTCCAAGCTAGTTCGAGAGCTGATTCCGCCTGCTCTAGCTCAGTGATGCTGTTCTGAAACAGTGTGGCACTTTCAACTGGAATTTCAGGCATATTTTTGACACTTAGGCAAGTGTTACTTTTACAATTCAAAATAAAAGTTTAAAAATTAAAAATATATAATTGTTATGTCAAATTATACATTTTTAATTTTTAATTTGTGCCCAAAGCCGATCGTTGTCGGCGGGCGGTGCTATTAAAGACTGCCACTAAAAGGGTCTGGCGTGCAGATCGGCAATTGTGGTCGATCGATCTAAAACTTTCCTAGGCAAGGGTGTGGGCGGGAGCTGGCGCTAAATATATTTTTGCACAGGGTTGTTGTTTGGAGACGATCGAACGGATATCGGCGTGGCTCGGGGCGTGGGTCGATCGCGAATTTGTAGGAGGGCGTTATGTGTGCCGATTCCCATTGGTCTCAACTTAACCTGCTTTCCCACAGTGCGGTAGGGGGTTTCACCCCCCTGCCGCACTGCGGGTTTGACGTGCTTGTTGAGACTAATGAAACCGCCCCTAACTACAAATAATCTCCAATCGGTTTGGTAAATAAAAAGCTAAAATAAAATCTAAAGTTATTCAGTCTTTTAAGTCGCTTATGACTGCTGCTGCACCCTCTTCGATAAAAAACCAAACTCAGTACGAAGCCATTATCGGTCTCGAAACTCATTGTCAATTGAGTACGAATACTAAAATTTTCTCCAGTTCTTCTACAGAATTTGGCAATGCCCCAAATACTAACATTGACCCAATTTGTATGGGAATGCCTGGAGTGTTGCCAGTATTAAATCAAAAAGTGCTGGAGTATGCGGTGAAAGCAGGGCTGGCTCTCAACTGCGAAATCGCACCTTACAGTAAGTTTGACCGCAAGCAATATTTCTATCCCGATTTGCCGAAAAATTATCAAATTTCTCAGTTCGATTTGCCGATCGCTACTAACGGTTGGCTAGAAATTGAACTGGTGGACGAGACGGGAAATTCTACTAGAAAAAAAATCGGGATCACTCGCTTGCACATGGAGGAAGATGCCGGAAAATTGGTTCACGGCGGCAGCGATCGGCTGAGCGGTTCAACTTATTCAATGGTGGATTACAACCGCGCCGGTGTGCCTCTAATCGAAATTGTTTCGGAACCGGATTTGCGCTCGGGCGCGGAAGCTGCCGAATACGGTCAAGAATTGCGCCGGATCGTGCGCTACATCGGTGTTGGCGACGGGAATATGCAAGAAGGTTCGCTCCGCTGCGACGTGAATATTTCGGTGCGCCCCGTTGGCAGAAAAGAGTTCGGCACGAAGGTGGAAATTAAAAATATGAACTCTTTTAATGCGATCGAACGGGCGATCGATTACGAGATCGAGCGGCAAATTCAAGCTGTGGAAAATGGCGAAACCATCGTCCAAGAAACGCGGCTTTGGGATGAAAACAAGCAGTGTACTTTCAGTATGCGGATTAAGGAAGGTGCCAGCGATTACCGGTATTTCCCGGAACCGGATTTGCCTCCGATCGAAGTTTCGACCCAGCAATTGCAGGATTGGAAAGCTCAACTGCCGGAATTGCCGGCCCAAAAGCGCCATCGCTACGAAACTGAGCTCGCTCTTTCTCCCTACGACGCGCGGGTGCTGACTGACGACAAAGCCGTGGCGGAGTATTTTGAAAAATCGATCGCCGCCGGTGCTGTGGCTAAACAAGCTGCTAATTGGGTGATGGGCGATATTACTGCTTATCTGAAAAATGAAAAACTGGCGATCGCAGAAATTCCTTTCCAACCGCAGGATTTAGCCGAACTGCTGGCGCTAATTGATGCCGGCACGATCAGCGGCAAAATCGCTAAAGATATTTTGCCGGAGTTGCTGGCCAACGGCGGTTCTCCTCAGAAGTTCGTAGAGAGCAAGGGTTTGATTCAAATTTCGGATACAGGGGCGATCGATCGGGCGATCGATGCAGTGTTGGCGGCCAATCCCAAGGAGCTCGAACAGTACCGAGCCGGCAAAACTAAGCTGCTGGGCTTTTTTGTCGGCAAGGTGATGAAGGAAACGGGCGGCCGCGCCGATCCCAAATTGACCAATGAGCTGCTCGTGGCGAAGCTTAACGGCCCAGGCTAAGCGATCCTTAAGGGGGTCTTGTAGCGGATACAGCGGCGCGCGATCGGTTTTCCTCGATCCCGCCGCCCTCTCGCCTTTGGCGCTGTATGATAACTTTATAATTTAATCTACATTTCTTTACCTGATTTTTACATTTAGGGGTTTCACCCCTCATCCCGCTTGTGTTATATTGTGTTATGTAGATGCACCCTGATGGCAGAGAGAGTTACTTAGGTAGCTCTCTCTTTTTTTGTCTTTTTTTTTCTCGGGCACGGGTGTAAAAATAAGGATGCGGGACCGCAAGAGGGACACGTCCCTAACAGGTGTAAGTTTTTTTACAACGGATGAAGTCGCCTCCCAGGGCGAACATCAAGGTTAGAGTGGATAGAAACGTTTCCACCTCAACCTCTATTAGACATCTCCAATAATTCCCAACCTATTTCGCTAAAGCACTTCCGACACCAATAGATGAGTTAAAGGCACTTGGCAAAACTCAGCTAGAAATATTTTTGGCAAGTTACACCCCAATATTCGACAAGTCAGTATGTGAAACGAGCAACTTTCTGCTGTCAGGTGATGAGTTTAATAAATATAAATGGCGGACACATCTGCAAGACAATTACAGGATTAGCGCTAGAAACGCCAATAGGGTTATATCAGCAGCTAAGGACGCTGTTGACAGTGGCGCGTCAGGTCGGATTTTACACATCAAAACCTTAGAAGGCAAACCCAAATCTTGTACATATTAGCTGAACAAAGCCGAAAGTCAACTGAAAAAGGCTCGGAAATTTTATGCGGTCAAAAGTTTGCTTAGTAGTAAAAAGGTTGCAGTTGCGTGTTCCCTCGATCGTGTTCTTGGAACTATCGCCCAACCATTTGGCAAAAATTACGATTTCATACCCATAACAAGGTAAATTATACAAATATCAGCAAAAAATAGCAGTTTCAAGATGCGATCCTATTAAAAGTGTCAGTTAGCCCAAATCAAGCATTTGTATTGTACTGTAAAAAGGAGTCATTCGGCTATCAATTATGTCAAGTGATGGCAATAATTTAAGATTCCTAGTTACTGCATCTTTAAATTCTAAATTTGCCAAGGATGTAGTCAAAAATAGGAGGTTCGCCCGCCATATTAACGATTATCACTATTAGCTACTACTGACAAACACCTAATTTTTTATGATCAGTTTAATTTGCAACTCAAGAAATAACAACTAAAAAAACGAGGCACAAAATATCCTCCGATGCTTGCTATTTTGGTTTATTATCTGTTTTTAAAATTGTTAAACTCTATTCTCGATCATCCTAAGATTTAAATGCTCACAGTAAATCCGGCTTAGAATAGTATTATTGGTTTGGTTAAATACCTTAAAGCGTAGGGCTTGGCAAGTGATGAAGCAGCGGGTTTGGTGATTGCTCGTCGAGGTATGAGATTGTCTGGAAAAATAGCAGGCTCCTTAACCGCCTTTGTTGAGGTGAACTCAACACAGCACGTTTGGAACCTGTGGAATCAAGTGAATAATAAAATCAAGCATTCGGCTATGGTGGTAACAAATAGACATACTTACTATTCACTCTCTAACTGGGATTTCCTAGCAAACCCTGAGCGCAGTCGAAGGGAAGCGCAAGCATTAGCGAAGAATGCTTAAGAAACTTAGACAGCCTAGTTTTTCCGGGTTTGTCTGGATCTTTTGAAGCTGAGGCACTGCAAACCAAATATTTTTAGACAGGAATAAAAAAAAATGAGGGTCAATCGATCGGAGGAAATTCCTCAAGAGCTTTTTGCGGGTGGTGGCGAGATGGGGGCGCTGATCCGATCGCACGATTGGTCGCTTTCCCCCCTGGGCGCTGTCGAGAAATGGTCCCAGAGCTTAAAAACCGCAATGGGGATTGTCTTGGGTTCCCGCTACCCCATGTTCATCTGGTGGGGACACCAAATGATTAACCTCTACAACGACGCTTACATCCCTATCCTGGGTAAGCGTCATCCTGCGGCATTAGGTGAATCTGCGTTTAATCTCTGGGGAGACGTTTGGGAGGTCGTTGGATCTCAAGCTGAAGCCGTCTTAAATGAAGGCAAATCGTCATGGAATAAAGAAGCTTTGCTGATTGTGGAGCGAAACGGGTATCCAGAGGAGACCTACTTCACCTTCTCCTACAGTCCTGTTCCCGGCGATGATGGCACACCAGGCGGTGTGTTTGGCGCTGTCAGCGAAGAAACTGAGAGGGTGTTGAACGATCGCCGCTTGAGGACGCTGCGTGAATTAGGCACAGAAACAATCACGGCCAAGACGGTAGAAGCCGCCTGCCTTGTTTCCGCCACGGCATTGACCTCTAACGCCTGTGACATCCCGTTTGCGCTGCTGTATCTCCTCGATGCCGATCGCACTCAAGCACGACTTGCAAGCACAACAAGGTTAGCCGCCGGAACCACCGCCAGCCCAGAGGCGATCTATCTGACAACCGCTGAAACGTCCCAGGGGTGGCAACTGACGCAAGTCGTGGAGACCGGTGAAAGCAAGATTGTTGAGGATTTAGAGGCGCGATTTGGACTTTTACCGGGCGGCGAATGGTCCCAATCTCCCCATCAAGCGGTCATTCTACCACTGGCCCGATCGGGAGAAACGTTCGGGTTCTTGATTGCCGGAGTGAGTCCATTCAGAGTGTTTGATGATGATTACAAAGGCTTTTTTGACTCGATCGCAGGGCAGGTGACAACAGCCATCTCCAATGCCCGCACTTATGAACAAGAGCGGAAACGACTTGAAGCACTGGCAGAGATCGATCGGGCCAAAACGGTTTTCTTCAGTAACGTCAGCGATGAATTTCGGACTCCCCTCACCCTGATATTGGGTTCAACTGAGGAGGCTCTCACCGATCGAAACGTGCCGCTACCGGCTGCGCATCGAGAACGGATGGAGGTAGTGCAGCGCAACGGGCAACGGTTGCTGAAGCTGGTGAACGCGCTACTCGATTTCTGGGGCCTTGAAGCTGGAGCCGACGACTACTTGACTAAGCCGTTTTCTGACCGTGAATTGTTAGCACGAGTGGAAACAAATGTCGAGCTGGCGCAACTGCGACGGGAAGCAATGCAGCAGGAACAGGTGCTGCAGCCAGAAGCAGAAACAGCTCACCAGCAGGTTGAAAGCATTCTCTCTAGCATCAGTGATGGTTTCTTTGCTCTCGATCGCAACTGGCACTACACCTACGTCAACGATCGCTTGTGCGAAATTGTTTTTAAGCAGCGAGAAGAACTGCTCGGTTATAACCATTGGGACTTGTTTCCCAATACCGTTGACACCGATGTTTACCTTCAATTCCATCGGGCGATGAGCGAACAAACGCCCATCCAGTTTGAGTATCTTTATCTGCCCTGGAATCGCTGGTTTGAGTACCGGGTTTACCCCTCGGCCGATGGGCTGACCATTTTTGCAACTGACATTACCGATCGCAAGCAGGCGGAACTCGTGCTGGTCGAGCAGAAGAGACTGCTGGAATTGACCGCCTCAGGACGCCCGCTGGACGAATGTCTCTCATCCCTGTGTGCCTCCGTGTCCAAGCTAAATCCGCGCACGCGAGCCTGCATCCTGGTAGCCGATGCCGAGCGACTGACGTTTCCCTACTCCATCACCCCTGGTTTTGAGCCGTCATTCGCTCAAGGACTCAAGGATGCCCCGATTAATGAGCTTGCCATCGGTACGTGCGGCGAGGCAGTGTATTCCGGCACACCTGTCACCTGTGCCGACATCGCCAACGACGATCGCTGGTCGCAAGGATGGCGAGACTTATGCGTGGCTCACGGCGTGCTGGCGTGTCATTCTGCCCCCATAAAAGGCACAGACAACGTGCCCCTTGGTTCTCTGATGCTGTGCTTCGACGAGGCGCGGATGCCGACTGATTTGGAGTACCGACTGTCCGACTTCGCCACCCAAGTCGGCACCATCGTATTCGATCGCGATCGATCGAGCCTTGCCTTGCGCGAATCCGAAGCGCGTCTGCGTCGGGCGATCGCGATCGAAACGGTCGGGGTCATTTTCTTCCAAACCGACGGTACTATCACCGAAACCAACGATGCTTTCCTCCGCATGAGCGGCTACAGCCGTGAGGATACTGAGCAAGGATTGGTGCGCTGGGACACAATGACACCGCCGGAGTGGATGCCCCATTCCCTGATAGCAGTCGAGGAGTTTGAAGCAACCGGGCGCACGACTCCTTATGAAAAGGAATACATCCGCAAAGACGGCTCGCGCTGGTGGGCATTGTTCGCTGCGACGCAGTTCAATGAAGCAGAGGGCGTGGAATTTATCATTGACATTACCGATCGCAAACAAGCAGAAGTTGAACTGCGCGAGACTGAAGTTCGCTTTCGGCAAATGGCAGATACCGCTCCTGTTCTGATCTGGATGTCTGGAACTGATAAACTCTGTAATTACTTTAATCAGCCGTGGCTAGACTTTACTGGACGGACGATGCAGCAAGAAATGGGTAATGGTTGGTTAGAAGGAGTCCATCCCGATGATTGCCAACATTGCTTAGATACTTATGTCACTGCGTTTGATGCTCGGCAACAGTTTCAGATGGAGTATCGCCTCAGACGCTTTGATGGAGTCCACCGTTGGTTTCTAGACACAGGAGTCCCCCGGTTTACATTAGAAGGCGATTTCCTGGGCTACATCGGTTCCTGTATTGACATCACCGATCGCTTCCAAGCAGAAGTCGCATTGCGCCAGAGTGAATCCCGCCTCCGTCTGATGATTGAGAGTGCAAAAGATTACGCCATATTCACTCTCGATCTCAATGGCACGATTGCTACTTGGAATTCGGGCGCCCAAAGGCTTTTGGGCTACACAGACGCAGAGGCGATCGGCTGCCACGGTAGCATCATGTTCACGCCCGAAGACAAGGAACAGGGACGAGCAGAGAAGGAGAGGGAAATTGCTCTGACCCAGGGACAAGTAGAGAACGAACGCTGGCATTTGCGGAAAGACGGCAGCCGCTTTTGGGCGAGCGGTTTAATGATGCCGTTACAGGATGAAACGGGCAACACGCAAGGATTTGTTAATATCTTGCAGGACAAGACCGCGCAGCGACAGGCAAACCAACGGCTACACCTGCTGTATGAAATGACCAGTGATTTGCTTGCCACCGAACAACCCTTAGCGCTGATGAACACCTTGTTTAGCAAGCTCTCAGCCCAGCTAGACCTGCATTGTTACTACAACTTCTTAGTTGAGGAGAAAGACAATCGGCAAAAGCTGCATCTGAGCAACTTTAGCGGGATTTCTGAGGAAGTGGCAGCAATGATGGAATGGATCGACTTCGGTCAACACATCTGTGGACTGGTTGCCCGCGATCGGCGGCAAATTGTTGTCGATCGAGAGCAACTTGCCACTAATCCTCATGCTCAAATTATCCGCTCAATGGGTATTACCGCTTATGCCGCTCAACCGCTGATTGCTCGGGGACGGTTATTGGGGACGCTCTCGTTCGGCAGTCTGACCCGGACTTGCTTTACTTCAGAAGAAATTGATCTGCTGCAAGTAACCTGCGATCAGGTAGCGATCGCTCTGGAACGGGTCAACCTGACAACTTCTTTACAGCAGCAAGCAGAGCAGTTGCTCCAAGCCAACCGTATCAAAGACGAGTTTCTGGCTGTACTGTCCCACGAGCTGCGATCGCCCCTCAATCCCATTTTGGGGTGGTCAAAGCTCCTACAAGTTCGCAAGTTCGACGAAGCGAAGACGGCACAAGCCCTCGCCACGATTGAACGGAACGCCAAGTTGCAATCGGAATTGATTGAAGACTTGCTCGATGTCTCCCGGATTTTGCAAGGGAAGCTCAGCCTGAATCCCACTTCGATCAATTTGGCATCGACTATAACAACGGCGCTCGAAACAGTGCGGCTGGCGGCCGGGGCCAAATCTATTGCGGTAGAGGTCAGCCTGGATTCCAACGTGGGTGCTGTGTCAGGCGATCCAACCCGCTTGCAGCAAGTGGTGTGGAATCTGCTTTCCAATGCTGTTAAATTTACCCCCGCAGGCGGTCGGGTTGAGGTGCGATTAGAGCAAGTGGGCAATCAAGCTCAAATCACCATCAGCGACAACGGCAAGGGCATTCCTCAAGAGTTTCAGCCACACGTTTTTGACTACTTCCGCCAAGCCGATAGTGCCACGACGCGGAAGTTTGGGGGATTGGGATTAGGATTGGCGATCGTTCGTTACCTAGTTGAGCTACATGGCGGAACGGTTCAGGCAGACAGCCCTGGTGAAGATCTAGGAGCCACATTTACCGTCAGACTGCCGCTGATGCCAATTGAGCCAGGCGTCAACGATCGGGAGCAATGCTCTGAGGCATCCCTCAATTTGAAAGGCGTTCAAGTTTTAGTGGTCGATGATGATACCGATACACGGGAGTTTCTGGTTTTTCTGTTGCAGCAGGCTCAGGCAAGCGTCATCTGGGCCAACTCAGCAGGCGAAGCTTTGGCGGCGTTAATGGAATTTAAGCCAGACGTGCTGCTGAGCGATATTGGGATGCCAGATATGGATGGCTATATGTTGCTGCGCCAAGTGAGAGCTTTACCACCAGAGCAAGGTGGGCAAATTCCCGCGATCGCCTTAACTGCCTATGCGGGGGATGTTAATCAGCAGCAAGCGCTTGCTGCTGGGTTCCAAAGGCATATTGCCAAGCCCGTTGAACCGGATGAACTAATTGGGGCGATCGTTAATCTGATTAGACGGACTGAATAGGACTGAAACGCCAGTCAGCCGACCTTCTCTGCTATGGGTTACGTCCTTCTAGGGAAAGTGTTTACTGCGCTCACACTCAATAGGAGGAGTTTTCTACCGATAACTCTTAACTCCTCCTAGCAGTAAAAAACCTACATCTGTCAGGGGAGGCGGGAGAGGAGGCCACCGAGCGAGCGATTACCGATTAACAATTACCGCTTTGAGTCGATTAATATCAACTTTAGTTATTAACTAATTGTGACAGTATGAGCGAACAAGCTAGCGAGCTAATCAAGCAAGGGATTTCGCAATATCAGGCACGCCAATTTGAGGCGGCGCTGGATTCTTGGCAGGAAGCGCTGGGGCTGTATCGCTCAATGGACGATAAGCGGCGATCGGGTGCGGCGCTGGGAAATATGGGCGTAGCTTACGAAGCGCTGGGAAATTATGCTCAGGCGATCGACTGCTACGAGCAGCATTTGGTGTTAGCGCGGGAAATTGGCGATCGCCGGGGTGAGGCGAATGCTTTGGGAAATCTGGGCAATGCTTGCTGTGCTCTGGAGGATTTTTCTAGTGCTATTGATTACCAGCAACAGCGTTTGGCGATCGCGCGGGAAAGTGGCGACGGGCGCTCTGAGCTGGAAACTTTGGGCAATTTGGCGCTAGCTTGCGATGCTAATGGAGATTTGCCTGGTGCGATCGAATGTTATCACCAGCAGTTGTCGATCGCGCGCGCCAGCAAGGACGATCGCAGTGAGCGCAATGCTCTCAAGAATTTGAAGCTCGGTTACAAGTATTTAGCAGATTACGAGAAGGCTAACCAGTACCGGCAGCAGCAATTGGCGATCGTCCGGGAACTGTTTTTTACTGATAAAAATAAGAATTTTGTACACCTTGCAGAAACAGTTGGTTTGAATCTGGTTGAGGATTTTGCCGGGGCTAATTTAAGCGGTTTTGACTTGCACTACGCTGATTTTAACGGTGCAGATTTGCGCGAAACAAATTTCCAGGGCGCAGATTTGACCTTGGCGGATCTCAGCGGTGCTTTGCTGAGCGCTGCTATTTTAATTGATGCTAATTTGTGCAATGCTAATTTGCGGGATGCTGAACTCAGCAGCGCTAATTTAAGCGGTGCTGATTTGCGAACCAAGCTGCCCCGGGCAAATTTGAGCCGTGCTAATTTAACTGGCGCAAATTTGAGCAGTGGTTATTTACCGAATGCTATTTTGGTAGATGCAAATTTGACTGAAGCTAATTTAAAAAATGCTGATTTGAGCGGTGTAGATTTGAGCGGGGCGATTTTAAAGGGGGCTGATTTGAGCCGCGCTGATTTAAAAAATGTGGTGGTTAAAAATGCGAACTTTTCTGGTTGTCTGGGAATTTCGGAAGCCGTGAAGGTTGAATTGACCGCACGGGGTGGGATTTTTGAGTAGCATTGGAAATGTTGGTAATTGTAGAGGGTAAGAAAAGCTATGACTGCCGTAACTGCAAAACGGTTCTCGATCGCCGAATATCACCGTTTGGGAGAACTGGGATTTTTCGCCCCCGATGAGCGAGTTGAATTGATTCGCGGATCACTTATCCTCAAGGCTACTACAGGTAAGCTGCACTCTGTTTGTAACAGTCTTTTAGTTGAGGAGTTAATCATTTTACTGGCAAGACGCGCTCGCGTGCGCGCACAAGAGCCAATTATTTTGTCTGATGATAGCGAACCAGAGCCTGATGTTGTTATTGCCCGCAATCGAGCCAATCGTTATTTATCTTCTCACCCTGAGCCTGCTGATATTTTGTTGGTAATTGAGGTTTCGGATTATACGTTGAAGTACGATCGCACAACCAAGTTGTCTCTCTATGCTGAGACTGGTATTTCTAATTACTGGATATTTAATTTGGTTGATTATCAACTGGAAATGTACAGCGAACCTTATCAGAAACAAAACGGTAGTTTTAGTTATCAATTGCAACGAGTTGTGTTGCCAAATCAGACGGTAGTAATTCCGGGTTTTCCCGAGTTATCTCTGGATTTGTCGGAGGTATTTCCGGCACAGATTGGTGAGTAAAAAATCTGACTCGATCGCACATATTTTCACTCAGTAATTAGATAGCGATCGAGCTTTTCTCGATGATATAATGTAAAAGTGCGATGGCTACGCCCCGGCTTGCGCCTACGCACGAAGCATAAAACTAGCACTATCATCCAAAACAATTTGGTTTGTGGCCCCGGATTTATCCGGGGAGAAATCTAAAATCTAAAATCTAAAATCTAAAATCAGATGACCGCTCAAACTCTCGCCCCCCCGGAACAAATTGTCCAGCTATCGGGTATCAGTTGGCAAACCTACGAAACTTTGCTTGCCGAAATCGGCGATAGGCAAATTCGACTGACATATAATCGCGGCAATCTTGAAATTATGGTACCCTCCCCAGAACACGAACGTTTCAAAGAAGTATTCGGTCGATTTGTTGAAACCTTAGCGGAAGAATTAGATGTGAGAATTGAACCTCTTGGTTCCACAACTTTCAAGCGTCCTGAACTTAGCGGTGTCGAACCAGATAAATGTTTTTACATCCAGAATATTAGTGCAGTTAAAGGCAAAAAAAGAATCGACCTGACTCAAGATCCGCCGCCGGATTTAGTGTTGGAAATTGATATTACCAGCCGTTCGGAAAATAGCTTGCACGTGTATGCGGATCTGGGAGTGCCGGAAGTTTGGATTTATAATGGATCGCGACTTAGAATCAACAGATTTGAAAATGGAGAATACGTTGAGGGCGAGATCAGTTTAGCATTTCCCAGCTTACCGATATTAGAGATTGTCAGATTTTTGGAACAAGCAGAAACAATGGACTATTTGGAATTAGTCAAAGCATTTCGGAATTGGGTAAAAAGCCAAATTCAGCAAAACCCATGAAGGGCAGATAAACAAAATTTCCAGTTTCAATGGATAAAAAAATGCTGTAGTGTGATAAATTAAAAATTAGGCAGTCCTCAAAATCTCCATCACAGTCTGGCAAAGCCAGCACATCTACCGATATGCGATCGCTAGAGTCTCACAACAAATACCCAGATTGCTTGTGGATGCAATTAGAAGCAATTCCAGTTCCATCGGTTGCAGCCCAAACCCAGCAGTTCGACATTCACTTGAGCCTGAATTTTAACGAGCATTGGGAACCCCTGCTAGGTGGTCGCGTCAAATTTGGTCTGCAAGGCGGGACACTCAATCTTTATCTAGAAAATTGCGAAATTCCCGTAGCATCGCGTCAGTTAGTCGGTTCTTTCAAGCTTTTGCCAATAGAAGAAACCCTGCCGATTAAAAATAGTGCAGAAATTTTAGTGAGCGAAAATCAGCAGGGAGTTCAGGGCGGCGAAAATCCGCAAAAAAGCAAGGAAACAGAGAGCATATTTTGTCAAGTTTCCACAATAAGCAATGATACAACGCCAGCTTGGATTTTTGCAGTAGAACAGGGGAAATCAGTATTAAAAGGTTTGCTAAAAAGTGCTAAGCTAGGAGAAGTAGCTGCTAAAGAATTTCGGATGGCAGCGGCTTTTGAAGTGGCTAAAGAAGATATTTATCTCACAGATGCGGAGGGTTTATGGCCGCACGATATCACGCCCAACCAACATTCAGTTTTAGAAAGAATCCTGACTGTATATTTGCAAGCAAATAAACTCCAACCAGCTCTCAGTTGGGCGCTATTTTCCTACAATTTGCCTCCGGTTGAACCGCGCGAAGTGGAAATTGTCCCGGAAGCTGAATCGGAATTGCAGGAAATGGTCGATCGCGTTATCTCCGCTGAAACAGACAACTTTGTGGAGTTGGCAAAAATTGCCAATCTCAATCCAGCACTGGATTTCGCGGGTAGCAGCTTGCGCGGAACGACTTTAAGTGCAGTGGATTTTAGCAGCGCAAATCTCGATCGGGCAAATTTCCGGGGTGCAAACTTAAGCGATGCCGATTTCAGCGACGCCAACCTGCAAAATGCCAAATTCGGCGGTGCAGATTTGAGTGGCGCTTTCTTAGGAAATGCTGATTTAAGCGGCGCAGATTTGCACAAAGCAAGTTTGGCTTTAGCTAACCTCAGCGGTGCCAATTTGAGCGGCGCAAATCTGCTGGAAGTGAACTTAACAAATACTAATTTCAGCGGTGCGAATGTCGAGGCAGCCAGATTTGGGAACAATTCAGGCATGGATGAGGAGATGCAGGTGAATTTACAGCAGCGAGGCGCAATTTTTGAGGAAGTTTAGTCCCTAAGTGCGAGATCCTTTTCATCCATCTGCGTCCATCCCCGTTTATCCGCCTGCATCTGCGGTTCAAAAAAAGCGTGAAGCGAAGCTATCTCGAAGGGACTCGACCATCATCAAACCTTGTAAAAAAAATCGCTGTTAAAATAGAACCATCATTCCCTCCCAACTCATCTCAACATAAAAGTATATGAAGATAGAAGATTATCCACTTGCCAAAAAGTTAATATTAGATGCCGAAGGCAACATTAGTCAAGTCATTCTAGATTATACCGACTATCAGTATTTCCTAGAAGCTATCGAAGATAGAGGACTTCTGTTGGCTATGCGCGAAGTTAAAAATGAAAAGCCGTTAAATTTACGGCAAGCACTTGCAGAACTGGAAACAGAATGAAAGTAGAATATCTGCCCAGTTTTGTGAAGGATTTAAAAGCTCTTAAAAGTATGCCTGTTTTTTAGCAAATCAAGGAGTTTGCTTTTGGGGAAATTCCCAATGTTAATGATTTACAGACAATAGTTAACTTAAAAAAATTGAAAGGCGATGATAATGCGTATCGGTTTCGGGTTGGCGACTATCGAATAGGTTTTTATTTTGATGGCGAAACAGTTACTTTTGCAAGAGTTCTTCACCGGAAAGATATTTATCGATACTTTCCACCCTAAAGCTGTTTTCACTCTTAAAGTTTGATTAAATAAAAAGCGATCGCCCTTTTATCCATATCCGTCCATCGTGGCACGGGCGTCTCGCCTGTGCTTCCGAATCGGGTCAAAAAGAGCGATCGCCCTCCCAAACAAATTATCCTTCATCCTCCGACTTTACAGGAGCACGCCCAGAAATCACAATAAATCCCACAGACTCAAGAGTCATGTGCGGGCGGCGAATACCAGCTAAAACCGCTTGACTCAACAAACTTTCCGTACTGATTTCATCAGCCAAAACCGATTCTAAAGCTTGTTCGGATTTAGAAAGTCGATTCAAGCGCAATTGCAATTGATTTACCCGGTTTTCGAGTTGGATTGCAGCACTGACAGCAGATTTCTCGCACATTTCCACAAAAGCCGATCGCCCGCGCAGCAATTCCTCCGATACCAACCGTCCCTTTTGACAAAAATCATCCCATTCTAGGGGATCGACAAAACTGTCAATAAGCGACGTGCGATTTTTCGACAAATTATAATCCCGGTTCGGCCCGCCTTTCCCCTTATAAGCCCGCTGCAAAATCGCCAGAAGTTCCGCATCCTCCACCAGAGACATTTGTTCGCTGCGAGCATCTACAAACACAGTTTCAAAAGTTGGGAGAAACAGAGCATCAGCGCGGCGCTGCAAAGCTTTCAAGTTGTAATTTTCGATATTTTGTGCTTGCAAAACTTGCTCGGCCGGCTGCACATCAGTCTGGATTGAATAATTAAACTGGAAGCCGAACCACTCCTTCCCGGGCTCCGCATCCCAACTTTCATCATGGCGCCACATGGCAAAAGCTTGACCCCGATCGTCCCAGCGAATATAAGAGCCAAGTGCATCGATCAATCCCTCACCAATGCGGTAAAGAGCGACATCCGCATTCTGATGAGCAATGCGGCGGTTGTAACTACCATATTGCTGGCAATAAGGAATCAATCTGGTTGTCAAATCGTTTGAGGGAATCAACGTTTTTTGAGTAGGTTGATAGCGCAGCAGCCCCGATATACTCGGATGTTCGATTTGTTTGAAGTGGAGAGCTTGACACAACCAACCTTCAGTCGCCCGCTGCATTTCTTTATGCTTAGCATCGCAGTTGTCGAGAGATTCAAAATACTGAGATGCACTGTCATCAAGAGTATCAATTTCATCGAGAACGTACTGTTCGTCAATTTTGATTTTCTCTTGCTCAATTTCAGTTTTAATCGCTTCAATTTCGCTGGATAAGCCCTTGCCTCCCTCAGCAAACAACTTTTCTTCAAGTTTGAGAATTTTTTCCTCAGCATAAAACTGAAGGCTGGCAATAGATTTGTTGAAGATATCAAACCCATCTTTTAAAACTTGAAACCAAGCTTCGTGGGGACTCTCTGGCAAATCCGGGCCTGCAAACAAACAAAATTGCACTCCCATTTTGCTACCAATGCGATCGACTCTGCCGAGTCTTTGTTCTAACTGGTTGGGAAACCACGGCAAATCGAAGTGAATTAACCAATCTGTCAATTGCAGGTTTACCCCTATTTCCGCCGATCGATCGCACACTAAGATAAAACAATGCGGCTCAGTCTTAAACCGCTTGAGACTAGCCTCAACATCATCAGCCGATTTGCTCGTGTCATGGCTGGCGATCGCATTTTTACCAAAGATTTTCGCTAAATTTTCCGCAATCTCTTTGCAAGTTGCCGTAAAACTGGTAAAAATCACAATTTTCGGGAAACGCTCGCCGGGAATCGGCCGTTTAATTTGCTGTTGAATTCTCGACAGCAAATCGCGAGGATTGCTGTGATACTCGCGCGGAACCTTCAAAGCAACTGCGAGAAATCGGAGAATCGCGATTCGTAACAAACTCAGTCGATCGAGCCCTTCCTGGGGCTTTTCCAGCGTGTTGAGCAAGGTTTCCAGCATTTCCCTTTCTTCGGGAAACAGCGCAGTTTTGGTCAAAATTGCCGTGTCATTTTGTCCAAATTCGCGATCGAGTTCTGGAGTCGATTTTTTCTGCAAGCGAGCTTTGACAACCCGTTCTAAAACATTCAGCCAAGTACCAGAAGCGCGGAAAAACACCAGAAAAATTCTCTGATATTCGCTCGACTTGGGAGCGACCGTGCGCCATTTATCGAGTACGGTTTGAATTTCCGACCACTGTTCATCATTCAGATCGTACTCCGTTTTGGGGACAGCATCTCGATCGAAAATCACATCTTCAACCGCATCCCGGCGGTTGCGAAGGATGCGGCGATGCAGGCGGTAGGTATCGCTAACATGAGTGCGAATAGTTCGGACAAGGCGAGCCTGTTCTGCGGTTGCTTCAGTTTTCAAACAACTTTCTAACTCAGTAGCTAATCCGATTAAATAATCATCTTTTGCAAAAAGAGTGCGGAGTTGAGCGAGTTTTGTTTGCAAAACAGCAGGCTTGGCATTTTCTCGGAAATCTAGCAAAGCGCGACCGATTTCCTGACGATTTTGCACCTGTTCTTTGAAATTTTCCAGATCGTCAAGACGGTAAGTTGTCGGGTCTAGCAAGTGCAGCATCGTTAGAAAATCTTGCTCGCGGCCGAGAACTGGCGTTGCAGATAATAACAATAAATTTTTGCTTTTGTGAGCGAGTTTTTGACAAAGTTCAAAGGACTGCTGCTGAGCGCGATCGCTCGAATGTGCCATTGCCGCCACATCATGCGCTTCATCAACAATCAGAAAATCTAGGTTAGCATTGCGGCTAATTTGATTGATTTCGCTAACAGCAACAAGCTGCACTCGGTCAGCAAAATGAGACAAATAGAATTTATTTTCCAACTCCTGCCGCCACTGTTCGAGCAAGTATTTCGGAACCAGAACCACAGCGCGTCCGTTGGGTTCATCTAGCAGAAATTGCCGGAGAATTGTCCCGGCTTCTACTGTTTTTCCCAGTCCTGGTTCGTCTGCCAATAAATAGCGCACGATTGGGTCTTCTAGGACGCGCCGGACGACTTCAACTTGGTGCGGATAGAGGTCTATGTTAGCAGAAATTAAACCAGTCATGCCGCGGCTGACGGCCCGCTGTTCGATCGCAGATTGGACGAATGCCAATCGGCGATCGTGAAAATACGGCGTTTCTTGGCCTTTGACTGCTAAAATGTCGATCGGATCGGCGATCGGGATATTGCAGCGAACGTAAAGTTCGGTTTCGACAGCTTGCAAACTTTGGCTGTCGGGGAGGTCAATTTCGTACTCTAATTTATCTTCATCCCAGTCATAAACTCGCCCAATTATCCATCTTTCCTGAGTGGTACTCCAGAGGTAGCAGCGGGTTTGGCGCTGAAGTCTAGCTTCTTGCAGCAAACCCAATGGCACAGTTTTGCGGATGCGGTTTTTAACTGAGCAAAAATATTCAACTACGGCATCAGTACGCGATACCTCGACAACTTTTCCGACTCCCAAATCGTTTCTGGGCGATCGAACTAACGAACCAACATCAATCATAGTTTTAGCCTGATAACATTTACTAGAATACAGCAAATCCTTTCACGTTTAAAAAATTAGCAAAAGGCGATTTTTGCCTGCGTCACTTTTCTAGTCAAATGACAGTAAATCTAGTATTCTCAAAACAATAAGTTTAGCATGGTAAATAACATTTTGGGAAGTTAATAAATATGCTGGCAGCGAATAAGAATAAGTAATTACGAGGAAGGAAAAATAACGCCTGCATTACCGGATTCCCATTTCGGATATTTCTGCATAACACTGCTATAAATTTCCGACTCTGTAAACCCGGCTAACCAAGCTTGTAGCTGCGGCCAAGGCTGTTCGTTGAACCAAACTCGATCGGTATGAGCGAATTGACGAACAAAAGGTGCGATCGCCATATCGGCTAATGCTACATTGTTACCAAACAAATATTTAGTAGCGCTTAACTTGGCATTTAGTTTTTCCAGGAATAAAGAACCTTCATAGCGATGTACTTGAGCATCAACATCTGCATAGCGATCGGGGTACTTATAACGATCAAGATGATATTTAAATCTATCATCAAATACAGCGATTAGTTCCAGCATTTCTGTAACAGAACCTTGCTGTGGCATCAACCATTTTTCAGGATCGTGTTGTCTCAATGCCCACAACATGATATCGATACTTTGATCGAGTACGCGCCCGTCAACATCAATCAATATTGGTACTGTACCTTTGGCAGATACTTCCAACATCTCTGGTGGTTTGTCTCGCAAAACAACTTCCCGCAACTCACACACCCGATTGCTAACCATCAAGGCTAAGCGCGCGCGCATAGCATAGGGACAGCGGCGAAAGGAATACAGAATCGGATATGTTGCTAACATATAATTAGTCGATCGCGCGATCGGGTTTTTCGGGCCAGAACCCGGTTTCTTGGTATATTTCTCGTCGCCAAACAAGATTTTTCGTCGAAACCGGGTTTCTTTGAGCTTAGTGCCAATACTACACGAGTCAGAAACCCGATTTCTTTCTATATTTCTCGTCGCCAAACAAGATTTTTCGTAGAAAGCGGGTTTCTTTGAGCTTAGTGAATAATAATATTAGTCGCAGGCCTCATCTACTTTTTCCTTCGCATCGTAGCGCGCGCCTATATGTACTTGGTTGCGACGCTTAGCCAGCTCAATCTGACGTTGACGTTCAGATAAAGCTTGTTTTTTGGTTTCAGTTTTTGAGTCATGACAATGAGGACAACTCACACCAAGTACAAATAATTCAGAAGCCTTATCTTCCGGACTAATCGGGTGACGACAACCGCGACAAAGTTCATAGTTACCCGGCTTTAAGTCCTGACCAACAGAAACCCGTTCATCAAAGACAAAACATTCACCTTCCCAACGACTTTCTGCTTCCGGCACCGTTTCCAAATATTTTAAAATTCCGCCTTCGAGATGATAGACTTCATCAAAACCTTGACTGCGCAAAAAAGCAGTAGATTTCTCGCAGCGAATACCACCCGTGCAAAACATTGCCACCTTGGGTTTATTGCGTAAAGCAGTTTCCCGCAGCACCCATTCAGGTAACTCGGAAAAGCTTTTTGTTTTGGGATTAATAGCGCCTTCAAAAGTACCCATAGATACCTCGAAGTCGTTACGAACATCAACCACGACAACATCGGGATCGTCAAGCAGCTTATTCCACTCATCAGGCTTAACATATTTGCCAGCCATGAGGCGGGGATTAATGTCCGGTACTCCCATCGTGACGATTTCGCGCTTCAATCGTATTTTCAGGCGGTAAAAAGGTGCTTTTTCCGAGAAAGATTCCTTGTGCACCAGATCCGCAAAACGCGGGTCACTGCGCAAGAATGCCAGCACTGCGTGTACGCCCTCGGACGAACCGGCAATAGTGCCATTGATGCCTTCTTGGGCCAGCAAGATAGTGCCTTTGACGTTGTTGTTGTTGCAACAATCGAGTAGCGGTGCTTTCAGCTCGGCAAAATCAGGTAGTTCAACGAACTTATATAAAGCAGCGGTTAAGAAATAAGCCATAGATTGAATTGATAGCACTAATTAATTTTCATAATTCTATGAAAATTCAGTGAAAGCGGACGGTGGGACTCGAACCCACGACGTTCAGCATGGGAAGCTGACATTCTACCACTGAATTACGCCCGCGCTTAGTGTTTTTTACCTGTTTTGACTTTCTTTTGCCTTGGAGGCGTCGCGGTAAAAAACGACTAGAAAAACATTGTACAACTATTTTCTGATTTTGAGTATAACATTTTGACTGTCAATATTGGGCGGCAGCCGATCGCTATTTTCCAATTTTGACTCTACCATTTTGGCTTTCTATGTTGCCTTCGATCGCCCTTCGCCCCCTTTTCTTCCCCCGCATCAGATTAAAAATCCAGATTTGCAAACCGTCCATGTAAGTAAAAACCACCGGAATCACCACCAGAGTCAGCAGCGTAGAAGTCATCAAACCGCCAATTACCGCCATTGCCATCGGGCTGCGAGTTTGCGAACCAGCGCCAATTCCCAGAGCAATTGGCACCATCCCAGCTATCATCGCGATCGTCGTCATCAAAATCGGCCGCAACCGCGCCACTCCCGAATCCAGCGTCGCCTCGTACATCGGCTTGCCTTCCTGCTGATTCATAATCGCGTAATCCACCAGCAAAATCGAATTTTTCGTCACAATTCCCATCAGCAAAACCACGCCAATCAAAGCGTACAGCCCGAGAGACTTTTGTCCCACCAGCAGTCCCAGCAGCGCGCCCCCCAGAGATAAAGGCAAGGCGGCCATAATTGTCACCGGATGCAGGAAATTGGCAAACAGCAGCACCAACACAGCATAAATAAACAGTACCGCCGTTCCCAGAGCCCCCGCAAAACCGCTGAACACATCCTGCATCACCTTCGCATCACCCGAAGATTCCTGTTCCACGCCGGGGGGCAAAGGATTCATTGCAGGCAGTTTCTTCACCGCCACCGAAGCTTCTCCCAAAGTCGTACCCTGCAACAAATTTCCCTCTACAGATACTTGACGGGCTCTGTCGTAGCGATCGATCTGAGAAGGCCCGCTGCCCAAAGCAATATCCGCCACGGCCCTCAACGGCACCAAAGTATTATTTTTCGCCGGTACTTGCAGATTCTTAATCGTTTCGATATCGCTGCGAAACTGCGGCGCCAACATTACATGAATCGGAATTTGTCTGTCAGGCAAATCAAATTTAGCAAGATTCGAGTCAATATCTCCAATCGTTGCCAGAGATGCAGTTCGAGCAATTTGCTGCACCGATACACCCTGATCCGCCGCCCGATTCGGGTCAGGTTTAACCAAAATTTCTGGCTTCACCAAACTCGCGCTAGACTGTACCTCAATCAGTCCCGGAACTTGCCTCATTTGTTGCGTGAGGGCTTCAGCAGTGTTAGTTAAAGCTTCGGCATTTTCGCTTTTTAGGACGATCGACATTTGCTTCCTACCGCCGACACGCCCTTGAGCAAAACTCAACCGCACACCGGGAACATCGCGAAGTTTCGGCCGCATTTCCTCTTCAAATCGCTGTTGTCCGATCCGCTTGTCGGCGGGTTTCAATTTCACGTAAAGACTGGCTGTATTCACCCCGCTAGCGCCCCCGCCGCCGCCAGCACCCCCGGAAACTGTCGGAGCACCTTCAGTCTCCAAAACGCTATCTACGGCTGGATGAGCGAGCAATAATTGAGTTGCTTGCTGCACTGCTGAATCTGTCTGCTGTAAAGTCGAGCCCGGAGGCAATTCAATAGAGACAGTCGAAAGTCCGGTATCATCGCGATCGATAAACCCAGTCGGAATGTAAGGTATTAATTGAACGCTGCCGAAAAACAAAGCTACACCTAAAATTAAGACGATCGCCCGATGCTTCAGCGCCCAAGTCAAAAGCCTGCGGTACTGATAAGAAAGTTGGTCTTTTTTGAGTTCCTGATGGTGTCCTTTCTCCTTAAACAAATAAGCCGCCATCATCGGAGTAACGGTTCGGGCTACTAACAGCGAAAATAACACCGACGCCGAAACCGTCACCCCAAAAGGTCGAAAAAACTGACCGGGAATTCCCGGCATAAAAGCCACCGGCGCAAATACCGCAACAATCGTCATCGTAGTAGCAACAACAGCCAAACCAATTTCAGCCGAAGCATCCAAAGAAGCTTGATAGGGAGTTTTCCCCATCCCGACGTGACGTTCGATATTCTCAATTTCGACGATCGCATCATCTACTAATATTCCCACCACCAGCGACAGCGCCAACAAAGTCATACTGTTGAGGGTGTAGCCCAACAGCCGGAGCACAGCAAAAGTAGGAATTGCCGACAGCGGTAAGGCAACAGAAGCAATTAAAGTTGCGCGCCAATCCCGCAAAAAAATTAAAATAGTTATTACCGCTAAAGCCGCCCCCAAAATTAAAGCATCTACAGAAGCTTCATAAGAATCTCGAATGTGGTCGGCTAAAGTATAAATAAGTTCCAGCTTGACATCAGGCGGCAAAGTTTTTTCCAGTTTCTTAACAGTTTCCCGCACCGCTTCTTCTACTGTTACCAGAGTGCTGCCGGTACTGCGGAGGATGGAAAAAGCCACTACAGGTTTGTTATTGAGCCGTGCCGCCTGACGCGCTTCTGCATAGCCTTCACCAACTTCTCCCAAAGTGGAAAGCGGCACAAAACCGCCTTTAGGCAAGGTAATTTGATAAGCTTTCAACTGTTCGATTGTTTTGGCACTGCCGAGGGTGCGGACTGTTTGCTCGGAATTGCCAATTTCAGTTCTGCCGCCGGGTAAATTGATGTTAAAATTGCGAATTTGGTCGTTAACTTGAGTAGCTGTAATGCCGAGACTTTGCAGTTGTTCGGGGTTTAAATCGACTCGAATATCCCTGTCTCTGCCTCCGATTCGCTGCACTTGAGCTACACCTTTGACAGAGAGGAGGACGCGGCTGATGTTTTGGTCGATTAATTCGCTTAACTGTTCTACGGTTTGGCGATCGGAAACAACCGCGTAAGACATAATTGAACTGCCGGCAAATTCGACTCGCTTGACAACGGGGTCATTAATGTCTTGGGGCAAGCTTTGGCGGATTTGGGCGATCGCATTGCGGACATCGTTAGTAGCGCGATCGCTATTTGTTCCCAATAAAAAGTTAACTGTAGTATTAGAAGAACCATCATTAACTGTAGAGATAATGTGGTCGATATTGCCCAAACCAGCCACAGCATCTTCTACTTTTTTCGTGACTTGAGATTCCAGTTCTGCTGGATCTGCCCCCGGTTGGCTGACGGATATCGAAACTGAAGGCACATCAATATTTGGTGAATCATCAATGCCTAAAAGCGGAAATGATAGTAAACCCCCGATTGTCAGAACTAAGAATAAAACAATCGTGGGGACTGGCTGTTTGATCGACCAAGCCGAAATGTTGAAAGACATAATTTAGAATTGGGAACTCGTACTGAGCTTAGTCGAAGTATTAGGAATTGGTTATCTGCGTTCGTCGGCGTTTATCTGCTTTCATCTGCGGTAAAACAAACAAAAAAATCTAACAATAACCCATAACCAATAACTATTTAACAACCTTAACCCGATCGCCATCCTTCAGATAACCAGCCCCAGCAATAACCACTCGATCGCCCGCCTTCAAACCCTTTTTAACCTCCACCTTAGCAGCAGTCAAATCGCCTACAGCACCCCCGGAAATTTCCCCAACTTCCACTGGTTGAGCCTGTACCTTGTCCTCGCCGACAAGTTTGTAAACAATAGAACTGCCGTCAGATTGTGGCAAAATAGCTTTAGCGGGGACTTTCAAACCTTGAGCCGTTGCCGTCGAAAGGGATGCGCGCAAAAACATTCCCGATCGCAAAAACGCGCTTGCCGGCAAATCAATCTTCACCGTAGCTTGCCGATTTTGCGGGTCAACAAGCGGCGAAATATCTCGCACAGTTCCTGACAACTTAATCCGCTTGTCAGAGTCAGAAGTAATCTGCACCGCTGTTCCCGGTCGCACTTGCGCAACCTGAGTTTCCGGCACTTTCAATTGTAGTTCCAGCTTGTTTCCCCGAATAATTGAAAAGAGTTTTTGACTCCCCGAAGAAACATCCCCAACTCGACCAATTCTTTCAGCCACAGTGCCGCTATCCGGTGCTCGCACTATAGTTTGTTCGAGTTGAGTTTGTAACTGTTTGACTCGCGCATCATTGCTGCGGACAGTTGCTGCGTTATTTCCGACATTTGCTCTGGCACTGCTGACACTCGCTCCGGCCGTATTCACTTTAGCGCGAGCGCTGCTGAGGGCGGCTCTCGCCGTACTGATATTAGCTTCACCAGTAGCTACTTTAGCAATAGCCGATCGCACTTCTTCCGCTGCTTTATTCTGTTCTTCCAAAGCTGTATTCAAGTCAGCTTTAGTTTTGTTCAAGTCTTGAACGGCCGTGTCTCGCTCCGTCTTGCGCTGTTCTAAATCTTGCTGGCTAATTACTCCCTGAGTCGCCAAATTTTGGCTGCGATTTACTTCTCTTTGAGCTTGAGCTAATTTAGCCTGGGCGGAAGCAATTCCCGCTCTAGCTTGAGTGACACCGGCTTTAGCTTGCTCCACACCGGCCCTGGCCTGGCCGACGCCTGTTTGGGCTTGCGCTGCGTCAGCGATGGCTTTTTCAACGCCAGCTTGAGCTTGAGCGACGCCGGCTTGGGCTTCTTGTTGGGCTGACTGAGCTTGCTGCACCTGAGCTTCGGCTTGTTCTACCGTAGAATTAGCCGATTGTACTCCCGCAAGCGCTTCGGCAATTTGCGATCGCAGCACCGAATCGTCCAAAACCGCCATCGTCTGACCTTTTTCTACCGCATCTCCCTCCGCCACCAACACCTGCTTGATTTGCAAACCGTTAGCCTGTGGCAGCACCGGCAGCAAGTCGTAGGCCACCACGGTGCCCGTCGCTTCCAGAGTTTCACCCACCTCGGCAGATTCCACAGGCGCCACTGTCACAGTCTGAGCCGTAGCCTGCTGATTTGCCGGTGGAATTGGAGCTGCGGGACGCGCGCTCTGCTTGCCCCCACCAGTCAACTGTACTGCTAGCAGCGTTGCAGCCACGCCAATGCCTGCGCCAGCCAACATGGTAGGCCACCTGAGTCCTTTGCTGGGCGAGGCTTCTGGCTCTTCAGGCTCCAAAACTTCAGATTCTTCCGCCTCCATTTCTGGAGGTTCTAGGGCAACTTCTCGTTCATCTTCCTCAGGAGAAAATTCCCAGCGAGAGCGGTCTGAGAGTCCACTTTCAGGTATGTCCACTGCTGAGTTGTTGTCGCGTCCGCTCTGCACGGGGGGAATGGGTTTCTTTTCTTCCGCTTCTGAAAAAACTTGATTGGTCACGGTAATTCCTCTCGCCGCTATTAGCCTGTGGTTTTTTTATTGTAAAGAAAGATTGCGGTTTTTATATCTGATTCATTTTAACGAAGGGCCTGAGCAGTTGCGCGTCCTCCTTTTGGGTGAGTGTAGCGCCATTTCACCTTACAATGTCGAATTGAGCCTTTGTACGATCGACATTTAATTCGATCGGGCTCCCGGGCATACTGAGATATTAGGGTGATTTTGCAGCGTGGGGTCGATCGGACTCGCATTGTCTGTCCCGGAGCGGTTTTGCCATCACCAACCGATTAATGCTGAGAGAATTCAGTCTAATCTTGAACTGATTATTGCTAATCTATACTCTAATGTGTTTATTGTAGAATACGGCACATCGGCTAAAAAAGTTGTGCCAGTTTATTTAAAAAAAATCAAAATGAATAGTCTCTTTTCTCCCCTCCAACAGTTTCTAATTACTTGGCTGCTAGTGCTAGTGACGGGATGGTTTACCCTGACTGCTGTCAGTTATGTTGGGGAACTCGTCAGCATTTTAGTAACAGCGGGACTCATCGCATTTTTATTAAATTATGCAGTAAAAAGACTGCAAGTATTTTTGCCTCGGGGAGTAGCTGCGGGGCTGGTTTATTTAACTGCGGGTGTGATAGTAGTAGTGATCGGTTTAACTATTGTGCCGCCGGTGTTCAGCCAAGCGAGGCAGTTGGGGGTAAGGTTCCCGGAATTGCTGGAGTCGGGGCGGCTGCAGCTAGGTGAATTTCAAGCCTGGAGTGCCGAGCGCAATTTACCGTTTGACGTGCAAATATTGGAGCAGCAACTGTCAGCTAGAGTCCAGGGACAAGTACAGGCGATCGCCGGTACGGGTTTAGGCTTAGTTGTAGGTACTTTTAACTGGTTTTTGGACTTAATTTTTATTGTGGTGATTTCCTTTTATATGCTCCTAGACGGGAAAAGAGTGTGGCAGGGTTTGACCAGCATTTTTTCCCCAGACATTCGCTATGTTTTAACAGAAACTTTGGAGCGAAACCTCCAGCGATTTGTATCGGGACAGTTATTGCTGGGACTATTTATGGCAATCTCGCTAACTCTGGCTTTTTGGTGGCTGCAAGTTCCGTTTTTTCTCTTGTTTGCCGTCTTTATAGGATTGACGGAAATAATTCCGTTCATCGGAGCAACGCTGGGGATTGGCACTGTTAGTATAATTGTAGCGTTTATTGATTGGTGGCTGGCGCTGCAAGTCTTGGTAGTGGCGATCGGTCTCCAGCAAATCAAGGATAATTTAGTAGCGCCCCGAATCATGGGCAATCTCACCGGATTGAGCCCGGTAATTATTTTCACAGCTTTGCTGTTAGGAGGTAGAGTGGGAGGGTTGTTAGGAGTTATCCTGGCAATTCCGCTAACAGGGGTAGTAAAAAGTATAGTAGAAATTGTACTCAATCCCAAATTGCCACCGCAAACAGGCTCGTTTTTCTACAATCCTTTTAGCGGCGAGGAATTGGGTAAAATATCCGAAGATGAAAGTAGAATAATTTTGGTTTCAGATGAACAAAAATAGTCTAATTTTTGTAGTAAGTAATTCAGTCCTGAAAACTTGTCTAAGTCAGAAATTAACTTTTGGCTGCTGAGTCCATTAAGCAAAGGCTAAAGTCTTTACTAAGAACTTTAGTCTTTATTACTAACCCACTTAAAATCTCAAACCTAAAAACTTATGAATTGGTGGCAAAATCTTAGAAAAAATCCTCTAGCTCGGTTGGGAGCAGTGCTGCTGTTAATTTTTTATACAGTCGCACTTTTTGCCGAATTTGTAGCACCTTACGACCCCTACGACTCTCAATTAAACGGTTCATTGCTGCCGCCGACTCAAATTTATTTAACCACGCGAGACGGGCAATTTATAGGGCCCCACGTTTATCCCACTACTCAAGGGCCGGTGGATGCGAATACGGGCGATCGCGAGGTAATTGTAGACTGGCAAAAACCCTCTGGTGTAGGTTTGTTTGTCAAAGGTTCTCCGTATAAGTTTTTAGGAGTTTTGCCATTAGACAGGCACTTGTTTGGTACTACAGGAGAAGGCCAAATTAACATTTTAGGAACGGACGAACAAGCTCGCGATCAATTCAGTCGCTTAGTACAGGGCAGCAGAATTAGCCTCTGCATCGGTTTAGTAGGAATAGCAATTTCTTTTCCCTTGGGATTGTTAATCGGAGGGATCTCGGGTTATTTCGGCAGTTGGATTGACAGTATTTTAATGCGCTTCGCCGAAGTATTGATGACGATTCCCGGTCTTTATTTATTAGTAGCGCTAGCAGCAGTGCTGCCTCCGGGATTGACAAGCGCTCAGCGATTTATATTGATTGTGCTGATTACTTCATTTATTAGTTGGGCGAGTTTAGCGCGGGTAATTCGCGGCCAGGTACTGTCAATTAAACAGCTAGAATTCGTGCAAGCGGCGCGGGCAATGGGCGCCAATCCAATTTATATTATTGTCCGCCACGTGTTGCCACAAACGGCAACTTACGTAATTATTTCTGCCACTTTGTCGGTTCCTGGTTTTATTGTGGCGGAGTCGGTTTTGAGTTTAATTGGGTTGGGAATTCAACAGCCAGATCCTTCTTGGGGAAATTTGCTATCCCTGTCTACTAATGCTTCCATTTTAGTGTTGCAGCCTTGGTTGGTTTGGCCTCCGGCAATACTGATTATTTTGACTGTTTTGGCGTTTAATTTATTGGGGGATGGGTTGCGCGATGCTCTCGATCCGAGAAGCATTCAAAGGTAATTTGGAGTTCGTAATTTCTCGTTCCCAGGCACAGCCTGGGCAGCAGTGACGCACCCTAATTTTAATTATTAACAGGTAAGCGGATCGTAAAAGTAGAACCAACACCCTCCTGACTTGTTACTGAAATATTTCCGCCCATCATTAGGCAAAAACGCTGGCTGATTGCTAGTCCCAAACCGGTGCCGCCGTACTTGCGCGTGGTGGAAGCGTCTGCTTGGGTAAAGGGTTGGAAAATGTGCTGCAACTGATCCGGATTCATCCCAATTCCTGTATCTATACAATTAAAAACTAAAAATTCTTTCCTGGCAATGGAAGATAGAGAATTTACCGCAGGTTCAGAACTGTTTTTTTGTATCGCTTCGCTACTGTCGTCCGCAATTTTTTCTCGGGTGGCGGTGAGGGTAATTGTACCGTTTTGAGTGAATTTGGCGGCATTGCTCAGCAAATTTAATAAAATCTGCTGCACTTTGGTAATGTCACCGTGCATAGTGCCGATATTCGTAATTCGATCCAAATTTAGAGTGTTGCCGTTTTTCTCAATTAGCGGCGCGGCGGTAGATGCTACTTCTTCAATCAAGGCGGCGATGTCGAAGGTTTCTAAGTAAAGATCCATGCGGCCGGCTTCGATTTTAGAAATGTCGAGAATGTCGTTAATTAGTGACAGCAAGTGTCTGCCGGAAGTGCGGATTTTGTCTAAATCTGGGGTGAGTTCATTGTAGCCCAATTCTTCGGTTTCTTCTTGGAGCATTTCGCTGTAGCCGATGATGGCATTCAGAGGTGTTCGCAGTTCGTGGCTCATGTTTGCCAAAAATGCGCTTTTTGCGGTGGAAGCGGCTTCGGCTGCTTCTGCGGCGAGTTGCAAGGCGGATTCAAAGACTTTGCGATCGCTAATATCCTCGACACTGCCTTCATAGTAGAGTACCTCGCCGTCGGCGTCGCACACTGCACGCGCGCTTTCAGAAATCCAAATTACGCTGCCGTCAACGCGGTAAACTTCTGACTCAAACCCCGAAATTTCTCCGAATTCTTCCATCACCTGCATAAACTTGTCGCGCCGCTGAGGATCGACGTAAGCTTGCTGTCTGATGTTTGTGAGGTTTGATATCAATTCTTCGGGAGTGGCGTAGCCGTAGATGCGGGCTAAAGCTGGATTTACACTCAAGAAGTGGCCTTCGGGGGTTCTTTGAAAAATGCCTTCGACGGCATTTTCAAAGATGCTGCGGTATTTTTGTTCTGCTTGACGCAGAGCGATTTGTGTGCGCTCGCGCTCGCTAGCTTCTATGGCTAGGGACACTAAATCTGCCAGGGAAGCTGCAAAATTTTGTTCTTCTAATGTCCAGTTGCGATGAGTTCCCACTTGTTCGATAGAGATAACTCCGACTGTTTGTCCGCCAAGTCGAATCGGCGCACCTAATGTTGATTTGATTCCGGTGAGTCCAAAGTAAGATGCCACAAATTCTCTGGTTCTAATATCTGAGAAAGCATCGTCGGCTGCGATCGTCCGGTGTTCTTCCAAAGCTTTAAAATAAGCTGGATAGTCTGCTGCTGCGAGTTCTGCCCCTGCTTCATGCTGTTCGCTGCTGCGGTGAAATTGGTCGAGACATTGCAATTTCGATCGAGTCTCATCATACAGCCACGCGCCGACTTTTTCTGTCTGTAGGGTATGAGCTGCTGCTTCGGTGATTTGCCTTAAAGCTACTTGCAAATCGCCTCGATACAGGGCTTTATTTCTTGCCAATTCTACCAAAACCGTATTTTGTTTGAGCAATTGTTTTTGCCTTTGGCGCCGCACTGATTCCGCTCGCTTCTGTTCGGTAATGTCGCGGGCTACCAAAATGACGGATTCTTCTGAAAGCGGCGAAATGCTGGCGGCAAAACAAACTTCGCGGTCGTCAATGGTTAAATCGTACTCGATGCTGACAGTTTGCTTAGTATCTAAAGCTGCTCGGATGTGGTTGAGAAAATTGTCGGCTGTAGCTTGCGGAAACACCTCTCCGACTTTTTTGCCAACTAATTCTTCGGCTGGTTTGTAGAGTAGGGAAAGATTGGTGGGCGCGATTTTTAAATAGCGACCGCTGGCGTCCAAAACTAGAATTAATTCGTTCATGGCTGCAAACAAAGCCCGCAATTCTGCTTCGGCAGCTTCGAGTTCTGCCGTCCGCTCTGCTACTCGCTGTTCTAAACTAGAGTTGGTTTGTTCTAGGGCAACAAAAGACGATCGCAATTGTCGGGCCATTTCATTAAAAGACTGAGCTAGGAGGCCGAGTTCTTTGACGCCTTGGACTTCGACTTCGCCGTTTAATTCTGCAGAGGTGAAGTCGGATGACTCAGACATTTTTCTTAAAGCTTTGGAAGCTTCCAGCAATCGGGTAATCGGTTTGACAACCCAGCGAGTGGTAAAAATTCCGAGTCCGATCGCCAGTATGAAGGCAAAAAAGCACAATAAGATAGTTGTGCGAGTGTTGGCGTTAATTTGCCCCATGAAGTCTGCTTCTGGGATAGCGACTACAATCAGCCAATCAAGACCGCGACCGTCTTGCAGGGGAGCAACCGTAATGAATTGACGTTTGCCGTCAATATCGAAGGTAAACTGTCCTTGGCTGTCAATTTGTTCAAAACTGCCAAATCGTTTTTGCAAGTATGTGGAGGCCGATCGAATTAGCAAATTTTTGCTCTGTGTCGCTAACAGCCGTTTTTGTCCGTCTTGACCAGTGACAAAGGGCAGTTCGTCTGTGGAACTGGCGACTATTTCTCCGCTGCGTTCGATCGCAAAAACTTGTCCCGACGGGCTAATTTTGATGCTTTTGAGAAAATCGCTGATTTGAGAAAGAGTCAGGTCAATTGCCAGTACCCCCTGCAGGCTACCCGTTTGGTTGTAGATGGGTATTACCGGCGTAATCCCCAGAACTGGCGGGGCTGCAAAAACGTAGATAGGAGACCAAGAGGCTTTTCCTGACTGTTTGGCAGCTTTGTACCAGGGTCTAGTACGGGGGTCATAAGCGACGGTTTTGATTAGCTCAGTGCGATTTCCTTGGCTGTCGAGGCGATAAATTTGGCGGTTTGGAGCGGTTGATTCGTCTCTGATATATACTAAGCTTTCTGCTTCTCGCTTGAGCAAGAGGAATTTGCCCTGTTCGTCGCCGTAGTAGATGGTTGTAGTTCGATCGCTCAGCTTGGTCTGGTTCCACAAATAGCGCTCTAAGTTGGGGAAGTCTTCCGGGTCTAAGTTTCCAGAGGCGATCGCAGCAGTATTCATTTGCAGGAATAAATGAGACACATCCCCAAAACTGCGGAAATTTTCTTTCGTCCTCGCTGCAACTTCCAAGCTTAACCTAGTAGCAAGGTCATTGACGGCTTTCTGGCCGTTGCGAAACGACAGCCATCCAGTCACGCCGACTGCTACGGAGATTTGCACCACCAGCGGTATCAACAAAACTAGGCTCAGTGACATCTTGGGCGAGCTTTTCATCAGATAACTGCTCAGATTTTTTAATAACATCAATATTCTGACACCTACCGAGTTTGCGTATCGTTTGTCGTTTAAAAGATGCCCTTGATATAAGTTACAAAGTTGTACTGCAAGAGTGAAGTGCGGTGACCGGCCTCTCAAAACTTGGCTGAGGTTTCCACCGCTACTGTAAAAACTTGTAATATTAATGATGCCACTACTTGCCTGAATGTGCCGATCGCTCTGCGGACTCGCTGTCAAAACGTCACACCCCGTAAAAAAAGCAACTTTAGGCCCGTGCTCCACACCCTGGTTGTCATCAGTCCTTCCCAATTATTTAATTCTTTAATCTAAAATTTTTCATTTAAAATGGGATCGCTTTCTCCGGGTGCGGAGGGTCTCCCTTACGGCTGCTTAATAAAAATCAGATTTAAATTTTTTCTACTGTGGCAGGACAAATGTAAATTATTTGACAATCGGGTATTAAATAATTTGCTATTAATAAGATAAGCGGCCAACATTCCGATCGACTGACTGCAAAGAGGATAATTGAAGCATCTGCATTTCATCAAGGGCAGCAAAGTAAAGCGTTTTTGGCTTTTTTGGACGATCGATCTTTTGGCAAAATAATACTTCTGGAGGATGACATGAACTATACATTTGAAATCCTGGGCGTATCTCCAACTTTAACATTTTTTAACCAGCAGCAGGAATTGCTGCAACAACAGCAGCCGTCGGGTGTAGAATACTTGGCAAACCGGAAGTGTACTCTCGATGCGTTTGTGGCATCCGTGGAGACAGTTTCTCCCGATCGCGGCTGGGATGTCGATCGAGTTGTAGACACCGTGATTAGTTTCTGGATGAACAACTCGGATAGCATCCAGTATTGGAAGCACAGGCTGCAGGATGCAGGCAGCGAAAACTTGTTAGTAGCGAGAGTAGGCGATATCAAGTCTTTGCAAGCTGCATTTGAATCGCTGCTGGGCGAATAGGAAAATCGGGAAATGCGAAAAAGTCGATCGGCTTTTTCGCAAAAATCAACTTAACTGTCTATTCGCAATTCTCAATTCCCCTGATTCGCGGCACGGAAGTCGCAGATATAAAATATCTGTTTCTTCCAGCTTCTACCTTCCATCTGCCTGATGCCTTCAACATCTGGCTAATGATTAATGACTTCGCTATTGGCAATTCCCAAATATTATGTCTCGTTCCAAAGCCCTGCAATCTTATATTTTTCTCCGCTTGCTTCTCGCACCGCTAATGTTGTGGACAATCACCACAGCAGTATTTTTGTTGCTGCGGGCCACTCCGGGCGACCCCATAGATGCCATTCTCGGCTCACGAGCTCCGGCAGCCACCAAAGCAGCAATGCGAACCCAACTCGGCCTCGACGCACCCCTGTGGGAGCAATATTTCAAATACATGAAAGACTTATTAAGTCTGGACTTGGGAACCTCCATCACCACTCGCGGACAAACCGTGTGGCAAATTATCGGAGACTATTTCCCCGCTACAGTGGAATTAGCAGTTTGTAGCATGGCCATAGCTTTAATTGTCGGCATCAGTATCGGTTCCCTGGCAGCATCCCGCCCCAACACTATTTTCGATGCTGCCGGCCGTTTGTTTGGCATTATCACTTACTCGCTGCCCGCTTTTTGGGCCGGCATGGTTTTGCAGTTGATTTTCGCGGTGCAGTTGGGCTGGTTTCCCTTGGGAACTCGCTTTCCCGTTACATTCCCAGCCCCCCAAGGCTATACAGGACTGTACACGATTGACAGTCTCCTGAGCGCTAACCCCGGTCAGTTTCTCACATCTTTGCATTATTTGGCACTTCCGAGTTTGACGTTGGGGATTCTTTTGAGCGGCATTTTCGAGCGCATTGTCAGAGTGAATCTCAAGCAAACTTTGCAAGCAGATTATGTCGAAGCAGCTAGAGCTAGAGGCATTCCCGAATTGCAGATTTTATGGGCTCACGCTCTGAAAAATGCGCTAATTCCGGTGATTACTGTCTTAGGATTGACTTTTGCTGCACTGTTGGGCGGTGCTATTTTAACAGAAGTTACTTTTTCTTGGCCGGGGCTGGCAAATCGCCTTTACGAAGCGATTAGCTTGCGGGATTATCCAACTGTTCAAGGTATTGTGGTGTTTTTTGCGGCAATTGTCGTAATTGCCAGCATTGTAATTGATATTTTGAATGCTTACGTTGACCCGCGAATTCGGTATTAAAGGAAGTTAGTTATTATATGATGTGCGGTCAATTACAAGTAATTGACCGCACATCATACAGCATATCCGGTCAATTACTTACTTTCCCAAACTATGAGTTTAAGTAGTTGAAAATCAACCTATGTCTGAATTGAAGAACAAAAAGGCTAAAATCAACTAAAACAAGACCAGAAATTTTTGCTATATAAGAATTTGTGCCATTATTTTCAGATAGAAAAGCACAGTAAGTACGGAAGAGCCAGTATGGTGTACAGTGCGCGCCTTACCACTACAGATGGTGTCCAAATAGATTCCTTGCGTCCAAGACTGTATCCGTTGTACCCCAGAATTCAAAACATCTGTGGCTTGACAACGTAAAATTCGTGTAATATAGTGTAATTTATTGTAGTTAATTAATTCTTACTGCCATGAAGCTAACTGCTGGTTGCTAACCCATCCCGATCGATTTCCAACGCTCTGTGCTTTAAAAACTACGAAAGCCAGAGATTTGAATTGGGTAGCGACCTCTCGATCGTACTGCGATCGAGCGTCCAGCACTACGAGGACGGCTCAGCAAACCAAGATGGAGCAGAAATATGCAAAAGAAAGCAATTCTCAACGCAGCTAATTTGACCTGCGAAGTCGCACCCACACGGACTTTGTTCGCAGATATCACTGTTGCAATTCATGAAGGCTCGCGCATTGGCTTAGTCGGTCGCAACGGCAGCGGTAAATCGACCTTGCTCAAACTACTTGCCGGACAACTAATCCCGCAGATTGGCACAGTCGCGAGGACAGGTAGTATTTACTATCTGCCTCAAGTCAGTACGCTGAATCTGTCTGCATCGAATGAATTGGTACTGGACTGGATCGCTTCTCATTCGGATGAATGGTGGACGGTGACAACGTTGCTAGAGGAGAAGTTTCCCTCGGAAGTCTCGCTATCTCAGCCTCTGAGCACAGTCAGCGGCGGAGAACTGACGAAACTTTGGTTGGCGATCGCTCTATCGAAGCAGCCTGATATTCTGTTGTTAGATGAGTCAACAAATCATTTAGACCTGTTAACCCTGGAACAGTTGCAGACAGCACTGCAAGAATTTTCTGGTGCTTTCGTTATTGTCTCGCACAAGCCGTTTTTTCTCGATCGCACCGTCGATACGATTTGGGAATTAACGCCAGCGGAGTTAAAGGTTTACGGTGGCAACTACTCCTTCTATCGATCGCAAAAAGAAACCGAACATCAAGCCGCATTACGCGCCCACGAAGTAGCGCGAAAAGAACTAAAGCGAGCGAAAACATCAGCAGCTCACGAACAACAACGAGCCGTTCAATCTCGCCAACAAGGTCGCAAACGTGCTGACAGCATTCCAAAAATTCTCGCTGGTGCGTTGAAGCGACAAGCTGAAGTAACGGCAGGAATTGCTAAGAAAAAACATGAACTAGCCGTAGAAAAAGCAACTAATCAAGTTACCGCAACCAAAATCAAAACGACGAAAACAACCCGGGTTAAATTAGAAGAATGCAGTCACAAACACAAAAATTTAATCGATATCCAAGGTGCTGATTTGAGATTAGGAGCGCGCCGATTAATCAAAAACATTCAGCTTCATGTATCGTCAGACTCGCGCATTGCTATTGCTGGAAAGAACGGCTCAGGAAAATCCTGTTTAGCTCAAGCCATTCTAGGAATGGAGCGAACTCCAGCAATTTTAGAAGCCGGTGAAATTGCCATAAAATCTGCCATAAAAGGGGTATATCTCGATCAAAGCTATGAAATGGTCGATCGGTCTCGGACAGTCCTAGAAAATATGCAAATGGCAAACCCAAACTTAGACTATCAATTGCTGCGACAGCAATTAGGAAATTTTCTATTTTTTAATGATGAGGTGAACAAGCCTGCATCTGCCTTAAGCGGCGGTGAGTTAGCGAGATTAGGGCTGGCTGCGATCGGCATTTCTCAAATTGATTGGCTCATTTTAGATGAACCAACAAATAATTTGGATTTGGAAACAGTGAATCAGATTGTTGATGGAGTCAATGAGTTTCAGAGCGCCCTCTGGGTCATTTCCCACGACCTCGACTTTCTCAGCCGCATTGGAATCACACAAGCCTACCAACTCCACAACGGCCAACTTCAGCCGCTGATCCATCAACCGCATGAGTTGCAACGTTATCATCAAGAATTACTTGAAATGCAAATGTCTTAATTCTGAAGCTCAGTGGCGCAGCCTACATCAGCAGGAGTAGCAAAAGCTCCTATTTTGGGAAGAAGACAATTTCTAGTTTCTGGGCAATACTGGATCAAACACAGTTCAATATTTGAGGAAACGCTGATGAGATTATTGCGAACAATCGCCGCTCTATCGGCGGTCTTGACCCCACTGATGGCTGAAGCTGCCTTTAGCCGTCCCATGCCGGGAACAGCCGATTTTCCCAGAGCCTCAAACCCCCAAGTAAATGTGCCGGTTTGCTTCCTCGAAACTCCAGGCGGCACAACTTTTGATTTAGTAAGCTTGTGCGGCAGCAATGCTGCTCCCCAAAACACTGCTCCGGTTGCGGGCAACCCCGCCAATGCTCCTGCAAATAACCCCAATGCAGGCACTCCGGCTGCTGCCCCGAACCCCAACCCCATCACCAGAGATGCTGTCGGCACCCCGATAACTACTCCAACAGGCACGCCAAATCCCAACAATCAGAATAATCAGAATCCGGGAACTTCGCCCAATACCGATCAGAATAATCAGAATCCGGGAACTTCGCCCGCAGGTACTCCCAATAATGCCAATTCTGGAAGTTCACCGAGTACCAATCCCAATAATCTCAATCCGGGAAGTTCGCCCTATACCACTCCGAATAATGCCAATCCGGGAACTTCGCCGAATACCAATCAGAATAATCTCAATCCGGGAAGTTCGCCCTATACCACTCCGAATAATGCCAATCCAGGAACTTCGCCGAATACCAATCAGAATAATCTCAATCAGGGAACTTCGCCGAATACCACTCCCAGCAACAATTTGTCTCCGAATAATGGAACAGGCAACGGCACGGGCACTCTTTGAACTGCCGGGGATGAGTTATGCTAAGACATTGAAGTGGCGATCGCACTTGAGGAGGACATCTCGTGTCAAACTTAGTTCAACGCTTAGAAATAACCGCTCATCCGCAACTAGAAAAATCCCTCGGCTATCGAGGAGATAGTCGCTGGGTAGCTTGGCGCTGGGAACCGGATATCGACCAACTTATATCCAGCGACGGCAAAACAGTTGGCACTGGCAATAATATGGCTTGGCTGGTGTTTTTGCAGCACGATTTAGTCGATCCTGCGGTACAAGAGTACAACCTCGGCGAGGGCGATCGCTACTGGCTGCTTTTAGACACAGAAACTAGAAATCTCTACGTCGGCGAAGGGAAAACTGTTCAAAGTCTGCTCGAACAGCCGGAAAGTTTAGCTTTATTGGCCTGTCTCGATGGCGGTAATGCCGATCGACAAACTGGTGAAACTTGGCAGCAAACGTTATCTCAACTAACAGCAAAACCAGTTGTTCGCCACCTCACAAATGCCCTTCCTTTCGGTATCGCTGCCGCTTTGATAGGTGCTTTAGGCATCGGAACCGGATTGTGGGTAGTGCCGGCGGTGCAGCAGAAACTAGCCGAAAAAACAGCTTTTACTTCCCCAATTAGTTCTGTGGCAAACTGCGGGCTTGGCGGTTCCGACGATTTTTCAGCTTATATCGGTTCTTCAAGCGGGAATAAAGAACTTCATTTAATAGGCGTTTACGAAGCCAATGCGGATCACAAGAACCGAGATTTATCAAAAAGTGCGATCGAAATCAAAGTAGAACGCCGAAACAAGCCAATAATTCTCGCACTTTCAGCTTATGAACCGGTGCAATGGAACATTACCGCAGAACCGGGAGCTGTTATCGAAAAAATCATTGTTAACGGATACAACAACCAAACTGTTTCAGGAGTTTCGGGAATTCCTATTGAAGAGCACAGCTACGAAGAAACCGGAAACTATATCGGCGACTTTATCTACAAGTGGGGTGCTACCGCTGAAAGTACCAATACTTCTTCCCTCGTGACTAAATTGGAACAGATAAACCGCACCAGTTTAACTTCTTTTCAAGGATGTTACCGAGGTACGAATTTTGCGATTAAGTAAGAATTATTGATTATTTTGGGGTGGGAAAACGGCATTGCCGTCTCCTGAAGAGCGGTCTTGTCGATCGTTAGATCAAGAGAGTAATTTCATCATCCCATCCGTCCAATTGATTTTACCCATTAGCGGAAATCAGGAAACGGCAGTGCCGTTTCCTACAATTAATCGGGCTTATGGTTACATTTTCCCTAGGGCGATTATTTTGGGGTAGGAAAACGGCACTGCCGTTTCCTCCTTTGCGTGCTGATTCTGTTTTTAACCAATCCGTTGATGTTAAGTCATTGGTGTACATTTTAAACAGTTATTTGACAAGCTTATGTCATGACTGTATCATAAAATATTAACTTTAATTTTTGATTTCAGACAATAACAATGCTAACAAACTTAAGATGAAATACTGGTATGAAACCCTCGCTGTAGCGCAGCGCATTTTAATAGAATTGGGAAGGCGAAGACGCAGTTTAATTTTTTGGGCTATCTTTCCGATTTCTATCTTGATTATTAACGCTTTAATTTTAGCAGAACGCGCGCAACTGACAACAGCAAAAGCTTTTGAAACAGCCGCCCCTGCAAGCTTAGTAGGAGCTGCTTTATTTTTTAGCTGTCTCGGCGGTAGCGTAGCAACCGTAGTAGCAGAGCGAGAACAGCATACTCTCAAACGCTTGTTTATTTCCCCCCTGAGCGGCACTTCCTACTTTTTAGGGATTTTTATTGCTCACAGTTGCATCGGTATCGGTCAGGTAATTTTAGTATACACGATCGCCTCTTTTTTAGGAGCACAATTTCAAGGCTCTATCCTGTTAGGATGTGCGATTATTCTGCTCAGTATTGTATCTTATGTAGGTGTAGGCTTTATTCTCGGCACCCAGTTTGCTAGGCGCACTGAAGATGTCAACTCGCTAGTAGCAGCTTTTGGCGTTCCTTTGTTGATTTTAGGAGGCGCATTTTTGCCAACTTCGCTGTTTCCCAAAAGTCTGCTGGAACTCGCCCAGTACAATCCAATTTATCACATGAACGAAGCGCTGATGGGCGTGTGGGCTGACGGCAAAGATTTGGCTGATATTTCGTCGCACTTCGAGTTTTTGTGTATTTTTGCTGTTTTAATGATAGTAGCCGGATGGCTCTCTTACCGACGGATGTTGAGAGTAGAAAGAAGACTTTAAACGAAGGGGAAGGAGTGAAATAATTTACTTTAAAAGAATTCAATCATGGTTCAGTTGAACCTAATTATGTAGGGTTCAATGCACACCATACCTTACACCTATTTAGCGTTCTATGCACACCGCACCTTACGGCTATAGCAATCCTCGCATCATTTGTGAATTTCTTACAAACTCCCAGCGGGTTCGGGGAGGGTTGGGGTGGGGGAAAAAAATTACGACTCCTGCAAGGATTGGTATTATATTATAGGAAAAACTAGGAGATTTCAAGCTGTGCTGCAAATTGAAAAACTCAATAAATCCTACGGCGAGCGTTCAGTGCTTAAAGATTTAACACTGCACATTCAAGCTGGAGAAATTTACGGTTTGCTGGGGCCAAACGGGGCGGGCAAAACTACCACTATCAATATTTTATGCAATTTGCTAAATGCCGACAGCGGCCAAGTTTCTATCAATGGTGAACCTGTTTCCGAAACTACTAAATTATTAATAGGTGTAGCGCCCCAAGAAAATTTGCTTTACAAAAGCCTTAGCTGCGAAGAAAACCTCAACTTTTTTGCTCAAATTTATGGTTTAGAGCGCAAGCAGCGCCGCTATCAAGTAAGACACTGTTTGAAAGCAGTAAATTTGACAGATAGAGCTACAAGCCCGGTGGAAACTTTGAGCGGAGGAATGCAGCGCCGTTTGAATATTGCCGTGGCTTTGGTACACCAGCCTAAATTAGTAATTTTAGATGAACCGACAACGGGTTTAGATATTGAGGCTCGCTACGAAATTTGGGATTTAATTCAGCGATTGCAATCGGAAGGAATTACAATTTTGCTGACAACTCACTTGTTGGATGAAGCTGAGCGGCTGTGTCAGAGAATCGGAATTCTGAAAAATGGGAGTATTGTGGCTGAGGGCAGTTTAGAAGAGTTGCAAAAACTGATTCCGGCTCAAGAAATTATCGTGGTAAAAACCGACGAAGAAGCTGAAGTCATCGCCCGCGCTAAACAATACAGTTTTATCCCCCGCCGCTACGGTAGCGATTTAGCTTTTTGGCTGCCCGAACGTTTAGAATTAAAAGAAATTATTTTGCTGTTCGATGGGATTTCTATTGATTCGATCGCTCGGTATCCGGTGCGTTTAGAACATATTTATGTAGAAGTGACTAAACAAACTGTATCCTAAGCTGCGTTCATCCGCGTATATCCGCCACTATTTGCGGTTAAAGTTCCACAGTAATTAACTGATAAACAAAGTGCTAACAAAAAGGATTTGATTATTTTTAGCGACAGGGATATCGTGAATGTCGATATCTCCTGTAGTATACCCGATGCGCGGTATGTAGAGTATTTGATATCATCGCTGATTTTACAGGGCAAGGATTTGATTGGATTAAGCGGAGGTTTAATCTTTGGTCAGTTAGAAGTAACTCAAAATACTCAGGGAACTCTCATCAAGAATCTCTCGACAGGAGAGGAGTTAGGTGTGATGATTGGAGTGAGTGCCAATGCGATTACATCCGCTAATTTCCGGTTGATTTAGGAAATCAAGGAAAGTACGATCGCCCATTCGATCCAAAAGGGATCTCGCACTTGACCCAAAATCGCACTTGACAACCCCGACTTCTTTAAGCAGTCGGGATTCTCGCCTTCAGGGCCAACCTTTTCTACACAGTCTTAGCCCACTCGATCCAAGTTTCCATCGGGCGGAAACCGACCGATTTGTAAAGCTTTGTCGCCCCCGTCAAACTGTCAGCATCAACGCTGAGTTTAGCTGTGTTTGCACCCGCCGCTTTTAAGGAGTGCAAGCCAGCCAGCAGCATCGCTTTTCCTAAACCCATTTTCCGAAAGTCACGCCGCGTACCCAACAATTCAATCCAACCGTCTTTTGTGCCGCTGAGGGCGTTTTTTTGGGGTTTGATTTGACAGTCGCAGAAAGCTGCAAATTTGCGATCGCCCGAAACAGCAATCAAGTCTAATTCCGGCTGATAATTCGGATCTTGCATCCAGTAGCGCACGGTTTCCGCAGTTAAATCGTGGTGATTCCAGTGATCGATAAATGACTGGTTAAACATCTCTACCCACGGTTGAATGTCTTGTTCTCCTGATACGTGTGTCAGCGCAAAATCTGCGGGAAATTCAGGTGTTGGTATTGGTTCAGCTAGGGATCGGGCCATTGTCCAAAAATAGCGATCGACCTCAAAGCCCTGTTTCTCTAACAGTCGCATCTCATCTGTTTTATCCTCGCGGCTGTAGGTACGCAATTTCGCGGGCAAATTCCGTTCTTTTGCGACTTCGTGCACCCGTTTTTCGCCCCACTTAATTATGTCTTTTTCTAAACCTTCGCTACGCAGATTTGGATGCACGTAAAACCACAGACAAGCGTCTATTTCATCCTGGGAATCGGGCATATCTAGGAGTGACAAACCGATTAGTTTGTAATTACCATCTTCCCACAACTGCACGTCGCGGGCTTTGTCGAGTTTGGGTGCATCAAGTATTAGCTTGAGTTCAGTTGCTGAGACTTCTTCGCCGAGGCGATCGACTGCTTCGCAAGCATCGATTAAATTTGCGATCGCGCACCAGTCAGTTTGGCCCTTGTAGGAGCGTGTTGTTAAGATATTCATAGAAAACTTGCAATCCGTAATTTCGGACTGTTCCTCTTAATTGGTATTGGCAAACAAGTACAGTGAATTTCTGGCAAAAATCCGAGTTTTTGATTGTTAACCGCTTCGGAATGCGGATAAACGCGGATGTAATGCAGATTTATTGTGGTGTCGATAAAACTCAGAAACCTGTTTATATCACCCAGGCTTTCAGGTTTTATCTAATTAGGCAATCATAAAAATTGGTTTGCCCTTCCGGGCTAGTTTTATATGTGAGTTTATGGCTGGATGTCGATGAGTCGCGCTCTCTTTTGTTACCAAGCTTGGTGCTTAAGTAACTATTGTTTGAATAAAGTTTCTACAGCTAAGTAAAGAAGTTGTCACCCCCACCGGGTAGTTGATTTTTACTTTTGCTCTCTTTTACACTAAATCCTTTTTCAGGGATTTTTGCCTCCTCCTGTTAACTCGCCCGATCGGGGGAGGGGAGAAGTTGAACTTATTTAAAAGTTACCTATTTCAACTATAACCTGAGCCGTTTTTTTTGGCAAGTTTGAAATTGAGGGAATCTTGCTAGTATTAACGAGGCTGCCATTTGAGGGCAGGTGCGATCGTGCTTTTAAGCAGCCGTAACTGTAATTTTTATAACGTTTTTCCCGGAGTTGGGGATTTAATTTTATCCAAACGTTAAACTAACGTTAAACAGTTTTCTCAGATTTATATGAGGTAAATATGCTCGAAAACCTCGATTTAGATATCTCCCTCGATAAAGAAACCTACGATGCCAAGATAGAAGTTTTAATGAAACAGTTGCGATCGCTCCAACTGGCCTGCTGGGAAAAAAAATTGCCCGCAATTATCGTCCTCGAAGGCTGGGCAGCCGCGGGCAAAGGCGCTTTAGTCAAACAAATGGTAGGGTACATGGACCCGCGGGGGTTTGCCGTCCACCCGATTTGGCCGCCGTCAGCCGCAGAAAAGGGCTATCCTTTTCTGTGGCGATTTTGGCAGCAACTCCCCGCCCGCGGCAAAATTGGTTTTTTCTACCACAGTTGGTACACTCATGTTTTAGAAGACCGATTGTTCGATCGAGTCTCCGACGCCCAAGTACCCACAGTCATCAGGCAAATCAACGCCTTCGAGCGGCAGATGGTAGATGACGGCGCGGCAATTGCCAAATTTTGGATTCACCTGAGCAAAAAAGAACTCAAGCACCGGCTCAAAAAACTAGAAGACGACACCTTACAAGCTTGGCGAGTGCGGCCAGAAGATTGGAAACAAGCCAAAAAATACCAAGAATACACAACTTTAGCAGAAGAAATGGTAGCCCAAACCGGCACGGGTTCCGCACCTTGGACGCTAGTAGAAGGCGATTGTCAGCGGTGGGCGAGAGTCAAAGTTTTAACGCAAATGGCCGCGACAATTACAGATGCCTTAGACAGACTGCCGATGCAATCTGCACCAGTGAAATTGCCACCTCAAGAAAGGTTGGAACCCACCGAACCCGACTTACTGGCCCAAGTAGATTTAACTCAATCGCTGTCGCCCGACGAATACAAACAGCAACTTCGCGAGGAACAAACCCGTTTTGGTAAACTTCAACAAAGCATTTACGAAGATAAAATCCCCGTGTTAGTGATGTTTGAAGGTTGGGACGCCGCCGGTAAAGGAGGAGCGATCAAACGCTTGACGGACGTATTAGACCCCCGCAGTTACACCGTTAATGCCTTTGGGGCCCCGACCGACGAAGAAAAAGCCCACCCATACCTCTGGCGGTTCTGGCGGCGGCTGCCAACGGCTGGTAAAATCAGCATTTGCGATCGCAGTTGGTATGGTAGAGTGCTGGTCGAGCGAGTCGAAGGATTTGCCACCGAACCCGAATGGCGCCGAGCTTATCAGGAAATCAACGAATTTGAGGAGCAACTCACCAGTTTCGGTTGTGTCTTAGTTAAATTCTGGCTGCACATCAGTCCTGACGAGCAACTAAAGCGGTTTACAGAGCGGCAAAACAATCCATTTAAACAATACAAACTCACCGAGGAAGATTGGCGAAATCGGGAAAAGTGGAATTATTATGAAGTGGCGGTGAATCAAATGATTCAGCGCACCAGCACGCCGCTTGCTCCCTGGACGCTAATTGCGGCCAATAACAAGTATTATGCTCGTGTTAAAGTAATTCAAACGGTAACGCAGGCAATTCGGAATCAACTGAAGCGCCGATAAATTGGGATTGGTGAATCGGTAACAGGTAATGGGGACAAAAGTAGGCAGAACAAAGCAGGCTTGAATTGTCAATTCCACCTGCGGTGTACTCGATCCATTACCAATTACCAATCAACCATTACCAGTTATCAATTACCAATTAACTGTCAGCAATCTGTGACTGGAAGTAGCGGGTTTCACCCTGCAACCAATGGTTGATAGCTGACCGGAATCGAGCATCAGGATAAATGCGATCGGACTGCGTTATTGGCGAAAGTTAAAAACCCACCGATGCCCGTATTTCCTCCCGCAGCTAAATTCGCGCTCGTTTCCAAACTTCTGTACTAATTTATGAAGACACAGAATATTGCAAGATGCCAGAACTGTTAGCTCGCATTCTATTTCTATTCCTCCTGTTCTCACTGCTCAAATCGTGGTGGGATCAATCAGGAGGCAAAGACAATCCGTTATTAGACCGGCTGCGCGTTTTGCTGCTGATCAGCCTTTTGTTCCTGGCTTTTTTTGCGCCAGACACGCCAGTCGGAGCAGCGATTTTCGGCATAATAGCCTTCTTCTTTACGCCGTTAGGTTTTTCGATCACGCTGCTGGTGATTGCATCGGCGCTGATCACGAACGGGGGCATCCGCAACCCGGCGCCGAGAATGATCCTGGCAGCGCTGTTAGTTTTGATCCTTTCGAGTATGCCAGTTGTAGCTTACTGGTTCGCCGACCAAGCAGAACGGGACGCTGCTGCTCGCACAGTTTGCTGCGACGAAACAGCAGCGGCGATCGTCCTCCTCGGCAAGGGAACGACTAACAACCACACCGCCAACCGAGAAGCGATTCAACTGACAGATGCAGGCAATCGCCTGCCCTATGCTGCAGTTTTGTACAAAAAACAACTAGCACCTATGGTCATCGTTACCGCTGGCCCGAGACCCGAGTTGGAGGGTTATGTTGGCGAAGGTAAGGATATCGAAACGTTGCTGGCAAACAACATGGGCGTCCCGCGCAGCAGTATCGTTCTCGACAATAACGGCAGCAACATACGCACCAGCGCTGAAGAGGTGAGAAAGATACTCGACAGCCGCGGCGTCGGGCGCAAAGTAATCCTCGTAACATCTGCGATTCAGATGCGCCGTGCCAGCCTAGCATTTGCGAATATGGGAATTCAGGTGATTCCTAGAGCTACCGACTTCTACACTTTCCAGCCCACCGCAGGAGGGAAATCCAGACTCCGCTTAGACGCGGGAGATTTTTTGCCTCGTGCAGAAGCTTTGGTAACTACGACGCGAGTATTCGAGGAATATTTCGGGTCTTTTTATTACTATTTGCGCGGCTGGCAGTCTCCCAGGGCCTAAAGCGGCGAGTTGCTGGTGTTTTTCTTAGGCAACAGCGACTGCTCCCCAGATTGGTTTAACATCTGATGAGAATCAGACCTTTGTGGGGAGTTGTATTTTTTTTTCATTCCGGCGGGGTCGCCGACAATCAAGTTTGCCATGAAAGCAAACAATACCCAAAAGATAACTGGCTCCCACTCGGATTTTTTGGGGGCCGGCGCCTCTTTAGCTTTGACGGACTCGACGTTGATTTTGATGTCTAGTTTGCCTTCAATTTCTTTGCCTTTTAGAACTCCGTCGCTGCACACACCCTTAAAAGTCAGCGGAGCTGGTTTTGCTGCTTCTGCTTTTGGTGCTTCTGCTTTTGGTGCTTCTGGCATTTTTTTATCCTGATTTTGGTAGATTCGGTTGGATGGTAAATTCTCAGAGGTTCGGGGGGTATCCGGAAAGGATTGCGAATTTCTCCCTTGAGAATTAAGTTAGAGAAGCACCCTGCCCTGACAACGGGGCAGGGAAATCACCATCGGTCGCCCTTTTGAGCTAGTGCTGGTTGTTGTCGGGAAACAACTTTGCCTTGAAGCTGCTACTTATTTATCTGGGCAAATAGCAGGTTTTTATGCAAAGTAATTTTCTTGGTCAGATTTATTTTAAAATCGGGCATGGAAAAGTTTGTGATCTCGATCGGGCGATCGCACTTTATTTTAGATTAAACCAATAAGTTATCTAATTTGACAATATCCACCAGCAAACTATCTTCCCTGCAACCAGAACAACTGGCCGCATGGGCAACAGAGGCCATAAATCGCAGTAAATCCGGTCAAATTCCCGCGTACATACCTCTCCTTGCGCGAGCCGATCGACAAAACTTTGCCGTGCAAATTAGGGCAATTGACGGTCAAATTGTGAGCTGTGGTAGCATCGATCAAAAATTCCCGCTGATGAGTGCAGTCAAGCCCTTCGTCCTGCTTTATTTGCTGTGCGAATTGGGCGAAAAAATGGTATTTGACTGCGTTGGCTGGGAGCCTTCGGAACTGCCTTTCAATTCGTTAACTCAACTCGAAATAGACCAAGGAAAGCCGAGAAACCCGATGATTAATAGCGGGGCGATCGCCCTAGCGTCTTTGATTCCCGGTCAAAATGCTGTGGCGCGCTGTCAAAACTTGCTCGGTTGGCTGAATCAACAGGCAAAAAGTCAGTTATTTGTTGACGAGTTAATGCTCGATTCAGTGAAGGAAAACCCGAATCAAAATAATTGGAATATCGCCTTAAAAATCGTAGAATCGGGTTATATTCAAAATGCGGAAATTGCTTTAGAAACTTACAATCGCGTCTGCTGTTTGTCGGGAACTGTGGAGGATTTAGTTAAGCTGGGGATGGTTTTGGTAAATAGTGGCGATCGAGCAATGGGGGAAAACTGCCGTACTGTCAAAGCACTGATGGCAACTTGCGGTTTGTATGAAGCATCGGCCCGCTTTGCGCTGCGGGTAGGACTGCCGGCCAAGTCGGGAGTTAGCGGGGCAATGCTCTCGGTAATTCCGGGTCAAGGTGCGATCGGCTTTTACAGTCCGCCCCTCGATAAAGAGGGAAATTCTGTCGGCGGCTTATTTCTGTTAGAACAAATAGCTAAAACTCTGCGCCTGAGCGTATTTGATTAGATTGGTCAGTAGTCAGTAGTCATTAGGAATTGGGAATGGGAATTGGGAAAAAGGTAATTTTCCCTACTGACAACTGACAACTGACAACTGACAACTGACTAATGCTTTTCGCCCATAATAGCATAAACCACAGTCAGTTCTTTTTTTCCGCGCAATTGAATCGATCCTACTTTTTGGCCTTCGTAGCGATCGCGCACGTAAGCAAAAGTCCTCCCCGTCACCAACAAATTAAAAGGACTGTCAGAAACAATTTCCTTATTCATCGCCTCCAATCTAGCAGCAACGTTGACAGCATCACCGATCACAGAATAATTCAAACGCCGGGAACCGCCCACGCTGCCAGCAACTAACTGTCCGGTATGCAAACCGATGCCAAACTTAATTAAAGGTTTGCGTTCAATTCTAAGCTGCTGGTTAAGTTGGTGCAGCCGTTCGTGCATCGCAATGCAAGCTGCAACTGCATTCAAAGCATCTTGTTGAATTTGTCCATATTCGGTATGGCAAAAAGGCACCCCAAAAACTGCCATAATTGCATCACCTATGTATTTATCTACAACGCCGCCGTGATCCATAATACAGTTGGTCATCGCTTCCAAATAATTGTTCAGCCAGGTGAGCAAATCCCGCGGTGGCATTTTTTCTGAAATCGAAGTAAAACTACGAATATCCATAAACAGCACCGTTGCTGTCAGTTCTTGAGGTTCGAGTTCTCCCTGTTCAAATATCTCAGCTTTGCGTTCCCAAATAAGCTGAGCTGTCTCTGGAGCGACGTGCTTTTCAAATAACCTCATCAACTGCTGCTTTTCGTACTGTTCCCGGAGTTGCAAAGCAGTGCCAGATAAAATGAGAGTGCCGATAGGTGCGGCAATCGGAACCCACCAAAAAAATAAGCCAAATAACAAAGCAGCAGCCGCAATCCAAACTATAGGCAAACCGAGAGCGATCGCAATTCTCTCTGTAACACCTCGGTTGCCCAGAACCAAAGCGGTAAGCGGGCCAATCCCCAACAATAACAAAATTTCTATGAGTACCGGCAGCCGCCGCAGCAAGCGTTGATTGAGCAAATTGTCAACCAACGCTGCATATAAATAAACCCCAGCCGTAGTCTTATTGAGAGGTGAAGATATCGGGTCTAAACCGGTAGCAACTATGCCCACTAAAACTAACTTATTGGTCAGAGCATCTGCGGGAATTTTACCTTCTACGACATCAACAAAAGCATAGGTAGGTAGATTTTCAGTTTTCCCCGGCCAGTTAACCCAGACTTTTTTTTCCTGCTTATTTTTGGAATGTGGGAGCAATACTGGATCTTGGGGATTAGCAGCATTGTACCTGTGAGTCATTGCTAAACCGAAATTAGGAATCCCGTTGAGAAAGATTTTTGAGTTGCGGGTAATACCGTCGCTATCGGCTTCCTGGCTGATGTGGCCGACACCTGCGGCGACTGCTTTTAAAGATGCTACTGGTTCTTCTTTAATGGTTCTAGGGAGTACAACTTTGGCGTTGGCGGCGATCGCAGCAGCTAAAATATCATCTTTCGGACTCGGATCGAGGAAAAGAATGTCAAAACCAACTGCTGTGGGGGGAGATTTTTTCAGCGCTTCTAGCAGTTGGGCGTAGCGGTTGCGAGGCCAAGGAAATTGACCGTATTCCTGCAAGGAATGCCGTTCGATCGCAATTACGGCAATTCTAGAATCCCATCCGGGATTTGGCAAAATTCCCGCTTCTCGAATTTGAAATAGCGTTTTGTATCCCAAATATTCAAGGGGTTTCCACATTCCCAATTGCAGCATGGCTACAGACATTATACCTGCTATGGCACCTGTTATCCAGGGAGGATTTGTGATTATATATTGCCGCAGGCCGATCAGTTGATTGTCTTTGAGATGCTCGTCGATCCATTTTTTGAACTTCATGCAATTAATTTGACGCAAAAAGTAACATTCGAGTCCGGTTTTCGAGAGGAGTGCGAGTCATTCGATTTTAGATTTTAGATTTTAGATTTTAGATTTTAGATTTTGGATTGATTCCACGGATAAATCCGGTGGCTTGTACCATCAAAAAATTTTTGGTCATGAAGTTTTACAATACCGTAAGGGCGAAGGGTAGTCGCAAAATTTATTAATTTTGACTAATCTGTTGGGAATCTAAATTGTATTTTGCGGCTGGCGGGACACCCCACAATAATTGAATCAAACTTAACTGTAAGATTTAGATGCACCTGGGCTGAGGGAGTTTCACCGCGAAATGCTTCGCACTTACACATGATAATCAACCCAGATAGGACTTACAATCTAACTCAGATCCTCAGAGACTGCCCGCGCACTTTACTCTTAAAAAGGTTGTTTAAGGAACAGCGAGGCTGTAATGCCGTTCTGTGGTTGACGGGCCTCGCACTACGATTTTGAGGCGGCGACTTGGAGGTAAAATTCCTTGGATTTTGAAGTTGCCATTTCGATCGATCTTAATCGCTTCGTTGTTGACATAAATTATGTCGATCGGGTTAATTTGACCGCTAAGGCGATAGATATTGCCGCTGAGTCTCCCCAAACTGCGGACTTTGAGTTGAGCTAGGCGAGGACTCGCTGAGGGCCCCACGGGCGAGGTTTGAGGGAAAATTGTCGTGGCGTTGCCGCCGTTGACAACTACTTCTGAGTCAGTGCTGCTGGATACTGCGACTGCACCTTCAATAGTTTCGACTGCGGTTTTGCCTTCGCCGACGCTGACGCCAAAGGAGGTGCCGCGGACTCCGGCAACGCCTTCTGGGGTTTCAACCCTGACTGGGGCGGTTTTGGCAGAACTTTTTTGTTGGGCAATTTGACTGGATTTGCCGAGTCCGCTGAAGGTATTTAGGGCGGCTATTTGGTTCGGCGGGATAATTGTTGAGGTGTTGGCTGCGGGAGTTGTCGCGGCAGTTTTGCCGATCGACAACCTGACTCGCCCCCTGCTGACAAAAATCGCTGTGTCTTTTTCGCCCCCTGCACGGCTTGACAAATCAGATATTCTGACTGCGGTTTTTTCGGCAACTTCCACGATGCCGGTGTAGTTGTCGATCGCTAAACGGGCTGTGGAATCGGGGCCGGTGATGATTTCGTCTCCGGGAGCGAGGAGCCGATCGCCCACAACCGCCGGTCGCCCTTTAAAGCTGACTGTACCGCGAATTTCTTGGATTTCGAGCGATCGTCCGACGGCTGTTCCCTGAGCCTTTATTGTCTCTGTTGGGGATGAATTCGCCGCCACTGTTGCCGGATTTTTTGGAGATTGTGAGTTTGTTGGCAATGCTGGCGGTCGATCGACCGAGACAATTTTAGTAGCGTGTGAGGGCTGTTTGGGGGATGGAGAGAGCGGACTGGCGATCGCCCCACGACCGAGCGGCAGACAGGCGAACACAGCTAACGATAAACTTAGGAGCGGAATTTGGGTCGATCGCCAGCACGTAAAAATTTTATTCATTATTTCAATTTTGTGATCTTGAAGTTCCTTGACTTCCTTTGCTCTCTTGGACACCCTAAATCCGGCAAGCGTTCCACTTTTTATGCGGTAAGACAACAGCAAAAATCGACTTTCTCAACCTGAAATTTTAGCATTAAATCTTTTTTTTATTTTCAGATTTTAGTAAACTGTTACAAGATGGCAGTTTACTAAAATCTGACCTTCGGGAAATTTGGCCGACCAGACTCAAAGTGCTTTGCAGTATGGATTTTAGCCGAGGTCAACTTTAGAGATCGCAGATTTATATATAGCAAACATAAAATTAATTACTGCTTCTGAATGCTTTTTGGCTTCTGCCGGAAGGATGACTAATTGGGGACAAATTCTGTAGTTGTGGCAATTAATAAAAAGATTGTTTTTGCAAAGGGATAAAAAATAATTATCTTCGCGGTGCGCGAGAGTCTGGGAGTTGAGCTTGCTGCTGTGGAACCTGATGAGGCAAACCCAAGCGAATCAAGGTACACGATCGACCAACCCCGACTAGAAGAGGGTTTTTTAGGGAAAGCTGGTCGAAATTTCGATGGAAAATCATAGCGAGCGATCGCCTGCTGGCGTTGCTGTTCCGAAGTAGACGCCAAACTGTAAAATGGACGGTTGTATATAGGTTATATAGAGCAGGAGAACAATTTCAGTGGCAATAGAAGTAGGTCAGAGAGTGAAGGTGCGCCGTCTCAGAGATCGGATACCTGCAAATATAGTGGGCAAGATAAAGGAGAATCCAGTAGGCACTGTTGACGGATTCAGAATGGTTGACGGTAGCGGAGTAGGTGTGGTTGTCAAGTTTGACGGTTTTGCGACTTGGTTTTTTGAAGATGAGCTAGAACCCGTTTAACAGATGTAGAAGGAAGAAGGAAGAAGGAAGAAGGAAGAAGGAAGAGGAAAAATTTTCCCAATTCTTCCCCTCTCCCACTCTCCCACTCTCCCACTCTCCTCTTCCTCCCCACTCTGGCTGAAGGTTGCGCTTAAATGTTAAAGAGTAAGCTTTGGCAGTGAGAACAGAAAATGGCTTTGATTTTGACATTTTTGGGCAAAGGCGGCACTGGCCGCAGTACGATCGCGATCGCAACAGCTAAAAAATACGCGGCTCAAGGCAAGCGAGTTCTGCTGCTCGGCCAAGATCCGGGCCCTGCATTGGGTATCCTGCTAGGGGTTCCCCTGACTCTCAACCCCCAGGAAATCGCCCCCAACCTCAAAGCAGTTCAGGTGCAAAGCGCGCCGCTGCTAGAACGCAGGTGGGACGAAGTTAAACAACTAGAAGCTCAATATGTCCGCACTCCGTTTTTCAAGCAGATTTACGGTCAAGAATTAGGAGTGTTGCCGGGAATGGACAGCGCGTTGGCGTTAAACGAACTTCGGGAATACGAGGACAGCAAACAATACGATGTAATTGTTTATGACGGCAATGGCGGCATGGATACGCTGCGGATGCTGGGAATGCCGGAAATTCTGAGTTGGTACATCCGCAGGTTCCGTCAAGCTTTGGTAGATTCGGATTTGGGGAAAGCGCTTTCACCTTTTATTCAACCGGTTGTCAGTACGGTGTTGACTGTGGATTTGTCGGGAGACAATGCTTTTCAATCTACTAAGCAAGTCGATAATCTTTTGGATAAGGGTAAGGAAGCGCTGGCAGATCCGAACCGCACGGCGGCTTTTTTGGTGACGACTGGGGATGCAAGCGCGATCGCAACTGCCCGCTATCTTTGGGGAAGTTCTCAACAAGTTGGTTTGACTGTGGGCGGTGTCATTGTTAATCAAGCACCGGTTACAGAAGCTATTACTGCCGAGTTTGAGCCTTTGACGGCTGTTTCGGTTCCGGCGCACAGTGACAGTAACTGGCAGCCGCTAATTGATGCTTTGCCCGATTTTTCTCAGGCGGCAAAAGCTCCTCAACCCATTAACATCAACATTGCACAGCGTCAAGTTAGTTTGTTTTTGCCTGGGTTTGACAAGAAAGAAATTAAATTGATTCAATCCGGGCCGGAAGTGACGATCGAAGCGGGCGATCAGCGGCGCAATATTTTGCTGCCTCCGGCGCTAACTGGAAAGTCTGTTACTGGTGCTAAGTTCCTGAATGGTTACTTGATTATTTCTTTTTAGGGTAAGGAAGAAGAGCGTTTCTAGTAAGGACTAAAGTCCTTAGTTCCCCGAAAATTATTTGGGGTAGGGAGACGGCATTGCCGTATCCTCTGCGGCCAAAGTCAGGACACGGCAGTGCCGTTTCCCTACAATTAATCGAGGGTAGGGAGACGGCATTGCCGTGTCCTCCGTTGCTTATGTTACAATCTCCAACAACACATCACCAACCCAGCCAATGATCCGACAAATTTGGCAAAGCATCCTCAATCTGTGGCGGCAAATTCAGCGACATTTCCGCAAACAACCTGCACCCCCACCGTCAAAGCCAACTCCGATTCGCTCTTTTGGGGAATACGAACAGAAATTCATGGCACTGTTAGAGGGTGTTGCACAAGGCTGGAGTCGGGGCGAAATTAAAGGCTTTTTAATCGGCTGCAAAATCAATGATGCTGAGTGGGTAAACTGGCTGCAAGAATTTGGAGACATGTTGCTGGTATCGCCCGAAACGCATTTAGAATTGGGTGGGCGAATGGTGCGGCTGGGTGAGATGAATTGTGGGAAAATCAGTGAGGTTGCTGGGAAGATTGGTTGGCAATTGTTGGCTGGGGAGAGTTTGAATCGGAAGGATGAGGAAGGGCGATCGGTTATAAGTGAAAATATTCTTACTCGATTGTTGGCTGGGGAGAGTTTGAGTGTTTCTTCTACAGATAATTCATCCGCTGCTAACAAATATGATTCAGCTTCGCAGGCAGAATCTATAGAAAGAGAAGTCAGGCAAAAGGCAGAAGAATTATATAACCCAATACGGTTCAGTTAAGGGCTATGCAGTGCTTGAAACAATAAATATAGGAGTATTCATTATGATTCCAGTACCTCTGTGTTTAACT
>NZ_SRRZ01000269.1 GCF_013179805.1 Microcoleus asticus IPMA8 | reverse complement strand
TATGATTCAGGATGTCGCTCATGTTTCTGTCTCAAAAAAGCTTTACGATCTTCTTGTACCACAAAATGTTACTATTTTGGAGATGTCTACTGTTTTTCCCCTTGCCGGTCGGGGTAAACTCGCTTTATAAATTACGTTGGGAAGCGTGTCAGCGCCTACCGCTTTAGCGCCTAATTTAGTTAGTTGAGTCCCGTCGCAAGGAGAGTCAAAAACATAATTGTAAGTTTTGGTTCCCGCTTTTAAAGGAACGTAATATCTAGTTCTGGTTGCGTAAACATCTGTCTTGCGGGCCTTTGGTGCTTCTGCCACGGTCTACCTCCTGTAAGTTTCAAAAATTAAAAGTTGAAGAAAGCCTTCAAAATCTACCCAAAAGTAGGATAAACGTCGGTAACAGCAGAGCGCTGAAATACAGTTATCGAATACGTTCGAGGTGTGACGGTAACGGTAGTTGTAGTTTGATTCGGAGGATAAAAAACAACCTGTTCGGGTCCGACGCCAACTAACAGCGAAGTAATATCGCCCCCAGGAACTGTATTTGCGGTGTTAAAGGTTGTTTGGGCCGCTGCGTAGGCATCCAAAATGTTAGTAATTGGTAGCAGCCCGGGAGCGGTAGCGGCGTAGTCGGTATCGAGAACAATGCCTGTAGGGAGCGCTGCTTGCAATTCGGCGACGGTAATCTGTTCTGCCATGGTTTTTCTGTCCTTCAAGGTCTGCTATTTGAACTTAACGAACCTCAAAACCCTTGTCAACCATAGCTTTGGCAAATTATGGTGTACCAAGGTGTGATGTGGAACCCTAGGGTTCTGCCGTAGTACGCACACTCTAAACAATGCTCTATAAATTTTTGTAACGTGAACTTAACTCTCTACCCTAAGCTAGGTACTCCCAGCAAAAGAGCCTTAACCCGCAAAACGGGTCGGTGGGGAAAACCTTACATTTACCGGCCTCGCGGTCGCTTATTGGAACGGTTGGCCCGCGAGACAGGTTTGACACTCACTCAAGTGAGATCGCAGTTAGACAAAGAGCGCGCCTATTTAATCGCTCAAAAACACCTAACCTAGCAGCGACAAGTCAGGAGGCGCGTCGTCGGGCCACAAATCAAATTCAATTCTCTCTTCTGTCCAAATATTGCCGGCAATATCCTCGCGACCGTCTAAATCGGCGGCGCGTTTTTTCCAAACCAATACTGCTTTTGTCGGATAAACAATGTAGGGTAGCGACCGTCGACGCGGTGTAGGGTCTGTATAACCCGAATCTCGAACGCCGTTAGGCAATATTTCAGCAGTTGAGAGTATTAATAGCTCTTTGATTTTCTGAATACCCTCATTTTCTGTACTTGCGTAACATTGAACTTGTCGCCCGTTGTTTAGGCGTGCGGTAACAAGTCTTTGCCCGCTCGTGTACTGTTTCGCCGCTCGTTTTACTTCTTCCCAGGTCAACCCGCGCTTGATATCGGGGATTGTAATTTCGCGGCAGCGAGCCCTTTTGCCAGATGGCATTGTCCACGGAGGAGCAATTTTTTCTCGAAATTCGATATGCAAACTGCGCTCTTGCACGCCCGGAGTAACGTATTCGTCTGTCGGCGCGCCGTTAATTAGCACTCCCACGTCCCGGTTGCCGAGCATTTGGTGGGTTGCGAGCACGTTGACGATTGTTGGCCTGAGAACGGCTTCGGGCCCGCTGAGGATAATCCGCTCGTCGGGTGCGGAACGATCGGGCGTAATTTCCACGGTGCGATCGCTCCCGAGAGGCCCGTTTCTCTGCATTGCCTGCTGCGCCAGCCAAGCATCAATCCCGCCGGCAACTGCAAAACCCGCTTCTATACAGGCTTCCGTACCTTCCTCAAAGGCCTCCTCTGTGAAGTTGCGCCAAAAAGCGTTGGGGATTGACTCTATTTTTTTCTCTACAGCCTTCGCCATAGTCCACGATTCGCCCGTACCCCAATTATTGACGTTTTTATCGCCCATGACGCTGCGCAGCGCCATGCCGAAGGGATTTGAGGGGTCTTTGAGTGCTCGGCGCACATCTTTGTAAAGCCACAAAAAAGTAGCTTGCGCTCCCATCCGAAACCCGGCGTTAATCACTTCACTGGCGGCGTCTAGCATTTCGTCTAGCGCTTTTTCGCCGACTTCTTTTAATAGGTACGCACCCATCGACTGGTTAAAACTGAAAACTGTGGCGGCCGGCACTAACCCGCATCCTATCCAACCGATCGCGCGGCCGACTGCGCCGCCTAAAATACCCCCGAAGGAATTCCACAATCCTTCTATTTGCTTGTCGATTGCCGTGTCTGAAATATTCCAGTCAAAGTTATAAATAAATTGAGTTGCGCGTAATTGCTCAACCCCCTTGACAAGAGAACGAGATAGACATTAGATAAAGGAATGAAAAAACTCCCTGACCTAAAACAACTATCGGATGA
>NZ_SRRZ01000268.1 GCF_013179805.1 Microcoleus asticus IPMA8 | reverse complement strand
GGCAACACATCAAAAAAGATGAGCTAGCCGGACAAATGTTTGAAGATGAATTAGAGCTAGCTTATGCCGTAATTAATGGGGTAGAAGCTAGAGGGAAAAAAGGAAACTACTCTACAAAACGCATTAAATTGAGAGCAGATCATCCTACTTAATATTTTGTTACATACTTACGAATTTTCCTGCCGATTTACTTAATATTACCATTAGAAATATCCACTACATCATCAGGTTAAAATCAACGCATATAACTAGATATTTTAGCCTAATTATCAACAATAAATATCTCAAAGCCTTATTTGAGCGTACAGAATAGCTAATTTAGGATGATTGTATTTATGTCCTACAGCTTAGCTACACAAAGGCTTTGATTGTTTTCGGAGATATCTAATAGAGACGCGAGCGACAGTCCACAAAAAAGTCAGTGGAATTTGAATCCAAAAGGCAGAAAAAAATACACTTTTTAAGTTAAGCTTAAAAAAACCGAGCTAAACAGACTGTATAATGAATATTATTGAATCTATCTTACAACAAATGTCAGGGGTTAGTCAAGCACAAAAAAAGTTTATGGTAACTTTATTTTCGACAATTGTGCTGGTTTATGGCAAAGTGAACTTCACCAATCTGGGTCGTTATAGTTTGTTGAATGAAAAAACTTATCGATGCCAATTTTTCAAAAACTTTGACTTTCCCCAATTCTCTAAATATTTTTTCAAAAAAGCCTTGAATCGTGAGCGCACTATTGCCGTTATTGATTGTTCTTTTTTGAAAAAAAGTGGCAAAAAAACTGAGGAAAAAGGTTATTTTTATAATGGTGTCGCGGGCAGAGCTGAACAGGGATTAGAAATTTCTGTAATTTCTGTTGTCGAAGTTGAAACTCATATTTCTTATAGTTTAAGCGTGCAACAAACTCATAAGCGTCCGGCCACAGAACTACCGAAAAACCCCCGGACTGTTACTCGGAAAAAAAACTAAAAAAACCGCTATAAAAAATAGGTGTCTGAAAGATCAATGCCTGAGATAACAAGAGTTGATGACTATGCTAAGCATTTGAAAAACACTCGTTCTTTGTTGCCAGACTCTGTAGGTTATTTGATGGCATATGGCTATTATTGCCGCGCTAAATTTTGGGATGCTGTACGGGAGTCAGATTTAAATTTAATTAGTAAATTAAGGGTTGATGCCAACCTAAATTACCTTTATGCCGGAGAAAAAAATCAATTCGGCGCTCCTCGTAAATACGATGGTAAAGTTGACTGCAATAATTTGAACAATCTAACTTTCATCAAAGAAATAAAGCCGGGAGTTAAGCTTTATTCATTAGTAGTATGGAGTTGTTGCTGAAAATGTAAAATCCGTTTGGCTTGTATATCTGAGCTTCAAACTAACGGTAAAAAAAAATATTTTATTATTTAGCACGGATATCAATCTCCCATCCGAGTAAATACTTGAGTATTATCAAGCTCGTTTTCAAATTGAATTCATTTTTCGTGATGCCAAACAATTTACTGGTTTGTCGATTGTCAATCTCTGAATAGCCAACGGCTTGATTTTCATTTTACTGCCAGTCTAATCGCCTTAAATTAGCCAAATATGAAGCCTATAATCGTCACTTATCTGCCCATCCTTTCGTGTTTTAAATGGCCTCTTATAAACGCCGAGAATACAAACTTGCATCTACTTTATACATTTATTAGCAAGTTAGATTTAGACCTAAACTTGATTTTAAATCATCCTAACCTCCCTTCAGTCTTGTCTTCTGGTACTCTAGCTGCGCTTAAAAACTGTCCGGAGTATTGGTGACGAAACTCGATTAGGACTACATACAATTCAAAGACGAAGGCTAACATTGCGGGGTGTAAAACCCGTAGGAAAACATCAATGGAAATTTAAATGTTTTTGGCTTTATGGAGCCGTATCCCCATTTACTGGGAGAAGTTTTTTTTGGGAGTTTTCCCATTTAGATCGAGTTTGTTTTCAAGCATATTTGCAACAATTGTCGCTTCAATATCCCGATGAATTGCATATTATTCAAGTCGATAATGCTCCCGGTCATCTTTTAAGCACATTTGAATTACCAGACAATATTGTTTTACTATTTCAACCTCCTCATTGTCCTGAAATAAATCCAACAGAAAGAGTAGGGGAATACACCAAAGAATTTTTAGCTTGATTAGTCTTTAGTAATCTTGACGAACTCCGTGTAAAACTTCAGGAAATCTTATCATCTTTAACCGATCGTGTCATTGGTTTTCTCACAGGATGGTCTTGGATTCTACATTTTTTATCTCTAGCACATCTTTAAAAAAATGGTATCAGAAACAGAAGAAAGAATATGAAAGTTGGAAATAAAATATTTACACTATGTCCTGGGGGGGTGACAAAGAGGTTTAGGAGATAGACGCAATCAGGGTTGCAGCCCGTATACCCTGTTGATAAAAGCGACGTTTATTTCGAGTT
>NZ_SRRZ01000267.1 GCF_013179805.1 Microcoleus asticus IPMA8 | reverse complement strand
AGTGCGGCTCGTTGACGCGCCAAGGAGAAATCCGAAAGCGTCACACCTGCTTTCAGCAGGTTAATAGGGAAGGGTGGCAACACTCGAAACCGAGATAACTTAGTTTCCGTGGAGGTGAAAGTCCTCCTTCTGTAAGTGTCCAGGTAACAGCATCACCCCCAGCTATGGAGAGGGTAGCACCGCCAGAACTGAAGCGGGGTGAAAACCGGATAAGCAACGAGCCTGAAATGTAGTGAAACCGGGAGCATCTGGGGCAGAACAGCGAAAGCGAACTCTCGTACAAACCGTCGTCATTATCAACTTGCGGAATAAGGCTAATACGCAGGGAGCGAAATAGGCTCACGGGAACGGTAGATAGCAGCTTGTCCTTCTGACTATCGGCACTTACCAAAACCCGGCGGATTGAGAGGTTCTACAACCAGTACCAACGGAAACTAGGAACGAGTTAAACCAAGGGAACGGCTCTCCAGAATCGGTCAGACTCTGGAGTAGTAGCTAGCGTAAGCCACCCTTGGAAGGATTGGGTCAGAAGCCAACGCCCCTCTGTAATGGAGAGGATATGCTGACAGACTCACTGCTGTGTGAAAGATACGTTCGCAAAGTACGAGTAAAGATGTCCAAAACGGAGATTACATCACAAGTGGAATGGAAAAATGTGAACTGGCGGAAAGCCGAGTTTGCAGTTTTCAAGCTCCAAAAGCGGATTTATCGCGCTTCACAGCGTGGAGATGTTCAAACAGTTAGGCGGCTCCAAAAGAGTCTAGCTCAGTCCTGGTCTGCAAAACTAATTGCCGTGCGACGGGTTACACAGGACAATAAAGGTCGGGTTACGGCTGGAGTTGACAGGATAAAATCCTTAAAACCTCCAGCACGATTAGAACTGGCAAAAAACCTGAGAGTAAACGGGAAATCAGCACCAACTCGAAGGGTTTGGATTCCTAAACCCGGAAAGCCGGAAAAACGAGGACTCGGAATCCCAACAATTGAGGAAAGAGCAAAACAAACGCTAATCAAGCTGGCGTTAGAACCAGAATGGGAAGCACGTTTTGAATCGGAATCATACGGCTTTAGACCTGGCAGATCTTGTCATGACGCAGTTGAAGCAATCCGAACGTACATCGCCCAAAAACCGAAGTATGTTTTGGATGCAGACATCTGTCGATGTTTTGACAAAATAAACCATACCAAACTGTTAGAAAAACTTAATACCTTTCCCATCTTCTCGCGTCAAATCAAAGCGTGGCTCAAAGCGGGAGTAATCGACTTCAGCAGATGGGCAGAAAGGAAGGGATTTCAAGAGACACTGGAAGGTGTTCCGCAAGGTGGTAGTATCTCACCACTTTTAACGAACATCGCGCTCCACGGTATGCAACAACGCATAGAGGCACAGTTTCCCAGCGATAAAGCAAACAGAATCCGAAATACCAAAAGGTTATTTGGAAAGGAAGTGAAAGCTCCTACGCTTATACGCTACGCGGATGACTTAATTGTCATATGCGAAGAACTTGCCGTGGTACAACAATGTCAGCAAATTCTATCAGAATGGTTAAGCGAATTGGGGCTTGAGTTGAAACCCGAAAAAACTCGGCTAGTACATACACTAGAAGAACATGGTGGAGAAAAGCCGGGATTTAATTTTCTAGGATTTTCCATTCGCCAATACCCAGTAGGGAAACACCATTCAGGTGAAACATCGAAAGGTAAAAAATTGGGTTTCAAAACTATCGTAAAACCCTCCAACGAAAAGCTTCAAGCTCATTACAGAAAGCTCGATAAGTACGTCGAGGAGAATAACAGCAGTAGTCAAGCTGCTCTAATCAGTTTCCTCAATCCAATCATTAGAGGATGGTGTCACTACCAATCTCCTTGGAACTCAAAGGAAACGTTCAATAAACTCGACCACCTACTCTGGAGCAGACTGTATCGATGGGGGAAACGCCGTCACCCTAACAAAGGGAAAAAGTGGGTTGCCAGAAAATATTGGCGAACCATCGGTAATAACAATTGGGTCTTTGCAAGCTCTAGGAAAGAGCAGGATTCCTTCAACCTCCTACTCCATGCCGCATTTCCTGCGGGTTTGAGATGGACAAAGGTACAAGGAACACGCAGCCCCTACGATGGAGACTCGATTTATTGGAGCGCCAGAATGGGCGAAAATTACAAATACCTAGAACCGCAGAAAGCAAGACTGCTCAAGCGGCAGAAAGGTAGATGCGCCCAATGTGGACTGAACTTTAACCCAGGTGATTCAATCGAAAAACACCACCTAAAACCTAGAGCCAAGGGTGGAAATAATGCCGACAAAAACCTGATATTAGTCCACCTGCATTGCCACGACCAAATTCACGGGCAATCTGAAACAGAACCGCGCTGAGGGAGTTTTCCCTTATTGGAGATGTCACAAGCAAAGGTGACAGTCACACACTGAGGAGCCGAATGAATAGCGATATTCACGTTCGGTTCTGGAGCCGAGCAGGTAGGGCGACCTGCCTGCTTAGGTTAACA
>NZ_SRRZ01000266.1 GCF_013179805.1 Microcoleus asticus IPMA8 | reverse complement strand
GGAATATCGAGAGTGTTTCCTCTATCCTTTCTCTTCGCTGTGCTTATCTCAATGGTCAACTTTCTACTTGATGTATCTGCAAAAGTGAGATCCACCCAAGAATTGGTGTAAAAAAGGTAGCCGAAAAAATATCAGAGGAGACCGAAGAAAAGGAAGAATTAATGTAATGGGAGGTCTGAGGTATTCAGACAAAAAAAGGTTTGTAGATTTTCTAAATAAAGGCAATTCATATAATTTTTATAGAGTCCTAAAAATCTTTTACCAAGAGCTAATTAATGAATGGGTATCAGCAGGTAATCAAGCATCAGAATTTGCAGAAAAGGGAGCAAAAATAGTAATCATCCTTGACAATGCGAGTTTTCACAAAAAAGAAGAGTACCTCGAAAAAATTGAGACAGAATTACCTAACATTCATTTAGAATTCCTCCCGGAATATAGCCCAGACTATAATTTGATTGAATTAGTCTGGCATTCGACAAAAGAATATATTGCAAATCGACTTTTTACATCAATTGAAGAGCTAAGTAAGTCGGCGCAAAAAAACCTAACTATGTTAAAATAAGTAAACACAGAGAATAGATATACTAAGGCAACTCAATATATGGGCGCTAGATTAAGAGTATTTCTCACTCAAAAGCAAAACCAAACCCTATTAGAACTGAGAACTGCGGATGTACCACAAAAAGTAAAAGATCGAGCAGAAGTAATTAGATTAAATGCACATGGCTGGTACGTTGAAAAAATAGCGACTCATTTTAAGTGGACACCACAAACTGTGAGAGAGGTTTTACATAAATGGCTGCATCTAGGCATGGAAGGGCTTTGGGAATTACCAGGTAGAGGGGGAAAACCGAAGTGGAAAGAAGAAGACATAGAATTTTTAGCAGAATGCCTCAAAAAAGAACCACGTACATATAACAGTCTTCAACTAGCCCAGAAATTAGAAAAAGAGCGTTCTATTAAACTAAGTCTCGATCGATTAAGACGGATACTAAAAAAAAAGGGTTTATTTGGAAACGAGCGAGGAAGAGTCACAAAAGAAAACAAGAAGCCGTAGTACGAAAAATCAAGCTCTCCTGACCTAGATATGTTGGAATGGGCAGCGGCGGCGGGAGAAATCGACTTAAAATATTTAGATGAATCAGGGTTTTGTGCTTGGAGTGAACCTGGTTATACTTATTACCAACTTTCGTGAGCAAAAACGGCTAGAACAAACGAAAAGGCGTGGTCGTAGATTAAGTATTGTAGGGCTTCTTCAACAGGAAGTAAGCTTTGTTTACGGTTTGGTAATTGGGGGTGTCGATCGAAAAGCTTATATCAAAATGATGGAGCAAGAAGCCCAACAAGCTGCCCAGATTGGACGACCGAGAGTAATTGTACAAGACAACGGTCCCATACATCGGTGTCAGGAAGTTCAACAGTTATGGTCAAAGTGGGAAAATCAGGGTTTATATATCTTTTTCTTACCCAAGTATTGTTCTGAAATGAATCCAATCGAATTAGAGTGGCAACACATTAAAAAAGATGAATTAGCAGGACAAATGTTTGAGGATGAATTAGATCTCGCCTACGCCGTAATTCAGGGAGTAGAAGTTAGAGGAGAAAGAGGAAACTACCGTACACAACGTGTTAAATTTAACTCCAAGACGGGTACTTAATATTTCGTTACATAAAGATAAATTTTCCCACCTACCTACTTAGAGTGTTTATTAAATCGCCTCTTAAATGAAGGAGAGTTAATTATTAAATGGGGAAGAAAAGTCAAAAATAAGGGTAATGCTTGTATCACAGTTTAAATGTACAACAGCTTAACAAGTTGAGGAAGTGAGTATTGATATGTGGGGAGGATTTCCAAAAGTTATAGAACAAGTATTCCCAAAAGCCAAAATTGTCATCGACCGTTTTCACGTGATGAAAGCCGTTAATAAAGACTTGAATAAGTTGCGCCGAGCAGTAGGAATTACAGATAGAGGCAACAAATACTTATTGTTGAGTAATCGAAGCAACCTTAGTTCCGACCAAATTGAAAGGTTGGCAATCATTTTGGAAAAATCAGAATGCCTAAGAATTGCTTATGAGATGAAAGAAGAGTTTCGGGAAATATACGACACCGATATGACCGTCAAAATAGCCCAGACAAAGTTCAAGGATTGGCTGAATTATGCAAAGAGATTTTTTCAAGAATCAGGTTCGACAATTGTCAATCATTTTGAAGGAATTTGTAACTACTTTATTAATAGTACAACAAGTGGCGTTATGGAAGGGATAAATAATCGAATTAAGCTAATTATGCGACAAGGATATGGCTTTTCAAACTTTGATAATTTTCGAGAACGTGTATTATAGCATTTCTCAGAAAGATGAGGTATGATCTAACTGACTTGAACGGAGTGAAAATATAGAAACCTAAAATGTTATGCAGCTCTAATTAAATGGAGCGCTTTTCGAGCAGTAGTCCCTCACCCCATAGCAGTCACTCGAATGACAACTATCAATAATTTTAGCAAGTATCACACAGGAGTAAAAATGAAAACTTATTCTC
>NZ_SRRZ01000265.1 GCF_013179805.1 Microcoleus asticus IPMA8 | reverse complement strand
TTAATAATCGGTTAAAGCTAATTAAACGATTAGGATATGGCTTCAGAAACTTTGAAAACTTTACATTACGCTGCTTAATCTGCTGGCATTTAAATGTTAGCTCTGCATAGTCTGAACGATATCTTTGATTTTTTCCCAATACTCCACTCTTAATTTTTGGACTCTTTCTGTCGCGGCTTGGCTGCTGTACCATGTTTTTTTTTTCGATTGAGTCCTAATTTATGCCGCGCAGCGACACATTGCCGTCCTACTCACCCAATTTCCCGTTTTTTGTGTAAATAATTCACACAACTCCACTAAAGTTGCATCTGGATGCTCTACCACCAGCACTCTGATTTCTTTTTCCGCATTTGTCAGATAACTGAATTGGGGTTTTTCCCTCTGTTTGGGCTGTAAGTTACCCGTAGTTTGTTGTTGTTTTACCAGTTTTTGGACTCAACTTTTACGCTCCAGCAAACATGGTGGCTACTTTCCTAATTGGCATCTTTTGTGTCAAATGCGCTGCAACTATTTTTTCGCGCTCGGTCGAGTGAATATGATTTCATTAGGCTTGACTACGAAATGATATTTCATTACTATCTATTGTACCGCATAACAGCGGGAACCGCTGTAAGTTTCTTTTGATATACTGAAGTTGTTTTTTAACTGCTTTTCGTTTTTGGCTTCTCGATGGTCGTCTGGCACGTGCTACTTTTAAATATTCTTTTTTGGCTATCTTCCGGTAGATTCTCGGTTTGGTTATCACTCTCTCTTTTACTGTTTTATAGAGAGTATCTATGATTTTTTCCGTCTGTTGTCGGGCTTCGTTTAACAGCCCTAAGTCTGTCGGATGGCTAATGTCTGCTGGCGCACAGGTGGCGTCAAGAATTAATTGGCCTCGATTAGTTGGCTGATTTTTTTCTACATCATCTTTTTTTTTCGGAGGAAGATGCGTTGGCTGACCCGATTATTCTGACAATTTCCAGGTTGATTTTATTGACCATATTAGCCTTAATTCTGGTTCTAAAATGAACTAATAGAGAAGCATCAAATGGCACTTTTTTGCTATAGGATGACTCACCAATAAAGTATTGTATGTAAGGGTTTTTCCTTATTTGTTCGACCGTTTCTCTATCGCTGATTCCGAGTTTTTCTTTAATGATTAATGCACCCAGTGCCATGCGAAATGATTTGGCTGGCGCACTCATTTCTGCGGCGAAATTTTGGGCATACTCCGCTTCAAATTCTGACCAAGGCATTAGTTGGGCCATCATTACCCAACGGTTGTCTTCTGCCAAGAGTCCGCCAAACGGGAGTTCAAAGTCTGAGGCGGTGCTGGTTACTGGTTCTGCTTTTCGGTACATGGTCGCCGATGGTGATGCAAGGGTTTGGCGCTATTTTAGCCCAAATCCTTGCACTTTTTTGGGCAATTCCTGGGTAGACTGGGTGAGTTAATTGACTCCCTGACTAGATTTTCCGGCTCTGCGATCTCTAGAGCCAGCGATCGTGGACTTATTCAGCAAGCCCTAATTAATGCCCCCAAAGCTAGGCGAAAAGATTTAGCAGGTGGGCCAGCTTCTGTTTCAAAATTTTGAGCATACTCTTGTTCAAATTCGACCCAAGGGATTAGTTGAGCGAGCATTACCCAACGGTTATCTTCTGCTAACTTTCCGCCGAATGGGAGTTCAAAGTCTTCGGTTGAGCTTGGAGCTTGTTCAACTTTTCGGTACACGATCGCTGATGGAAATGCCCGGGTTTTGGGCTATCCTACCAGCTTTTCTGGCATTTGGCTATCCCCACTGCGCTTGCCCGCCCATACAGCAAAAGCTTTTTAGAGCCATTCAGCAAGCCCTAATTCGACCGTAAAAAATCAGTTGGGTAAGGGTAATTGCTCAACTAGGGGAAAAAAGGGAGCCATGAATAGAAAGGGCTTGTTGAATAGCTTGATAAGCAGTTAAGCCTTACCTTTTACCAGTATTCACAACTGAACGAACCGCCGCAAATAAATCTCGCCCCCATTCTGAACGAAAGCAATTGGTCACACGGCGAAATATCACGCTCATCCGAATCGCTTATTCGCTAGAATTATTTGTAGGCGGAATTGTCACATCTTCCAAAAATAAGAACAAATTATCCATCAGCTCGCCTAGGGCGTTTTCGTAACCGGACACCATCCGGCTGATGTGGTGCTCAACTCAAAATTCTGGTTAATCTTTCCCGTAAATTGCTGCGATATCGCTCCAGCTTAGTCTCGTCCATCCTGTCGCGTCGTCGATGGATGACAAAAGCCCTTAATAATAACCTCTTCATCGCTGGGGCAAAAATCCTGTCTCCTGCATCAATGGCATATTGGCAATCCCGCAGTTGATGGGCTAAACACACTTGCCTTTGTGCTGCTGGGTGATTTTTTTGAGCGCTAAATAGGTCTGATACCCACAGTTGCGGACGATGTTCCCCGAGAACTTCACTAATTACTCGAGATCCCCGACTTGGACGGATGACATGCAAACAAATATCGGCGTTGCTGAATCAAGGTATGAATGCCCCAGGAATGGGAATATCGTGAAATTTCAAGTAATGTATTAATAACTTAATAGAATGCTTGA
>NZ_SRRZ01000264.1 GCF_013179805.1 Microcoleus asticus IPMA8 | reverse complement strand
AGAATTCTTTAAGATGCACCGTACTTGCTCTCCCTTTTTGGACACAATACGTAATTTACCATCATTTAAGCCTTAACTGAACCGTATTGGGTTAAAGATAGAGTTTTCTACGTAATTATGCTGTGTGATACCCCAGGCTGCGGAATGTGGGCTCTAGCGATATCATTACTGGCAGAAGTACGATCGCACTTCTGCCCCTACGTCTCAATATTCTGGCGCGAGCCAATTTGGGGTCGAGGCTGGAAGTCTAGCCGCCCAAAATTCGGTCGAAGGCCGAAGGCATCCGGGTTTAATGCAATAAAAATGCCACCAACAGGCAATAAACTTGAAAAATACTGTAAAAAAAATTAAGAATCGGGAGCGAACTCCAGATTTTTGATATCGGGCAAAGCAAGGTAGAAATCGATGAGCTTAAGAGAACGCATTGACGCAGAAATCAAAGCAGCCATGAAGTCCAAGGACAAAGTTCGGTTGGAAACAGTTCGCGGCATCAAGAAATTTATTCTCGAAAAAGAAGTCAGCCTCCGTCCCTCCGGCCAAGACACGCTGACAGAAGCTCAAGAACTGGAAATTTTGATGCAAATAGCGAAACAGCGCCGGGATTCGATCGAACAATACCGCAAAGGCGGCCGCGAAGATTTAGTCGCACAAGAGGAGGCGGAGTTAGCAATTGTTGAAGAGTATTTGCCGCCGCAGATGTCAGACGAAGAGGTGAGTCAAGTCGTTGACGAAGTGATTGCTTCGGTTGGCGCTACTTCTGCAAAAGATATGGGCAAGGTGATGGGCAAGGCAATGCAGCAGCTTAAAGGCAAAGCAGACGGTAACAGAATTCAAGACATGGTGAAAGCAAAGCTTAGTCAATAGTCAGCAGTCAGCAGTCAGCAGTCAGTAGTCAGTAGACAGTAGACATCTCCCATAAATAATCTCAAGCTTTATAGAGATGTATGGCTTAGGCCGAGGGGCGACAATTTATTAGGGCTAAGACCAAAAGACCCGGTTTCTACGAAAAATCGTGCATTTCTCCCTTGAGATATTGACGCAGAAACCGGGTTTTTGCTCGGATCTGCGGGTTGCAACCTGTGTATTTTCGTGAAAAGACCCGGTTTCTCAGCATCCTTGCGTTCAATAATGTCAAAAAAATGTACAATGCTAATTTTGGTCGGGACTGGGGACTACAGACAGTGAAGTATGCTCAAGAGCATTAAAGACATAGCATTACTAAGTCTGTGAGCGATGGTCTATTTTTTAACAGTTTCTACTTAAACTTATGCAGCCACCTATTGCTATTGGAACTCTCCTACAAAACCGCTACCGCTTGGTGAATATTTTAGGTCAAGGAGGATTTGGCCGGACTTATTTAGTAGAAGATTTGGGGCGGTTTCAAGAACGCTGCGCCCTGAAGGAATTGATTCCGGTGCAAAGCGGGCCTTACGTTTTGGAAAAATCGAAGGAATTGTTTCAAAGAGAGGCGGCAATACTTTACCAAATTGGGCACCCACAAATTCCCCAGTTTCGGGCAATATTTGAAGAGAACCAGCGTTTGTTTTTAGTGCAGGATTACGTGGAAGGGATGACTTACCGCGAACTGCTGCTCGATCGAACTTCAACAGGCCGCACCTTCACCGAAGCCGAAGTCTTGGTATTTATCCGGCAAATGCTGCCGGTACTCGCTCACATCCACGCCCGCGGCATCATCCACCGCGACATCTCCCCAGAAAATATCATCCGTAGGGAAAACGACCAAATGCCCGTGCTGATTGACTTTGGAGTGGTGAAGGAACTCGCCACCAAAGTCCAGTCTCCCGAAGGAACAGCCCACGCGACAACTGTCGGTAAAATCGGCTACGCGCCGATGGAACAGTTGCAAAGCGGGCGGGCTACAGCCAGCAGCGACCTCTACGCTTTAGCTGTAACGGCGATCGTCCTGCTGACGGGCAAAGAACCGCAGGAATTGCTCGATCAAACAACGCTGCAGTGGAATTGGCAGCAGCGAGTGCAGGTGAGCACGGGTTTGGCTTTGGTGCTGAATCGGATGTTGAGCCGGTCTCCGGGCGATCGATATCAATCTGTCAGCGAAGTCGCCCAAGCACTCGACAACCAAACTAATCCTAAACCTAGCCAGCCGCCAACTGTACCCCCTGCGCCAGCAGCGGTGCCGTCAAATGCTTCGCTAATACCAACGGTGGCCGTGGGCCGATCGCCGGAGCCAGCCGCCCAGAGTTCCCACCCCCAAAACCAGCCAGACCCGTTAATTGAGCCTGTTGGCGGCTCTTTTTGGGACAATCCCATTGCTGCGATCGGACTGCTGACGGGCTTAGTAATCTTGACTGGCTTCGGTTCCTGGGCTTTAGTCGGCTCATTTCTCAACAATTCGCGCCCCAAACCCACTCCGACACCGCCAGCACTTACCAGTCCGACCCCGACACTAACTCCGGTACCAAACCCGCTACCTTTGCCAACCCCAACCCCGCAACCTTTGCCAACCCCAAGCCCAGAACCTTTGCCGGAACCGAGCCCAGAACCTTTGCCGGAACCGAGCCCAGAACCTTTGCCGGAACCGAGCCCAGAACCTTTGCCGGAACCGAGCCCAGAAC
>NZ_SRRZ01000263.1 GCF_013179805.1 Microcoleus asticus IPMA8 | reverse complement strand
ACTTTTTTGTTGAAAAAACTGAATTAATACCAACTTAATCATGATTAGTGAAGCCCGATTAATTTGCAACTGATTTAGGATTGCTATATGAACCTTAAGGAAGTGATAAAACTCGCAGACGATCTGGTGTTTGCTAGAACAGGTAAGCATCTCAATGACTTACAAGAGAAAATCCTGCACGGGACGTGGGAAGATGAGGATTATAAAGAAATTGCCAAGGCGGTTAACCGATCTGAGGATCGCGTTAGAGAGGTAGGAATGGAATTATGGCAGACCCTTTCACAAGAGTTGGGAAAAAGAGTCACTAAATCAAATTTTCGCTCAACATTTTCACATTTTGAGCAACACCACAACCAAAGTAGCTATATGATCTGTGGGCATACTTTATACCTAACAGATATACCAAACTCAACCCCGTCAACAGAACAAACATCTAACCCCCAACAAACCCGAACTTTACATCAAGACTTAAGCGAAATGCCGGATTTGGGTCATTTCTACGATCGCACTCTAGAACTCGACACCCTCACCACCTGGATTCTACAACAACGCAGCCGCCTGCTCGCGCTCACCGGCATCAGTGGCATCGGCAAAACACCCCTAGCAGTCCAACTCCTACAGCAAATAAAAGATGAATTTGAATGCGTCATTTGGTGCAGCATCGACGCCTCCTACACCCCAGATGAATTGGAACATAAACTAATACAGTTTTTCTCGCATTTAGAAAAACAAGATTTATCCCCAACAAACCCGAAACGCTTACCGCTGATTAAATATTTGCAAAAGTATCGCTGTTTAATAGTTTTGGATGACATTCATAACCTTTTCTGTAGCGGCGAATTGGCAGGAAAATATAAACCAGAATACGAAGAATCTCGCTCTTTATTCAAACAAATAGAAAAATTATCTCATCAAAGCTGCTTTCTGCTAATCGGTTGGGAACAACCCAGAGAAGTGACTCAAGTTAAAAGCCAAAATACTCTTATTCGTACCTTACAACTCAAGGGTTTAGACAGCGCAGCCGGACGGGAAATACTCAGAGATTATGGGTTAAAAGAAAGCGACAACAGTGAAGCACTCATTCACCGCTACCAAGGCAATCCGTTATGGTTAAAAAGCGTGGCGAATCTGATTGAAGAGTTGGGAATCGGCGTGACAGAATTATTACTAGATGATACCATATTGTTGCCGGAAGATTTGAAAGATGTTTTACAGCAGCAGTACGATCGCACTTCCGAACTAGAAAAACAAGTTTTGTCATTGTTGGCTAGGGAAAACCAGCCAGTCAACCTAGCAAACTTGCTAAAAAACGGACAAATATCATCATCAGATTTACTCAACGCGCTCCAATCTTTATCGCGGCGCTGTTCGATAGAAAAACAGGAAAGTCTTTACACTCTCCCACCTGTATTGAGGCAGTATATCAAAGGGTTGTAACCTAACGGGATTCCTACAAGTAAGTATCGATTACAGGAGTGGGCTCGTGCGCTCGCCCTGTGCTATCATAGGATACAAAACTTATTGAGTCGAATTATATGACCACAATAACTACAGTAACAACAGCCTCCCAACTGGGTGATTACTACATCTGGTTCGCGAATGACGTAGGCTCCTACCTCAGCAACCACAAGCTACAAAAACTATTGTACTATGCCCAAGCATGGTATCTAGCCTTTGAAGATACACCGCTTTTTGATGAAGATTTTGAAGCCTGGGTGCACGGGCCGACTATCCCGGCTCTATTTTACGAATACAAAGAACAATTTGGCTTTAAGCCAATTCTCAAAGAAGTCGAAAAACCCGAATTTCCACAGGAAGTACAAGAGTTTTTAGACGAGTTATCCGATGATTATTTCTTTCGAGATGCTTATGAGTTAGAATTGATGGTGCGACGCGAAGACCCTTGGATTAAGGCTAGAGGTGAATTGCCAAGAGATGAACCTTGCCATGCTATTATTTCTAAAGAATTAATGAAAGCATACTACAAAACCCGTGTCATCGAAGAAGAATAAAAAAAGAAAAGACACAAATCTTCGCAGTCAGCCATCTTCCGCCAAGAGAGAGGTTGTAGAGATACAAATACCCGCAGGAATTAGTTTTTCTTTCAGGTATTATCAGGATGATAAAGATAAATTTTCACTTGCCGATCGAGATTCGAGATATCTGGCATCTCTATTGAGAAGGCTGCGCGATTTATCACAATTGAAATCTCAAGAAATTATAAATAATCAGAGTAAAAGCCTGCGCTGTCATGGAATTGTCTGGCAAGATACAACTGAACCTAATGGCTTCGGCATTCCCAATGAAGATGAGCTAGTAAATATCCCCTACCAGTTTCAAATATCTGCTAATGAATACGGCAGGGTGCATGGATTTTTTAGTGAAAATATTTTTTATATTGTCTGGTTAGACCCAGACCACAATCTTTACAGTTGAAATTATTATAAATTTTCGGGTAGTCAATCAAAAAACGCAGATGATATTGCAATCATCTGCGTTCATCTGCGGTTTAATTAGGGTTTGCTGAATAAGTTAAAAAAAATCGCGATCGGAATTGATGGAGGATTCAAGCTCGGCAAAACATAACTTTTTGTTTTCTATAACT
>NZ_SRRZ01000262.1 GCF_013179805.1 Microcoleus asticus IPMA8 | reverse complement strand
TTTAGACCGGGATTTGATTTTAAATCACCCTAACCTTCCTTCAGTCTTGTCTTATGGTACTTTAGCTGCTTAAAAACTGTCCGGAGTATTGGCCAAACAAACCGTGGAAAAACCGAAAAAAGTTGATATTTTGATGAATGCCCCGCGCCGCAGTTTCCATCACTTGCGACTGTCCGCCGCGAGCGTTCATTAATACTAATTTCCGAATTTCTCCTCTGTAAATAGTGTCAGCAATTTCGACAATTACTGCTAAAAGTGTGGAAGCACTGAGCATAATTGTACCGGAAAAATGCCAGTGTTCAGTCGAATTGCCATAGTAAAGAGTTGGCAAAGCATAAGCTGGAATATTTGCATCTAACGAAGCCAGCGCTTTGCCAGTCACCGTCGCGCTAATTGCCACACCTACAATTAAATGCAAATGGAGGCCGTGCTGTTCGATCGCACCTAGTGGCCGAATTATCACAGTATTTTCCTTGTCCGGCATAGACTCAATTTCTGTCCAAGTCAGATATGGAAAAAAGCGCTGTTCTGGAATAAAATTGTGCATATTACGATTCTACAAGCTCAAGGGCAAAAGTTATGAACACATTTGAGCGCCTAAAGATCGAGGGGTTTCGCCGTTTGTTTTCGGCAGAGGTGGGAATGCGACCTCTGACAGTGATGATTGGTGCTAACGGTGTTGGGAAAAGTTCTTTCTTAGAAATATTCTCACTTTTAGCAGCATCAGCCAACGGTCAGTTACAGTCCAAAATTTCCGAGTTGGGCGGTCTAACTCAGATAGTAACATTAGACCGGACTGATAGCGTGTCAATCTCCTTATCGATGCCTATAGAGAATCAGGAACCGCTAAACTATTCTCTGAAACTTGCAACCAAAGGTCAATTCTATGAAATTGGTTCAGAAACTCTAATCCAACAGCGCGATCCCAATGCTTCTCAACCTTTTAAGTATATTGAATCTCGCGGTTTAGATGTCAGATATTTCAGTCCAGACGATGAAAAGCTACTACGTCCAAACTGGCAGTACAATCCTTTGGAAAGCTCACTCGCTCAGGTTCCTAAGATGTATCGGGAACCAGAAACATTGAGGCAGCACTTAGCTTCATGTAGCTTTTATAAGGCTTGGGAGTTAAATCTTTACCCTCAAAGTCCTATCCGTTTACCTCAATCTATGCGGCCTGCAACTTTGCCCGGTGCCAAGGGAGAGGATTTAGTTTCATGCCTTTATTATCTGCGAGAAACAGATCCAAATCGATTTGAAATTATCCAAGATACACTGGCTGCGGCTTTTCCTGATTTTGAACGATTAAGCTTTCCGCCAGTAGCAGCCGGAACTTTAGCAATGACTTGGAAGGATCGAAATTTTTCTAATCCTTTTTATATGCACCAACTATCCGAGGGGACGCTGCGATTTCTCTGGTTAATCACCTTACTGCAAAGTCGAGATTTGACCGCTGTCACGCTGATTGATGAGCCGGAAGTGAGTTTACATCCAGAGTTGTTACAACAACTAGCTCATGCTATGAGAGAAGCTTCTCAAAGAACTCAACTAATTGTAGTAACTCATTCAGATAGATTGATCGGATTTTTAAAGCCTCACGAGGTGCTAGTTTGTGATTCTGAAGATGGTCTCACAAATCTAACTTGGGCTGACTCTATAGACTTAGAACACTGGTTAGAAGATTATAGCTTGGATCAGCTTTGGGCAATGAACATTTTTGGAGGCAGACCGTGAAGATTGCTATTGTGGTTGAAGGAGAAACGGAAATGGCATTTAAGCCTAAGCTGCAAGAGTTTCTTAAGCCACGCCTGGGACAGCAGATGCCCAAATTAAAGTTTATATGTTGTAAAGGTCGCATTCACAAAGAAAAGAAACTCAAGGACGTCGTGGAAAATTTATTGACTGGTAAAGATGCCTGTCATGCTGTAATTGCATTAACAGATGTTTATACAGGCACTAAAGATTTTAAAGATGCAGCGGATGCTAAGGCTCAAATGAAAGAATGGGTAGGGGACAATCCTAAATTTTATCCCCATACAGCTTCCCATGACTTTGAAGCTTGGCTGTTACCTTTTTGGTCAAAAATTCAGAAAATATCAGGAGGCAATAGAGCGGTTCCTAGCGGTCCTCCTGAACTGGTAAATCACAATAATCCACCTTCTAAGAGGATTGAAGAAATATTTGAACAGGGGAAACGTCGGAGCTATGATAAAGCACGGGATGCAAAAAGAATATTAGATGGAGAAAATCTCATGGATGCTGCTGTAGTCTGTCCTGAATTAAAGGCTTTTCTGAATACTATTTTATTTCTTTGTGGGGGGGAATTGATATGAGATTGTTAGCAGGCGCACAAAATTAAATATTGCTCGCTGTGGCACTTCGGCACTATAAATCGCGGGCTCCACACCTTGCTTGCTATATGTATATACTGTTTTGTGCGGGACGATCGCACTCCTAAACAACGCTTTTTACTTTCATTGAGATGCTCCCATCATCTGAGTACATCTCTGTTTTGCTTTGACAGGAGTGCAAGCATCTTGGTCGCTAAAAAGACATCTCCGAAAACAATCAAAGCCTCTGTGTAGTTAAGCTCCTTGACGTAAATGTAATCATCCTAAATTAGCTAGTGTGCACGATA
>NZ_SRRZ01000261.1 GCF_013179805.1 Microcoleus asticus IPMA8 | reverse complement strand
ATTTCAATTGTTTGCTAAATATAATCTTTTCAATTTTCCTAACTTGAAAAGATTTGATGCCTTTTCACAATTCATTTAGGATTGCTATATTACCAGAAATAGCATTAATAAATTGTATATCAACCAAAAAAGCGGTAGATTTTAGGTAATAAATTACCGGATTTAGCGCCCTTGTGATGATGGTAAAAGCCATCTATAATACGTTGCTGATATGTTAGATGGTTTGGTCAACAGCCAACAGATTTCTTTCGCCCAAGTGCTTATGGATAGCTGGTATGCGTACCAAAAACTGATAGCAAAATTGACAGTTTGGGAAATATTTACTATTGCCGATAGAAAAAGAATCGTTTAGTACATGACACCGGAGGAGTATCCAAGTATAAATAAATAACTAAAAAAAATTGAGAGGACATCACAAGAAATCCAGTCAGGAAAACTCATAAAAGTTCGCAACTTCTCGACAAACAAAAATTTTTTGGTGTTACTGTTTATACCAAAAGCACGGAATATATAGCAACCAATGACTTAAACCAATGTGACACAACCGATATCAAAAAAGTTGATATAATGCGTTAAAAAGTTCAATAATTTCATCCCGAAGTCAAACACTTAATCGGCATAGAAGCTGCTCATTGCCCCAAGTTTTGTTCATATTAATCATATTATTTTTTGTACATTTTTACTGTGGAATTGCCTCTAAAAAATAACACATTTAATTGGAGAAATAAGAGAAATTTTAATAAAATGTATTGCTATATTTAATATATAAATGAATTAAAATTCACTATATATTGCCAGCTAGTTTAAAATAAAACTTGGTAATGTTTTGAAAATTTAACTTTTTAAATTCGTGACAATGGCTCACCTATTTTTCCGAGGATTCGGAATTTTTAGAACTCTATATTATATAGCGTCTATGCGTAATTCCTGAGGGACTCACGATCGCGGAGCGCGACAGTTGATGCAGCAACAAAGCCCGTCTCCGATAATTGTCTAGCCCGTGAGTGACCGCGCTCGCGAGCAAGAGTTCGTTTATGTTTCCAGTCGCTCACGCTCGCGTCGAACTCACGTTAATCAAGTTAGTTGTTGATAGCCGATCTGATCCAGTGCTGCTTACATGGTGGGTGAAGCGGCTGTAGAGATTATTAAATGTATGGCTTTATCCCCCCACTTAAGGGCAACTAAGAAACATTTCGATGAAGCAATCGGCTTCATCCTTTAGTTATCGAAGAGTTTGTCACTCTGCATTAATCCTACCGCTCTAATTCTTCCTTTTGATAGAGTAAACGGGCTAAAATATGGCTTTAATAGAAAGTATTATTGCACTGCTTCTAGGAGATTCTCAAATGAAGAGTGGGGAGTAGGTGAAGAATAGGAATAGATAATCTGACGGTACTTGCGGGGTATATCTCGCCTCAGCTTACCCAATAGTATTTCTTTCTATTCTTTAGGGAACTCCATTGAAGTGAAAATAAAAGCGATAAGAACACCATTCAAGAAGATTTGAAAAAATGAGGGAATAAAAAAGATGGACAAAATGAACAGCGAAAATATGGGACAGCGTTACTGTGCCCTGATTATCGGAATCCTCTTCGCGGTTATAGGTGTAGCTGGATTTGTACCAGGTCTTGTTTCACTGCCACCTACAGGTGCTGCTATCCCGGTTGATACATCTCCTAACATCTATTCGGCGGGATTTGGCTATCTATTCGGGCTATTCCCAACCAATCTCTTGCATAACATCGTACACATAATAGTTGGGATCGTGGGGATTGTTGCCTATACCAGTTCAGGTGGTGCGCGTCTCTACAATCGGGGTTTTGCGATCGCCTATGCCTTAATAGCAATCATGGGATTGCTGCCAGTCGCTCAGACAACGTTCGGCTTAATGCCGATTTTCGGGAATAATGTTTGGTTCAACGCCTTAACAGCCATCGTCGCTGCCTACTTTGGGTTTTTCCAACCGACACAAACAATGCCACAGATGAACACGTCGCCCAGATCTTAAGAGACGACTGATACCGTCCTACTGCGGGATGAGTGTATGCTCATTCCCGTAGCTGGATGGTTTTTGGATTGAAAAAATGCGGTACAGTTTCCTGAATTTATTCGTGGATATCTTTTAAGAAGAGCTTAGAAAAAATCCTCTTCCAATCTATAGCTCTAGGTAGAAAGCGAGGGAAACTGTAGCCGTTAATTTGTTTAATTAGAGGCAGCAACTCAACCTAAAATACTTTGCTCTCTAGAGGTCTGTTTGTTTGACATTTTTTTGAATTGATTCAAGCTTTTATCCCGATAGCTAGCACATCAAGCACAGTAATATTAGGTAAGAAATCCAAATATTTTATCACGTCAAAGAGCTAGAATTCAATTCGCGGTTGTCCGATCCAGATCCACACCTTGCTAGGTTGCTCCTAGAACATTTCGGTTGAGCTAATAGCGAACTAAAAGTGGCAATGCACTATTTCACTGAGGCATTAGTCGCCCGCAAGCCGTACCGCGACAAATACGACATGGTGATGGATATTGCGACTGGAGTTTACCATTAGTCCAGTCCTTTAGGTAGAAGCATAGGTTAATAAATACTGTAGTTTAGACTAACCAAAGATGAGAACGGTGGCCAAAGAAGAACTAGAGCCACCGCGCCAGGAGAGAATGAGGGTGAAAAAGAAAA
>NZ_SRRZ01000260.1 GCF_013179805.1 Microcoleus asticus IPMA8 | reverse complement strand
CCACTCCTCCTACAAATGCAGTTCACGCTTCTGTTGACGCTCTACCTATTATCCTCTCTGGATAGCACTTTTACAAAACCGGGATGCTCCCAACTCAAGCCAGCACGAAGAACCTACAAAAACTGTGTGCTATTGGTTGGAAAATTAAGCAATTTCCTAGGATAATTAAGCAACTAACCGACAGAGAATATTGCCAGCGCCGTCAAGCTAGAATTCCAATAAATCATATTGCTTACCATGAACTTGTGTCGGTTTGGCGCTCAAAAGTTTAGCCGATAAAACTCATCAAACAATATATCAAATTAAACACTGGCTGCTATCAAATTATTTAATTGATTGGCTAAAAAAATCCGATGTTCAGATGTTTATTGTCTAATTTTAGGGTGCTGGTACACGGATCTGTGGCAGTTGCGTAAGTCCTGGTAATATTAAAGATGGATTGAGATAGATTTTCATGGGGTTGACTGGGAAAGGCCGCTTTGCCAAAATTTAAGAGTAGCAAAAATACTTAATACAAAAAAGTTGAACTCTATAAAGCGGAATATCGGGGTGGCGACTGCAAAATCCAAAAAATAATAGGTAAAACTGATGGCGACAGACATCCGACACCAGCCGGAAAACGGCTACCACTCAGAACCAACTCAGCCTTCCCCAAGAGAAAATCTGAATAGGCGATCGCCTATGCGTTTGGAGCGAACCCTCAGTTCTTTAGAAACTTGGGGCTTTGGCCTGACTTCTCATCTCGGTTGGCTGAGCCTTGCGCCGACGATCGAAGCAGCTCTCGGAACAGGGGCGCTTTTAGTCTGCTTGCCTGGAATGCTCGTCGGTATGATGCTGAACTTGCAAATGAAACGCTTAGGCGAGCATTGGCCAAACGTAGCCGGAGGAACGCCGAACTATACCACTCGACTGCTAAAAAACTACCCGGCTATAGGACTTTATGCAGCCCTGGGATATTACATAGGCTGGGCTTGTGGTGGGGCGTTTAACGCCATCCTACTCACAGACACGATCGCCATCAACCTGGAGCCATTGGGGATTACTTTTCCGAAGCGGCTATTGCAAATTGGATTTACAGTGCTACCCCTGATTGTGGCTTGGAGCGGCACTAGGGGGTTGAGCATCCTGCATTTATTTTTCATCATCCCGGCTATTGGATTCTTATTTACTTTTTCCGTTCAAGGGTTGGGCTGGTTAGCCTTCTCTCCAAGCAGTCCGGGCTTTTTTCCCACCACCGTGCCGAGCGTCAGCTTTTTGGACTGGGTAAAATGGTACTTCTTTGCAACGATTATAGTTTATGCCTGTGAAACGGCTGCTTCATTTGTCGCCGATAGCCGCCGTCCTGGGGAAACGCTGCGGTTTTTGAGAATCTCGACGGGTTTTATGCCTCTGACCTTTATGGGTGTTTCCTGGATCGTGATGCGATCGCCGATTACTCCAGAGATCGCCGCCAATCCGTTCTCAAGTCTGATAGTAGCAGCCCGACCTTTCTGGGGCGATTCAGCTCCCCTGCTCGTAACATTCCTAGTCTTCTCCGGCTGGCTGCTTTCTTCGACAACTTGCTTTTCCATCAGTCCCCGCATTTTGTATCAACTTGCCGTAGACGGAAAGATTTCCCCCGTCTTCGCTGTGGTGTCTCGACGGGGAGTTTTTGGCCCGGCCCTGATGGCTACGCTGTTTGTCAGCCTGTTCTTTCTAATTTGGGGGGACTTAGCTCATATAGTAGTCGTGGCAGGTATTAGTTACCTGGTCTCGATTATGGCAGTCCATCTAGCACTGTGGCTGCAAAGAAAGCGGCCAGAGGTTCTGTGGCCGTGGTGGTCTCTAGGCTTCTTTATGGTAGAGACGGTTGTTTTGGTTTGTGGCGGATTGGCTTGGGGGTGGCAAGATTTCATCCTGGGTCTACTGTGTCCGATCGTCTTGTGGGCAGCGGATGGGGCGATGCGACGCATAAACTTTCCCCCCTTCCATGCGGAGTGGTGGATTAAACTTTACAGGACGCAGAGCAATCGCCTGGTCGCAGATTTTGTAACGTTTCAGGTGGTAATCCTGATTTTACTGGTCTGTAGCGCTGTGGCGATCGGTTGGGGTTCTGGGATCAGATTAAACGCTAACTCTAGTGTTGGTTCTAATCTTTTGCTGGCGCTGCTTTTGTTAGTTGCTTTTGTGGCGGTGGCGATCGCCTGCTGGACGAGTTTACCCCAAGTCGTCTCAATGGATGAAGCACGAGAGGGAGCAGAACAGCTATTTACCATTGCCCTAGATGCGATCGTAGTGCTGGATGAAAAAGGTGTAATTCGCCAGACTAATCCCGCTGCTGAAAGCGTCTTCGGAATAGATTCTACTAGGCTAATTGGGTCTTACCTCAACAAATTTCTACCCGGATTAGGGGCTCAGCCCGATCGGTGGCTCAGTCGCAGCGAACAAACTCTCAACCAACCCGATCGCGACTCGCGCATTCTAGAAGTTGCCATCTCAGACCGATTCTCTCAAAGCGCTTCGACAACCAATCAGGATCTGCAAGAATATGTGGCGATCGTCCGCGATATCACCGATCGCAAACAAGCCCAGTCAGCCCTGCAAAAGGCTAATGAGGAACTAGAAATCAAAGTCGAGGAGCGTACATCTGAACTCACCCACACTGTAGAGCAATTGCAGAATGAAATTCAAGAGCGCCAGCGGATCGAAGCAAATCTCAGAGCTATGCAAAATCAGA
>NZ_SRRZ01000026.1 GCF_013179805.1 Microcoleus asticus IPMA8 | reverse complement strand
CATTGATGCACTGTCCGATATGCCACGGGAATGTCACAACAGCTTGTCAACCACTGATGTACTTCTTTGTAGCTACTGAACCCTTCTACTTGGTTTAACTCTTGTGATAATTTCTCTACAATTTCTGAAGTCATTATTCTGGGCCGACCCGCACGAGGTTTCTGGCATAATAATTCTTCTATTCCCCCAGTCCGGTAGCTAGACAACCATCTTTGTATTGTGGTACGATGCTTACCTAATCGCACCGCAGCAGACAATACACTATCCACTGTTTTGGTTTTGAGCCAATACAGAATCAGCAGTTTTTCGTGGCGCACAGCATCTTTCTCTCGGCACAGCAAAGTTTTCAGTTCTGCTGCGGTTTCTCGAATTACAATCTTGACAACTCCTGACATTTTTTTGACCTCTATTTGGCTAGTCAATTGCAAAATGCACTTCTACTAACTGTAGCACTATTTTATGAAATTGGTATTATATCGCTCATAAACTGAACACAGCGATCGCTTTCCCAGGCCAGGCTGACATCTTATAGCAATCCTTGCAGGAGTCGTAAATTTTTTACCCCACCCCAACTCTCCCCCCTTAGCAAGGGGAGGGAGTAAGAAATTCACACCTGATGCGGCGAGGATTGCTATAGTAATCAGTTTATTCACTTTTGGGAAATAGTTATGACAACCGATCGCACCACACAATCTCGCTGGCTTTTCACCCTTTGGCAATTGACGATCGTTTCCCTCAGCCTGGTTCTGATTTTTGCTCTTGCTTATTGGAGTCTGGATGCACTGGATTTGGGAGGACTTCAGAAGCATAATGGGGAACGTGTTGCTGGATTTCTGCCCTTCTTGTATTTCAGTGTCGAAACATTTTTCCGAATTGGCTATGGCATTCAAACTCCACTAGGATTAGCTTGGGCAATCGTCACTTTAGAGGCAATGAGCCATTTCCTAATCGAAGTGGTCTTTATTTCTCACATGGCTACTCTAGGCTTGCACAGACTCATTTCGCTGAGCGATCGCACGCGCCTTGAAAACACCTTTAATCGTTTTTAGATTGCTATTTTTTTGCTAGCTCTGGATGATTTACAAAACCTTACAGGATGCTAATTCCTATTAATTGTGCGGGTTTTTAATATTTTTTTCAACAGTCTATTCTGAAGCGTTGCCGACCAGATCGCGGTTGCCGCTAAGGCAGGTAATGGAAGTTGTTGATGGGAGCATTTCATATTTGTAAAAATATTTCTTCTGGCTCCTTCCTTCTGCCTCCTGCCTCAAAACTCCAATTTCTAGCTTGGTTGCTTTCATTGAGATGCTCGCGTTGTCGATCCATATGTCAGGAGTAGGAGAGCGATCGCCCAAAGCCATCGACAACCAAAATTTTGAGCTGGTTTTGGACCTTCTGAGTGGCGGGACTAAATTCCTCGAAGGTAATCGTCCTTTCTTACCTTGAATTTAAGTAGCATCACAGACACGCCACGTCAGAATCTCCCAACGTTTAAGGACAGGTTCAGCAATCACGATCTCATTTTCTCTTGCCTCCATGACGATCAAATAATCTCCCTGGTTAAATCTGTCATTGTAAATTCTTGCTTGTTCTTCTGGCACCAACCATCCTTGAAGTGCGCCATATAGACCGCCAGCAGTTGCAGCAATCCCACTTCCAAAGAAAGTTGCTAAAATACTTTCCACCGCTACTGCCTGACCAATACCGGGAATTAGCAGGCTGCTGAGTCCAACAATTAAGGCTAGTGAACCTAGTCGTATGCTGCCTAAGATCGCGCCTACTTGTGCGCCTGCTGCTCTTGTGATTAAAATTTTCTGCACGCCCAGAGAGTCCAAAGCATCATTGTCAGAAGGTTTAGCAATCACTGAAATCTTGTGCATGGGGAAGCCCCTGCTTTTTAGCTCAACTAGCGCCTGCTCTGCGTTTCGATGATTAGTAAATAGGCCGCTAGCACGTTTGAGGTTTTGGTAATTCATGAGAAATATTCAATATTAAACGCTACAAAATTGGTAAATAGTGTGTAGAGCCGCTGTGAATGGCCCGATCACAAAAACTACTTAGTTCAGAGGTGCAAAACGCTTTAGCAAAGCTGACAAAGCAATCATTGGCAGTCCGAATCCGATACAAATTAAGCCTTGGATTGCGGTCAAAGCTTCTGTGTCGAATAACTGATTCATAATGCCCGATTGGCTAAACAGGAATTGGAGAATGAAAATAGCCCCAATGCCGATCGCTACCGCGTAGCCAACTGATTCATCTTTACCGCGTAGTTTGGCGACGATCGCCGGAACGAAGCGACTGATACTTAACAGGTAAAAAGCTTCGGCTGCAACCAATGCTTGAATTGCCATCGTCCGGGCTAGAGCTTCATTGCCTGTGGTTTGGACGATCCATTCAAACATCCCAAAGATCGCAATCCAGTTAAATACCGAAACTGTCAGAATCCGAGCCGTCAGCCTGCGAGACAGAAGCGGTTCATTGGCAGGTCGAGGCGGCTGTTGCATGACATCGGGAGAGGGCGGCTCAAATGCCAACGGTAAGCTCAACGCAACTGAACTGACCATATTCAGCCACAAAATTTGTACTGGCAAAATGGGTAGCGGGGTTGCCAGAAGTACGGCAATCAAGATGGTCATGGACTCTCCACCATTCACGGGCAGGATGAAAGCGATCGCCCGCAGCAGATTCTTATAAACCGTGCGTCCTTCCTCAACTGCTTTCTCGATCGAAGCAAAGTTGTCATCCGTCAGAATCATATCTGCGGCTTCTTTTGTGACTTCAGTGCCCGTGATGCCCATCGCTACCCCAATATCAGCTTGCTTCAAGGCGGGAGCATCGTTAACTCCATCTCCAGTCATTGCCACAATCTCGCCCTTAGACTGAAGTGCTTCGACAATGCGGAGCTTTTGTTCTGGCGCTACACGAGCAAACACGCAGCTTTGTTCGACAGCATTGGCTAATTCCTGCTGATTCATTTGAGCGAGTTCTTGACCGGTAAAAACGGGAGCATCTTGGGTTTGATTTAGTCCCATTTGGTGCGCGATCGCTGCTGCTGTTTTGGCATGGTCGCCGGTAATCATCTTGACCTGAATTCCCGCAGACCTACAGGCTTGAATCGCTTGAATCGCTTCGGGGCGAGGCGGGTCGATCATGCCTTGCAGCCCCAGAAAAGTTAACCCTTGCTCAATATCAGAATGCTCAATAGAAGATTGAGAAGCGGGTACAACTTTCTTGGCAAGTGCCAGAACTCGCAACCCTTTTTTCGCCATCCTCTCCACGGCTTGCTCGATCGGCGCTGGGTTGATGGCGATCGCCTCTCCCTCTTCATCAAGCATCTGGCGACACCGCTTGAGAATTGCCTCAATTGAACCCTTGACATAAATCAATCGTTCTGGACGATCGTCATGTAAGGTTGCCATGTATTGAAACTGAGATTCAAACGGCAGTGTATCGAGCCGGGAAAGCGCTTCCTCCAGTTGCTCAGTCATTAACCCTGCTTTTTGGGCTACCGCAACCAGCGCCCCTTCCGTTGGACTACCGATCGCAGTCCAGTTCCCGTCTTGCACGTCTAGATAAGAATCGTTGCACAACAATCCTGCTTGCAGGCATTCATATAAAGCAGGTGCGATCGCCAGGTCAACGGAGCGTCCATTTACAGAAATTTTCCCGTCTGGTGCATATCCTCCACCGCTAACCCGATATCGCTTTCCACCGGCCTCAATTTCCTGAACAGTCATTTGATTCTCAGTCAAGGTTCCGGTTTTGTCGGAACAAATCACGGTGGTGCTGCCCAGCGTCTCAATTGCCGGAAGTTTGCGAATAATGGCGTGCTGCTTTGCCATTTGGGAAACCCCGATCGCCAGTGTCACCGTTAAAATCGCGGGTAAGCCTTCAGGAATTGCGCTGACTGCAAGCGCTACAGATGCCTTGAACACCTCAACCCAAGAAAATCTCTGGGCAATGCCTGCGACAAATGTGAAGGCAGCCAAACCTAAAATGACATAGAGCAAGGTTTTGCTAAATTTGTCAATTTTGCGACTCAGTGGGGTTTCCAACGTGCTGCTTTGCTGCATCAGTTGGGAGATGTGTCCGGTCTCAGTCATGTCACCAATGCTGACGACCAGTCCGCGTCCCTGTCCAAACGTTACCAGGCTTCCGGTATACGCCATGTTCGTGCGCTCGGCCAGCGGAGTGTCTGCCTCTAGCGCCTGGGATTCCTTCTCAACCGGGACAGATTCTCCCGTTAACGCTGACTCATCGACTTGTAAGTCACGGACTTCGATCAGTCGCAGATCCGCAGACACTTTATCCCCAGAAGACAGCAAGACGAGATCGCCAGGAACCAGTTCGCTGGATGAAACCACTTGCTTTTGACCGTGGCGGAGAATCGTTGCCTCAGTTGCAACAGATTTTGCTAAAGCGGCGATCGCATTCTCTGCCTTTGACTCTTGAACGAAACCAATGGTGGCGTTCGTTAGAGCGACCCCCAAAATTACACCTGCATCAATCCACTCTTTCAGAAATGCTGTAACTATCCCAGCAGCTAACAAAATGTAGATTAGCGGCTGATTCAGTTGGTGAATAAATCGCAACCAGGCACTTTGCGGCTTCTGAGCCGTTAGTTGATTGGGCCCGAGGCGATCGCGCCGTTCCGCTGCCACATCGGAAGATAGGCCTATTTCCAGGTCACTCTCTAAAAGCCGAGCCACTTTCTCGACAGAGAGGTCATGCCAAGAGTGTTCTACTAATTTTTCTACATTCGTTGCAGTCATAACGCTTCTTGTCAAGCCAAGTGCTTGTCTGTTGTTTCGTCTTGTTTCTAGCGTCATTGATGAATGTGAGGGAAAAATGATCGACTGATTTCTGTTAGTCACATTTCGATCACATTTGCTCCGTCTACTTACGCAGAGAACCGATTGAGGTAGCTTGTGAACTTGCCAACCTTAGTTCACTGCATTTGATTTAGTGTTTCCTTTTAATAGGGTTATAAAAAGCATTACTTTTGATGGATGAACTATCGTACATTCACTTGTTAAGTTGAGATGATGAAAAAGTTCATGCTGAGGTTTCTCGGCAAAATTGCGTTTCAAAACCAACAAAACAGGCAAATAATATGCAATTATTGAAGCTCTTGGTGCAAGGAATCAGCGTCAGCACTGTTGCAATTTTGGGTTTAGGTGCTTGCACCCCCCCCAATAATTCACAGACAACTGTTCCATCTACTTCTGCTCCCACAATTGCCACTGAAAATACGACTGCTCCAACCGCTTCTGCGCCTGCAACCACGACCGCACAGACGGCTGAAAATCAAAACATTGACGATATTGCCGATCGCGTAGAAGATGCCTTAGACTCCGATACAACCCTCAAGCAATTCGATTTGGACGCAGACGATCGGGCTAATGCGATTGTGTTAACCGGGCGCGTTCAAACGGTCGAACAAAAAGCATTGGCAGAACAACTCGCTCGGCAAGTTGCAGCAAATGTTTCCATCACTAACGAAATCGTCACTCAGTAGTTCCTAACAGTGAAGTGGCAAGCGCCAAAGGCTCTTGCCACTTTAAAAAAATTGCGCGATCGCAGCCAGGAAACCTATGGATTTGGCAACCTTATTTGACTGGATGCGATCGCAATATTGAAACAATAAACTTATTCAACGATCTCGTAACGGACTAACTGGCGAACATTTTGACGCGATAACTGTAGTTCTTGAGCGATCGCTGTCTCTATCTGGGTTGCGTCAGTCATTGGCAATTCTAATTGCAATCGCTTCAAAATGGGTTCTGCTGTTTCTACCGCAACCAGGGTTGTTCCTTGTTTTCGGTTAATCACCGCGTTGATCAGCAATATATTGACAGACACCGTTGCTTTAAGCTGGGTATCTGCCTGAAGTTTATTCTTTGCAATCTCGGGTTGTTGTAATTCTTGAGCCATTAGGAAACTGGAACCAACCCAAAACGCGATCGCCACAAACGGTAGCGGCAACCAAAAGTCTGCGCCTGATGCTTTTAACCAACGTTTAGTAACCTGCCACATACTGCACCTATCTGTTTTAAACGCTTGGTCCGCGATCTATTTGCACTTTAGTGGAGCGATCGCTCTGCTGAAATCCTACTCAAGAGAGATGCGTAAATTGTTCGAGTTCGATATAAAAAGCAATCAGCGATGTGGGCTGAACAAAATTACAACGGTTCCAATCAGGGAAATTGTAACACCAAGCAAGTCCCACTTATCTGGCTTAACTCCTTCAATCAGCCATAACCAAACCAGAGATGCCAGAATGTAAATACCTCCATAAGCAGCATATACTCTTCCAGCGTTTGAAGCATTGACTTGAGTTAGAGAAAGCGCAAAACAGATTAAAGCTAAAATGCCTGGAAAAATCCACAAAATACTTTTTTCAAGTCTCACCCATGCCCAGAAAGCGTAACATCCAGAGATTTCTCCTAGAGCTGCAAGTATAAAAAAAGTAAGTGTTGGCATTTTTAGATTAATACTTAAAATAGGTAAACTTCATCAGCATATCAACAGCAATTCTCATTTTGAAACCCTTGCATAAATTGAGCTTTCAAGCCTAGATTGCTAACGAGGGAATAAGGGTTTCAGATACCGAAATTCCTCAAAATAGCGAGTTTGGATGGGAATCACTCTCATAATCTTGCATAATGAGACCTGCTGTCACCATACCTCTTATGTCAGATCAACTTATGTCAGATCGACCTGCACCAGAAATCGAACTGCTCCATGCGGCGTACGCAGCCTTCAACGCGCGAGACATTGACGCTGCCCTTGCCCTCATGACTGCGGACGTGGCTTGGCCGAAAGCGTTCAAAGGCGGTTTTGTCCGTGGACCTGAAGAAGTTCGCACTTACTGGACGGAGCAATGGAGCGAGATCGATCCGCACGTCGAGCCGGTTTCCTTTTACTCGGAGGAAGCTGGGCGCATTTTGGTCGATGTGCATCAGGTCGTGCGTGACTTGGCTGGAGCAGTTCTTGTCGATGAGCACGTGGGTCATCGATTCACCCTTGAGCACGGCTTGATTCAAGCCATGGAAGTCTGTCCGCTTCCATCGTCCACCCCAGAGTCCTAACCAGTTCAAACTTCTCTGCCATAACAGCAATTCTCATTATGAAAAATCAACTAACGCTTGCAGCACGTCGCGAAAGTACCCAATGATGCCGTCGAACTTGCGGGTGGGGGTCAACGTCTTCGACTCGGTGAGCTTTTGACTCTCTTACCGAAAATTTTGGGTTTAAAGCCCCGTCCTTCGCTCGACGGCTTTTTATTCTGGTTTATGTTAAGATAAAGACAGTAAATATCAAAAACAAATGAAAGCTAGATATCGCTACCGATGCTATCCGACACCCTCTCATAAATTGGCGTTAGCCAAGTTATTTGGGTGTGTCAGAGTAGTATGGAACGATAGTCTAGTTTTTTGCATTTCTGAATATATTGGAGGCAAAAAGAAACCGAAAAATGCCGAACTTCAAAAGCAATTCATCACTCAAGCTAAGAAGTTAGAGGAACGGGAATGGTTATCAGAAGTTTCAGCAGTTCCCCTGCAACAATCCTTAAACGATTTAGAGCAAGCATACCAAAACTTCTTCAATTCCTGTAAAGGGAAACGTCAGGGACAAAAAGTTAAACCCCCTCGTTTTAAAAAGCGGAAATCTCAACAATCCGCCCGATTCACTAAACTAGGATTTTCCATCAAAGGTGAGAAGGTTTATTTAGCGAAAGTTGGAAAGCTTAAGGTGGTTTGGACAAGAGAGTTGCCCTCAGAACCCAGTTCAGTCACAATCATCAAGGACAGTTCTGACCGATATTTCCTCAGTTTTGTCGTGGAAGTTCAACCCGAAGTCTTGCCATATTCTGATAGTTCAGTTGGTATCGATCTAGGAATTTCAACCTTTGCAACTCTGAGTAACGGACAAAAAATAAAAGCTCCCAAACCCCTAAAGGAAAGGATTAGGAAGCTGAAAAAGTTATCTAAATCTCTCTCTCGGAAAACCAAAGCATCTAAACGACATGAATTTTCTAGAAAGCGGTTAGCTAAACTTCACGCTAAACTAGCTGATACTCGCACAGATTTCCTGCACAAGTTATCAACTCAAATCATTCGTGAGAATCAAACGATTGTGTTAGAAGACTTAAATGTGTCAGGAATGGTTAGGAACCGCAAATTATCCCGTGCAATTTCTGATTTAGGTTGGAGAACATTTAGAACTTTCCTAGAAGCAAAATCAGAAAAATATGGCAGAGATTTTCGAGTCATTGATAGATGGGAACCGACTTCTAAAACCTGCTCTTGTTGTGGGTTTAAAATCGGGAAGTTAGATCTCTCAATTCGAGAATGGATTTGCCTCAACTGTGGCACGTCTCATGATAGGGATATTAACGCCGCAACTAACATTTTAGTCGCCGGAGGACTTTCGGAGACTTTAAACGGGCGTGGAGGAAGCATAAGACTATCCCAGGATAGCAGCACCCAAAGAAGCGTCAACCCACCAGAATTTAAGCAATTGTCAATTTTTGATTGGCTTGAATAGATGGAATCCCCGTGCGTTCACGCCGGGGTGGATGTCAACTAACCCCGTTCTCACTGCCCTGAACAGTCAAAAGTCATAATGAGAATTGCTGGCATATCAATATATCAATGTTTATAAGCCAAATTAAAGAAATATATGAGAATCCTACTTGTGGAGGACGACCCAAAGCAACTGATGCCGCTTCAAACAGTGCTGTCTCAGGCAGGACATAGCGTAGATGGGGTAAAAGATGGAGAGACGGCGCAGTGGCTGTTATCAGAAAAAGATTATGATTTGTTGATTCTGGACTGGATGTTGCCACATATCAGTGGGGTAAATCTCTGTCGTCAGTATCGAGCCGCAGGGAAAACAGCTCCGGTTTTGATGATCACGGCAAGAGACACCACGCCTGAAAAAGTGACAGGGTTAGACGCAGGCGCAGATGATTACCTGGTGAAACCGATCGATTTGGTTGAATTCATGGCACGAGTGCGGGCATTAAGACGGCGATCGCCCCTTTGGCAAGGAGATACGCTCAGCCTTGAGGATCTGCACCTCCACCTCGATACTCTTACCGTTGAGCGACAAGGTGCAACCGTTACCCTCTCCTGTCGCGAGTTTCAGTTGTTAGAGTATTTTATGCGTCATCCCCGGCAAGTTTTGACTCGGAATCAGATTGAACAAGGCGTGTGGGAATGGGGGACTGAACCAGAGAGCAATGCGATCGCAGTTCTAGTTCGCAAACTCCGCCAACGCTTGCAGGCTGTAGGATCGGCAGACTGGATTGATAGCATTTACGGTATGGGTTATCGCCTGACTTCCCCTGAAAAGTAACGATCGTAAAAGCAAACTGTGTTCAATCAAAGTCGTCGCAATCTGGCTCGTTGGTTCACCCTCTCAATGGGAAGCATTCTCGTGCTGTTTGCGGGGGTGATTTACCAGATTGAGGTACAAGATAAACTAGAAGCCGTTGACCTACTGCTCTATGACAAGAGTAGAGTCATGGCTGCCAGCGTGCATTATGAAGTTCGCAAAAACCAGAGCCAGGTCGATCTGAGCCATGTCCCCCTGTTAGGCAGTGGGTCTCATCCCCTTGCAGAAGATCTGATGTATGTACGCTGGTATAACGCACAAAGGCGGTTAGTTCGTTTTTTTGGGACTCCTTCATCAGAGCAGTTAAATACGCGCTTTGGTTATGTCACAGTTCGATCGACCGATCCACTTTTGGGAACAGGAATCTGGCTGCGTCAGGTGACATTGCCCGTTGAAGGTAGAACTGGGGTACTCGGTTATCTTCAGGTTGCAACTCCCCTGACAGAAACTCAAAACGGGCTCACTCAGCTTCAGATTGTGCTAACTCTCGCTGTCCCGATCGCACTGGGCTTAATTGCCCTCACAGGTTGGTTTCTCAGCGGGCTGGCCATGCAACCGATTCGGCAAGCCTATCAACAGCTTCAGCGCTTTACAGCCGATGCCTCTCACGAGTTGCGATCGCCCCTCTCTGCCATTCTCACTAATGCCCAGCTTGGGTTGCTCATCGCGGCTGATGATTCGCGTTACCATCCTCCCTTAGAAAATATTGTAGATAGCGCAAAATCAATGGGAGCCCTGGTGAATAATTTACTGCTGTTGGCTCGTCATCAAGGGCGACTTACGCCGGAATCGCTCAAGTTAATCAATCTCAACGAGTTGCTGAGCAATTTAGCAACCCAGTTTGTCGCACTTGCAGAACCCCAAAATATCAAACTGACCTGCGAATCACCGGCACAACGGATTGAATTATTGGCCGACCCCGAGCTGCTGCGGCAAGTAGTCGAAAACTTGCTTTACAATGCCTGTAAATATACTCCAGTGGGCGGAACTGTAAAAATACGCCTAGTTCTTCATTCCAATTTGGCAGTCATTCAGATAATCGATACGGGCATCGGTATTTCAGAAGCGGACTTACCCTATATTTTCGATCGCTTCTATCGGGTGGACACTGAGCGATCGCTCGATAGTGGTGGATTTGGACTAGGGTTAGCGATCGTCCAACAGATTGTCCAGGCTCATGGTGGAAAAATTCATGTGACGAGTGAAGTGGGCAAAGGCTCAACGTTTCAGATTGAACTGCCGCTCAAACCTTATCACTAAGCCGCCTCAAACGAGAGAGAAGGTGTACTCTGCTTTAGAGGTAACTGCAATGTATGTGGTGTATTTGGATGAATGCCGATGAAGCTGAAACATGATTTCTGGGTTGGTTGGGCGATCGCCGCGAGCGTCATTACCTCTTGTTCTGACCAAACTACCTCACAAAGGCAACAACCTGATATAAAACGTGAAACCTCACTGAGATCGGTCACGTTAGATAAAACAAAAGTTGTGATGGGACAAACCGTATATGTCCCTATTTACTCGCATATTTATCACTACAATAGCCAGGATGATGTGATGGAGTTGTCAGCCACGCTCAGTATTCGCAATACGGATCTGACAAATTCGATTATTATCACTTCTGTGCGTTACTACGATACCGATGGGAAATTGATTAGGCAGGATATTAAGAGTCCTGTAGAACTCAAGCCGCTTGCTTCCGCAAACTTTTTCATTGCAGCAAATGATACAAGTGGAGGCTCAGGTGCCAACTTTATTGTGGAGTGGGTTGCAGAAAAAACGGTTTATGAGCCTGTCATTGAAGCTGTCATGATCAGTACCTCTTTTTCTCAGGGCATTTCATTTGTTAGTCCCGCTAAAGTTCTCAAGCAACACAGGATACAGAAGTGATTTTAGAGGATTAAATTATTGCTCTAGAAGGTAGTTTGCGACTAGCCTAGAAGGGATTGACGGATTGCTTTCAAAATATTTAATTTGAACTAAAACGTCCAAATGTTCTGATGTTTATCGTCTAGTTGGTGTTCCTGTGCGGTGTAGTCGCACAGGAACGCTTGTGACAATGGCTTTAGTCCTGACCAACTTTATTGCTACATTCTCACTGCAAAAGAGGCTGCTAATTCTCGTTCTGGTTGCATACCAACTGTAGGCGGCATGGAACGATTGGCTACTTGCTCGATCAGTTGTAAATGTTGCGGCAGCATTTTAGCTAAACTATATCGTTCTAATGCCGTTTGACGGGCTTTGACGCGAATTTCTGCCATGCGGGTAGGATGGTCTAAAACTTCATCAATGCGATCGGCTACTTGTTTCGGCGAGAAGTAATCGACTAGCAAACCGTTTTCTCCGTCGCGGATAACTTCTCTCACCGGCCCGGTGTCGGAACCGATTACTAAACATCCTGTGGATAGAGATTCAATCATTGACCAAGATAGTACAAAAGGTCTGGTCAAATAAACGTGTACGTCTGATGCTTGAATTACTTTTAAATACAGTCCGTAAGGTAGGGGCCCGACAAAGTGAACTCGCGACAAATCTAGCGGCACTTTTTTGAGCATATGGTCTTTGTAAGACTCGCCGTTGGGTAAAGAACGCCCGTAACAAACTCTTTCTGAACCTACAATTACAACGTGACAGTTGGGGCGGCGTTCTTGCAAATAGGCGATCGACTCAATAAACTCTGGAAAGCCGCGGTAAGGTTCCATTCCGCGCGATACGTAGGTGACAATTTCATCAACGCCGGACAAGTCTAAGTTAGGCAAAACCAGTTTAGCACCGGGGTCGGGTTTGAAGTAATCGGTATCTACGCCGTCGTGGAGTACGGACAATTTTTTTTGTAATTCGGGCGGAAATTGCGATCGCTGCCAATAAGTGGGCGACAAACCCCAATCGCAAGAGTATAAATCAATCAGAATCGGCGCATTTTTAATTCTAATTCGAGCCATGTCGTCAACTGTTAAAGGTTCCGCTGGGTCAAAATCTGCGTCGGAACCAATCGCATGATAAAACCACTCGAAATAACACAAAAGAGGCGTATTTGGAAAGGCTTCTTTGACAAACAATGTCGGCCCCCAACCGGAATGTCCGCAGATAATATCGGGTACAAAACCATCGGCTTTGAGTTGTTCTGCCATCCTAAATACAGCTTGTCCGTAGATGACGGCACTTTCTAAAGGGCGGACGTATTGGTGAGTCTGCGGGTGGGGTTCGCGGCTGGGGGTAAATGCTGCTTTGCGAACGCCGGGAATGTTCCACTCTGGGCGCTCGTTTTTAGTGCCGAAAACAATTTGATTTTTCGGATCTGCGCCTAAAGCCGTGATAATGTGGCGGTATTGGGCGGGGAAGTTGGGATGGAGAAATAATGCTTTCATTGTCAGTTGTCTGTTGACTGTTGACTGTTGACTGTTGACTGTTGTTAGTTGAAATAAAATATTTTGATGCGGCTAAAAAGCTTTGGTTTTATTCATTGGGGGTTGGTGCTTTGCAGATCCAGACGCAATCTCGCGGTACGGAAGATGTATTTTTCAGGATGATTTGATAGTTTAAATGGTTGAGAAATTTTTCCATAATTGTATCAGTCATAACTGAAAATGCTGTGCCGTCTCTGTGCCCTAGCAAGTTTTTGTCCCACTCGCCGGCGAATTTTTGCCACCCTAATTCGCTAAAAATATTTGTGTGGTGAAACACGCAAATTCGATCGCCCCGCAGCAGTTTGGGAATTCGAGTCAGGTAGTTGAATATATCTACCGGCTCTACGTGTACCATTGTATCGTAACAAAAGCAGACATCGGCTGAACCTGGAGCGATGCCGTCTAATGTTAAACCGTCGAGTTTGACGTAAGAAACGCGATCGTCTCCCAAGCGCGATCGGGCAGCTTGCAGCATTTGACTGGAAATGTCGGCACAAATTAGTCGATCGCAATATTTCAGCAGCAGCGAACCTGTTTTTCCGCCGCCGATACCAATTTCTAAAACCCTATGTTCTTTTTTGATGTACGGTGCAATAAATTGCTGTTCTATCAGCGCCTCGTATTCGGCTAAGGAATTAGCGGCACCGGCAGCTTTACCTATCCATTCGTCGCCAATATGGGCAAGTTCGGCATTAGTTTTTTGCCACTGTTGGGCGTAACTGTCCCATGCCCTTTCATAATCTACTCTTGGGCGATCGGTCATTTTTTCATCGTTCATTTTTGATTATTTTATAGTATTGATGGCTCAATTTTCAATATGTTCCGCAAGTCTGGGCAAATTATATCAAATCCTGCCCAAAGTCTACGAGTTGATTTACTGCGCTTGGCTGGGCGGGACGCTGACATTGTAAGATGACTAATGACTGCTGAAATATGCTTCGCAGAAAATATCTGCATAAGCTTGAGTCATTTCCTCAAAAGTATTAAGTGAATCCAAGACGTATTTAGCGTTTTCAGCTAACTGCTGCCGCAATGATTTATCATCCAATAAACTAATCAAAGCTGCAACTAATTCGTCCGGGCGATCGGGTGTATAAAACAAACCATTAATTCCAGGCCGCACTTGTTCTTTAATCCCAAAAACCGGCGATGTAATAATTGGTAAATCGCAGGCCATCGCCTCCAAAATCACTCTCGGAAAACTTTCGACGCGAGAAGTGCAAACAAAAATATCAGCAGCTTTGTAATATTTTCCCGTCTCCCCAGTTTCCGGGACTACTGTCACCCTTTGCCGCAACTCTTGCGGCAATTCCCCCACCAACTCGGCTAATTTATTGCTGTAAATACTCGGGCGATCGCCCACAATAAAACACCTAATTTTATTGTGCCATTTGTCAGGTAAAAGTGAAAGTGCCTTAACTAAATCCTGCTGTCCTTTGCGTTCGCATACCGTTCCCAGCAGCAAAATTACCACATCTGCTGCTGCAACACCTAAACTTTTTCTAGCCAATTCAGAATTCTCCGAATTTTCCAGTTTGCTCAAATCTAAGCCGTTGTGAATTACGGTAAAATTGTGGTGGCTGTTGAGAGGCAAATACCTATCTCGCGTTGCATCTGCCACAAAAATCACCTTGTAAGGAAAGCGAAAACACTCTAAAGCTCTCGCCGCAATCTCCGAACCAAACCTGTTAAAATAAGTTTGCCAAGGTTCGCTTTCGTGCACGTTCCACACCGCCGGAATTCCGATTAACCGCGCCGCATCAACTACAAAAAAGTTTTCTAAAGTATTGGCATAAATTGCATCTACTTTTAAAATTGCAATTTCTGTGCTAAAACTGCGGATGGCTTCATCATAAGCATCGCGCTGGTAGATATGTTCGAGAGGATTGTCGCGCACAATTACTTCAATTCCCTGCTGTTCGTAAGCTTGACGCAGCGGCCCTTCTGTTGTGCAAAGTACGATCGGCTCAATCACACCTTCAGCCGCCAATTTCACCGCGATTTCGTACTGATGCAGCGGCGCACCCGTGAAATCCAGCGAATTGCTGCACATCAAAACTCTGATAGGATTTACAAAATTATTTACTGATATTAAAGAACCAAAATTACCAAAATTTAGTTCTTCATTCTCCCCTGAATCCGTTACAGAATCCGTGACAGAACTTCCTTGTTCCTTCATAAAAAACCGTCGGGGTTGAATATGAAAATACTCATCTTCTAAAGACAAGTGAGGACTGTAAAAACTGTCATTTTTCCCCGCATACTTGCGTCTAAAAGCCGCCACTTCTTGAGGATTGTCGGTAAAACCCCTAGAAGTTCCTTCTTTGTGCAACAACTCGGCATCGGGACAATATACGCACCGATAACCCAGTTCTAACAGTCGGTATCCGTAATCTGCATCATTGTAAGCAACAGCAAAATTCTCCTCATCAAAACCGCCCAATTCTAAGAACAATTGACGCGGAGTAATCGTGCAAGCCGCTGTTACCGCAGAATAATTTCGCGTTACCATCGCTTGAGAAAGATAGCCTCGATTTTCGCTGTTCATCAGCTTAAAAGCGTGACCAGCCAAACCGTGATGCAGCCCGTGAATTATGCCCGCGTGCTGAATTCGGCCGTCGGGATATAAAAGCCTCGCGCCGACTGCACCCACAGCGGGAATTTGAGCGTATCCCACCATTTGACTCAGCCAGCGCGGGTTAATTACTTCTGTATCGTTGTTCAAAAACAACACATATTCGCTGTCAACTTGTTCGGCAGCGCGGTTGTTAATTGCTGCAAAACTAAACTTATCCCCAGGATTTTTTATCCGCAAAACTTGGCAATTTAATTGCTTTAAATATTCCAGAGTCTTCTGGTCGTCGCTTTCGTTGTCGATGATGGCAACTTGATAATTTTTGTAGGTTGTAGTTTCCAGAGAATCTAAACAGGCTTTCAGCAATTTAAGCTGATTTTTAGTAGGAATAATCACCGTTACTGACGGGCCATTATCCGGGAAATCCTGGGCAAATATTCCCAAATTTTCTTTAATTGCCCATGCGTGCTGAGCGACATTGCCCTTAATTTTTCGGCGGTTTAGTGCGTCTTGAATGGCTTTTTGACCGGCGGCAAAACTGGCGGGTTTCGCGGCCCCAGATATGGCTGTAGAACCGGGTGCTGTTCGCCAGTGATACAGCACTAGCGGCAGGTGCGCGACGTGGCGACAAATTTCGGTTGCTCTCAAGGCAAAATCGTAATCTTGCGAGCCTTCCAAACCTATCCGCAAACCGCCTATTTGTTCAAAAATGTGTCTTTTCACGGCGCACAAATGACCGAGATACATATAGGAAAGCAGCAGTTCCGGCGACCATTCTGGTTTGAATTGCGGGGCGAACCTGCGACCTTTGGTGTCGATTTTGTCGTCGTCTGAGTAGAGAAAATCGGTGGCTGGATGCGCTGCAAAATATAGGGCGACTTCGCCTAATGCGTCGGGAGTTAGTTCGTCGTCGTTGTCTAAAAACAGGATGATGTCGCCTGTTGCCAGGGCGGCGGCGCTGTTAGTTGCTGCGCTGATGTTGCCGTTTTCTGTGCGAAATGTGATGCGGATGCGATCGTCCTTTTGGGCCCAGTTTTTCAAATTTTCAGCAACAGTGAATTCGGTGCTGCAATCGTCGGCAATGCAGAGTTCCCAGTTTGGATAAACTTGATTGAGAACGCTAGCGATCGCACTTTCGAGAAAATCTATCTGCGGATTGTAAACTGGCATCACCACCGAGATTTTTGGCAGCGGTTCCCGGCAGGATTTTAACCGAGAAATCAAGTAATCGCGGGCGCGATCGTTCCACTGATTCACCTCCAGCCATGCGTCGTACCTATCAATAGGTTTAGGCACCACAAAACCCGCAGGCGGCAGCAAATCTCCTGGGGAAATTAACTGTTTTTGCTGTCGGTAAATCTTCCCGAACTGGCGAATCACCCTGACAATTTCCCAAGGCATCGGCACAATTCTGCCGAGACGCTGTTTTCTCTCCCTCGCCCGCTGCCGGATTGCCTCTATCAAATTCGACAACTCCTCAAATTTATCCGCACTTCGCTGCCAGATATGGTAGCGCCGCACGGTCAATTTTTTTGGCGCTTGAAAATACAAAATTTCCCCGCTTTCTAACTCAGCTTGCAGAGAAACGTGCCATTCACCAGCAGGCAAATCTACAAGGGCCTCAAAGCCACTTTCCGAACTGTTAACCCAGTCGGGAAACACTTCGCCGACATCTTTTCGCCGCAAACCGTAGGCGCACTCTACAGAAGTATCGCCGCACAAAAGGCTTAATTTAGCAATTTTGCGATCGTGGTGACAGCACCAACCTGCAAACAAAATTTGACCCTGACGCTGTTCCCAGACCACTGGTACATCTAACGATGCTTGAATCGTTGAAACTAACAGCGGATAAGCTGCCAAAAGATGCCATTTACCTCGCTCGTCTTGCGCTTCCAGCAGCACTTCGTGCCGTCCGGCAGGCGCTTGCAATTCAATTATAAAACCAGATTTATTCGCGGTCGGAATATTACAATGTGCTAGGGCTATATCGCTTCTTTCTATGCCGTAAACGCCCGCGAAACTCTTGTCTTCAACTCGGGCGCGGACTGCTGTAATCTCTCTTTTTTTGTGAAAAACCCAGCCCGCAATTAGCAGATTGGAATCGCAAACTTGCCACGTAGTGGGTTGATCTAACGAAAAAATAAATTTAGGGAACAAGTCGCGGATTCTGTGCTGAACTTCCGACCATTTTTCTCTCGCTTTCCACCATCTAGAAGACTTAATTTTAGCAATTTCTGCTCGGAAGTTTTCATTCTCTTGGCGGGATTGTTCTAAATTTTCCTGAGTGTCCTTTAATTTTTCCTGAGTTTGACTTTGTGCTGTTTCTAACTGAAGTAACTCAGCTAACTTTTGCTGCAATATAAATTCAGTCTCTTCAAATTGTACCTGAGTTTGCCCTAATTCTGCTTCTAATTCTAATACTTTGGCTAAAGCTTCTTGAAATTGCGATTCTTTGCCTGCAAACTGTACCTGAGTTTGTCCTAATTCTGTTTCTAATCCGAGCAGTTTTGCTAAAGCTTCTTGAAATTGCGATTCTTTGCCTGCAAGCTGTACCTGAGTTTGCCCTAATTCAGCTTCTAATTGTAAGATTTTTGTTAAAGCTTCTTGAAATTGCGATTCTTTGCCTGCAAGCTGTACTTGAGTTTGTCCTAATTCTGTTTCTAATCCGAGCAGTTTCGCTAAAGCTTCTTGAAAATTTGATTCTTTGCCGGCAAGCTGTACTTGAGTTGCTCCTAATTCTGTCTCTAATCCCAACACTTTCGCCTGGGCTTGGTGAAATTGTTCTTGCCACTGTTTGACTTCGGAATTGCTGTTTTTTTGCTGTTTTTCCAGCAAGCGGATTTTCAACCAATCTTCAAATGGCCAGACTGGAGATGCTGGGAAATGAATAACTCGATCGATCGCGAATTTCGATTCGCTGCTGAGATTGCCAGCTTGGGTTTCCAAAAGTTCATATAGTTCTAAGGCTTCGGGAAAATATTTTTCTATTAAACTCGGTCTGTGACTTTTGACAATATCGTTGACTAATAAAGATTCTTCAAAATTGTCGCCCGGTATCGCACCTAAGTTAACATTAAATTTTTCGTTGATTCGCTCGATGAAAAGTTCGGGAGTATTGCCGATAGGGTAAACGTTTGCTAGCAGACAGCGATCGGGAAAACGTTCGTAAAGTTCTAAAACTTTTTGATTGTAGTGAACCCACATTTTTACTGCCATTTCGGGATTTTGCAGCAAGCTGACATCGGTTCCCCGGCGGTAAAGGGAATCCACTACTTCCCAGGGCGATCGATAAACACAGATAAAATTAGCTTCTGGGAGCAAAGTCAGCCAAAAATCCAAAAAAAGAGTTGTTCGCGGGTCTTTCCAACCCCAATGTTTGTGAGTTTGTTGATTTTGGTCGATCGCGCGTTTGGCGATTTCCACGTATTCTGCTGCTACCGGAATCGTTTTTTCAAACGTACAGCCGAGTTCATCAATATCGTGCGATCGCAAAACACTTTTGTGAAACTCCACAAAATCAACATTCTCGAAATGACCTTTCACATTTCCGTCGGCCGGGCCCACTAACTTTTTGCCAATATCAACCCCGACTTCCTGAAACAAAGAAGCTGTTAAAGACGTACCGGAACGGTGCATTCCGGTAACAATAAAAACCGACGGTTTGGTGTCATTTGTACTCACAATTTCTCTCCCTCGCCCTAATTCCCACACCAATTTTACTCGATCGCTAGTCTCCCGCTAAGCCGAGCGACCGCCTGACTTGAAACCAGGCGGTTCTCACCTTCCAGAACTTGCTCGTTTCCATTGCCAAAACTCGATTGTGCGATCGCTCTAGTTCTTTTTTGACATTAATTAGCTGATTTTGAGTTTGTTCCAACTGCATTTGGACAGATATTAACTGATTTTGAGTTTGCTCCAACTGCGTGTGAGCTGAAATTAATTGACTTTGAGTTTCTTGCAAATGCGTTTGAGATTCTTCCAACTTCGTTTGAGTAATCATTAACTTACTTTGACTTTGCTCCCATTCTATTTGAGCCGAAGCTAACTGAGTCTCCATTAGTTGGATTTTAGTCTGAGTAGACCCCAAAAGAGACTGCGATTGCCTTTGGCTCAGCAGCGATTTCACAGTGCAAGTTTCCATAATCCACTCCGCACCGTAGTTATTGATTGCTTTAACTATTAACACATCCTGTGGCGTCACAGTGTTTTTCGGTAAATAACAGCGCCAACCAGACTGCAAAGCAGCATCTGTTTTAAAATATCCAGCCACATCCGACCTGTTGTAAAAAGGCTCGCATCTCTCTACTAATTCGCCGTTTACCAGCACTTGCACCTCCTCAATGCGGCCCTCCTCGTTCACATCGGCAGCCCACCCTTCCAGATACAAATTATCCTTATTAGTTAAAGCAGCAACATCAACATATCCTTCCGGGTGGTGACTGAATTTCAAACTAGAAAATTCTCTGTTCAGTTGATTTGTAACAACATACAAATCCTGAAACCTGCATATGCCTTTTTCAATTCGATGCACAAATGCTTTGCCACCACTAACGTTATCGACAATTTCTCTAACAAACTTTTCCGTTACATAAGTTGTGCCGTATTCTTCCTTATCTAAAGATTGACTTTCGCTATCGGCGCTAAACAGAATTCCTTTTGCCGGCATTTCTATGTGAGATTCCAGCAGACTCTCATCGTGAACACTGAACATCAAAATCCCGTCTTGAGTCAACAAATCGTACAAATTTTGCAGCCAACTCGTAAAAGTTCTTTCCGGCATATGGCTGAAAAAAGAATTAGCCAGAATGCAGTCAAACTTTCGGTCAATTAAATAATTTTCTGGTTTTCCCGTCGAGACAATACCGCTGACGCCAAAGTATTCAGTTTGAAACTTGACCGCGTTAGCATAAATATCAGAAACCCAAATTTTTTCCGGCGGCATTTCCTGAATCAAAAACCGGGTAAATCGACCGTAACCGCAGGCAAAATCTAGAAAAGACGGTACATTTTCAAAACTCCCAAAATGCCAATCCACAACTTGTTTAACGGTATCCAGGATGCGACGCCCGATCGCATAATAGCGCACGAAAGCCCGATCGCGATCGTCTTTGACATTGCTCAAGCTGAACAAATACATTTCATCGTCTTCGCAGATATTCTGTTTAAAATCTTCGGGAAACTTAGCTTTATCTCGAATAAATGCTTTGATTACGGGATTTTCTACTAAATCTAAATTGATATTGCTCATGGTTTTCACAGAATTTTAGATTACCTCGGTTGACGGCTCTTTCACCAGAGATTCAGGATTAACAACAGTTAAACACGGTTCGATCAGCAAGTCAACGATGCCGTTACCGCACGACTCTGTACAAGACTGAACTCTAAACATCGCCACATCAACGCAGCGATCCAGATAAGTTAAATCTCCATCTACCGTTCCCACAACCCCAGCATTCAGAAAATAAACCCCGGGATTCAGCAAACATTTAAACTGAAACTTCACTACAATTGTCGTTCCCGCTTCCACATACCGAACTGACTGAGTAGAACCCTTCAAAGAAGCACCCGCCAACTCAAAACCGCTAATCGTTTTAATCAACATTCCAAACCTAACTTTGGAAGTTGACCGCGAGAAAGTGACAGAGTAAGTGTAAATATAATCTTGACGACCGATCAAGTGATTTACCACATTTCCCTTTAGCGTCTCGATGCGGGGGTTGATAATTTCCGCTCCGCGAGACGGATACCTCACCGTATTCGACGGTATCATCCCCGGATCGTAAAATTCATCATAATATTCCTTGGGTTTGGAGAGATGTTGCTCGGGTTTAACTTCTTTTTTTGTGCTTTCTAAATTAGCATCCTGAAGTTTCTCTTGACTTTCCTGTTTTGTTAGTTGGTTCAGGGTCCGAATATCTGACTTCAACCCCAGAACCTTATCCGGATCGGCATAAATCAGCTTTTGATACTTAGAAATTACCACCTTCGGAGTGTGAGCGAGCAGCAATTCACCGCTATCCATTAAAATCGCCGACGTACAAAGTTGCACCACAGAAGTAGCAGCATGAGAAACAAATAAAATCGTTCCGCCACCTTCTTGAATGCTTTGCAAGCGGGCAAAACACTTTCGTTGAAAAGCTTCGTCGCCCACCGAAAGCGCCTCATCAACCACCAAAATATCCGGTTCGACGCTAGTCGCAACGGCAAAAGCTAGCCTGACAAACATACCGCTCGAATAAGTTTTGACTGGCTGTTCGATGAAATCCCCAATATCAGCAAAGGCAGCTATATCGTCAAACTTTGCTTCAGTTTCTTGTTTATTGAATCCGAGTAATTGAGCGTTAAAAAACACATTTTGCCGTCCGGTAAATTCCGGGTTAAACCCGCTTCCGAGTTCCAACAAAGCGGAGACTCGCCCTTTAACATCCACGCTTCCTGCGGTAGGCGTCAGCGTCCCCACAATTATTTGCAGGAGAGTGCTTTTTCCGGAACCGTTGCGACCGACGATTCCCAAAGTTTGTCCTTGAGGAATTTCCAGATTGATATCGTGCAGCGCCCAAAATTCGTCAGCGAGTTTTTTGCTGGGGTAAATAATTTCCTTTAAGCGGTCTCCTGGACGATCGTACCGCTTAAAGCATTTGGAAACATTTTTTAGTGAAATTACATTTTCTGTCATTGGCGGCAGTCAATCGATTTTAGATTTTAGATTTTAGATTTTAGATTGACTTGAAATCTCAAACAAATTTACAGCACAATCGATTTTAGATTTTAGATTTTAGATTTTAGATTGACTGTAGATATAAAACAAATTTACAGCACGCTCGATTTGAGATTTTAGATGGATTTTCGCTCTCAAACAAATTTACAGCACGTCAGCAAAAGCGGGACGCAAACGCCGGTAAACCGCCAAACCTCCACAAAATATAGCAGCAGAAATTAGCGTGGCGACACCCCATTCGCCCCAGTGCTTCACTTCTCCAAGCAGTATGAGGTCTCGATAAACCTCGGAGATGGCGGCCATTGGATTCAGCCAAAATATCCACGCTCGCCACTGTTCGGGGATTACTGATGCTGGGTAGACGATCGGCGTCAAATAAAACCAAAAATTTAGAATAACACCTAATGTCTGAGGAATGTCTCGCAAAAACACCGTCAAGCCCGCTGTCAAAAATCCCAAACCCGCTGTCAGCAGCAATTGAGGAACCCAAACCAGCGGCAGCAAGCATAAAGTAGCGTTGAGCTTTTGCGACGACACTGCCACTATGACAATCAAAGCTGCTAAACCCAGAGAACTTTCAATAAAAGCTGTAAAAATCGGTACTAGCGGCAGCAAACCGAGGGGAAATACCACTTTTTTCACTAAATTCGGCTGCCCCACCACCGATACTCCCGACTTGATCAAACCGCTGGTGAAGGCACTCCAAGGCAACAAACCTGCAAACAGCCAGACTCCAAATGTAATGTCGCTGTTTTCCGGGAAGCCTGCAAGGCTGAGTTTTACCTTGAGGACGATCGAAAATACGTATGTGTAAATCACCAATTGCGATAGCTGATTCAGCAGCGGCCAGAAATTGCCCAGAATCGAGCCTTTGTATTGAGCTTCCAAGTCCCGGCGTACCAATGTTGCCAGCAGATTCAGCTTCGCCCAGCGCTGGCTAATTCCGGGCAGCCTGCCGCCCACCCTTCGGGCTTTTTGGGCAACTCCTTTCACCGTTCTATGCAATTTTTTCGCCCTCGTTCACTACCTTCACACCTAAATCAACTCAAGCTACAATTGTGCAGCTTTTGCTAAACCGCAATTATTCCACAGCCCCGTCGCTTTGAGCAAGCATCTGTCACTCTGGCGAAGGATGTTATTTTAGCCGATCGCCGATCGAACTGCCGAACCGATTGCTAGTTTTTGCTCGTTGTCGTAGCCCCACCGCTGGAAAAATTCCCCGTACTCGCCGTTGGCACTCTGCAAACTTTCTAGCATTTGCGACGCTATAGTTTGACAGGCGGGCATTTGCAGGATTTGAATTAAATTGCGCGATCGCTCCTGCACTCTAGCAGAATCGGCCGCCATTTTCTCCTTTTGCTGGCGCGAGTGATGCACGACCATTGCCGCCGACATCGCCAAATTTTTTACCAGCAGTTCTGCTACGATCTCAGGAGCCGATCGCAGCGCCTCGACTACTCCGGGTGACGGTCGATCTGCCTCCTGTCGATCGTCCGTTAGATAGGTGACAAAAAAACCCCTAGCGCCGTTCTGTGTTTTCACCAGAGATCTAACAGCTTGCTCGATGTCGGCCTCTGAAACTCGATCGGCCTCAATGAACGACAGTAAAGATTGAGTCAGCTCGATCGCCCCCTCAAAAGTTATGCTTTCCGATGCTAATAAAGAAGATGGAATATTTATCACGGACTGAATAATTGTAAAGATTCTGCTAATAATTGTAAACAATTCCCGCTGCCCGATCGCAAATAAATATGGCTATTATCTCCTCCAAACAACAGCCCCCCGACCCAAATCTACCCGAAGACATAGCCCCAGCCCGTCGCAAAAAAGCCGTCAAACCCCAGACGGAATCTTTGCTAGAATCGCAAGAACTACCCGACGAAATCAACAGCAAACAAGACGACAAAATCCGACCCCAGCGGTTAGCTGAATACATCGGGCAAAAAGACTTGAGAGAAGTTTTGGCGATCGCAATTGCAGCGGCAAAATCTCGCGGCGAACCGATGGATCACCTGTTACTCTACGGGCCTCCAGGGTTGGGAAAAACCACAATGTCGCTAATTCTAGCAGCAGAAATGGAAGTTGAATGCAAAATTACCACCGCCCCAGCCCTGGAAAAACCCCGCGATATTGTCGGATTGCTGATCAACCTCAAAGCAGGCGACGTGCTGTTTATCGACGAAATTCACCGTTTATCTAAAGTTACAGAAGAAATCCTCTATCCGGCGATGGAAGACTGCCGCTTAGATATTACGATCGGACAAGGAAAAACCGCAAAAATCCGCAGCATACCTCTGAAACCGTTTACTTTAGTAGGAGCAACAACCAAAGTCGGTTCTCTAACATCTCCATTGCGCGATCGCTTCGGCTTGATCCAAAGATTGCGCTACTACGAAATAGACGAACTCAGTCTAATTGTCCAAAGAACCGCCCAAGTTCTCGACACTCAAATTACCCCAGAAGGAGCCACAGAAATTGCCCGCAGAGCTCGCGGAACCCCCCGGATCGCTAACCGCTTGCTGCGACGAGTTAGAGACTACAGCGAAGTCAAAAATTTAAAGCCAATTGATGCCGAAGTTGCCTCACTCGCCCTGGAATTATTCAACGTCGATCCGCTAGGTTTAGATTGGACAGATCGGCGGATTTTGACAGCAATGATTGAGAACTTTAACGGCGGCCCAGTGGGCTTAGAAACCCTCGCAGCTTCTACAGGAGAAGACACTCAAACCATTGAGGATGTATACGAACCTTATTTAATGCAAATCGGATTTTTGCAGCGGACAAGTCGCGGGAGAATGGTAACGGTTGCTGCTAAGAAACACTTGGGTTTTATTGAATAAAAAAAGTATCAAAATAGGCATCGCATGGGGGATGGGGCAATTTTAGATTTAAAAACTAATAAATTAAGTTTCCCGCTCTCTGACTGATGTCAACTCACCTTCTAAATCGTGGGAAACCCACTGCAAATTCTGCAATGCTTTTTCTCGATGGCTTACAGTTTTCATAGCAGTTTCCCAAGTAAAAGTAAAAGAATGAAAAGAATCAGAATCAATTCTATCTTCATCCAAATCCACAATAACTTGCTTAAAAATATCAAACAACTCTTCTTGCAACAGCTCTATTTCTTCAAAAGTTTGGGCTTTGCGGATTTTTTGAATTAAACTTAGAATCTCCAAATTAAACTTGTCAGCGTGATTTTTTTGTTTTTGCAAAAAGCTCGATCGCAACTGCCAAAGCCAAGAAACCAAAAGAGTAATCAGCGACAAAAACAAACCGATCAGCTCGGAATTAGTCGCTAAAAAATCCGGCTTTTCGCGATCGTAATAAGCCTGAGCGCCCTCATGTATTGGTAGAGTTAAACCGCCACTTCCTCCCGGCTGACCGATCGTGGCCGCCAAAGAATTAGCAGCCACCAAATTGCGGCGGTGCTCGAACAAAATCCGCGTAATTTCCTTAACTATTACCGGATCTACATCTTCACGAACCAACAGACTAGCCTGCACCCCAATGCTAGGCAAATCCGCATCTGGTACAGCCGGCTCTGCCTTGTAAGTACCCTTAGGAATCAAGTCAGCTTCCAGATAAGGCAACTTAATTTTCATCGCGGCCCCCTGATCGATTGCGACTAACTTTCCCTGCGTCTTTTGCAGCAAATTACTAACCAAATAGCTACCCGGAGGTAGCATCATAAAAATAGCATCAACCTCGCCGTTGGCAAACAGTTTAGTAGCCTCATTCCAAGAGCAAGGAGTAGACTCAAAATCGGTGTTTTTTAAACCGTAATGTTGGCTCACAAACCAAAAAAAGCTGTAAGAATCGCTGCCTTTAACCATCAGCGCAATATGTTTACCCCTTAAATCCGAAAAACTTTTAATTCCAGATTTTTCCGAAACAATTAAATGAAAAACTTCCTTAAACAAAGAAGCAATTACCCTCGCCGAAGGCACTGCCGCCGTATCGTTCTGAACAATAGCTAACTGAACCTGATTTGCCTGAAGCCGCTGCATATTTTCCTCAGCGCCTTGAGTCTCAACAATTTGAATCCGCAGGCGCGGATTTTGTTGGAAAACTACCTCAGCAATTGCTTGTCCGAAAGGATAATAAATTCCCTTCTTCGTTCCCGTCGCCAGGGTTAATTCATAGACTCGCTGCTTGTCTTGGTGCAGCTCCCAGCCAAAAGCTCCAATCAGGACAACACTTAATATAACAACGGGAAGCAGAAATTTATTTTGCATAGAGGTTGAGACTCCATCGTTAGAATGGCAAAATCAAAAGTATTCTCGATGAAAGTGAAAATAGGACTCGGAAAATTGGACGCGCCCGAGAGTGGATGAGCCAATACCCAATTCCCAATGCGATCGTGCATCGATGCCCAATTCCTAATTCCCAATTCCCAATTCCCAATTCCCCCATTCCCCATGTTACTATCCCTGAGAATTGAAAATTTTGCTCTAATTGACTGCCTCGACTTAGAATTTGGCCCGAGTTTGAACGTATTTACAGGCGAAACAGGTGCCGGTAAATCGATTATCCTAGATGCGATCGATGCAGTGTTGGGCGGGAAGGTCGATCGCCGATCGATTCGCACCGGAGCAACGCGGGCAATATTGGAAGCTACCTTTGAATTGGACAAAGCCGCAGCTTTGTGGCTGGGCGAGCAAGAAATCGAACCCATAGACGGAAATTTAGCCGTTTGCAGCCGGGAAATTAACGCATCTAGCGGTGCTCTGCGCACCAGATCGCGCTTGAACGGAATTCTGGTCAACCGCCAGTTAATGGATCAACTGCGCGATCGGCTTGTGGAAATGACCGCTCAAGGCCAAACCGTCCACCTCGGACAAGAAACCCTCCAGCGAGAATGGCTCGACCTCTACGGGGGCCAAAGGCTCGCTGAAGCGCGATCGACAATCGGCTCCGCGTGGCTCTCAGCCAGCAGCGCCAAAACAGCCCTCAAGCGCAGGCGTCAGTCGGAACAGCAGCGGCTGCAAAGACTTGATTTGTTAGAATACCAAGTCCGAGAACTCGGCGAAGCCCACATCGAAGATGCCGACGAACTCGAACAACTAGAACAAGAATCAATCCGGCTGGGCCACGTAGTGGAATTGCAGCAGCAAAGTTACCAAGTTCACCAAGCCCTGTATCAAAACGAGGGCGACACCGCATCAGCCGCCGACTTGTTGAGCAAAGCGGAAGTAATTTTAAGCGACATGGCCGTTTACGATGTGCAGTTGCAACCAATCCTAGAAATGGTCAGCGATGCTTTAGCTCAAGCCACAGAAGCCAGCCGGCAAATTAGCAGCTACGGCGAACAATTAGAAGCAGATCCCGAAAGACTCGAAGAAGTAGAAGATCGGATTCGCGAACTCAAACAAATTTGCCGCAAATACGGGCCGCTCAAAGAAGCGATCGCCTACTACCAAAGCATTCAAAACGAACTAAACGAACTTTTAGAAGGAGGCGACTCAATGGAAGCCTTAGAACTCGCATATCAGACCGCTTTAGAGCAATTAAAAGACGCTTGCAGCCACCTCACTACCCTGCGGCGCGAAGCAGCCCTCAAACTAGAAACGCACCTCGTAGGAGAACTTAAGCCGTTAGCAATGGAAAAAGTGCAATTTCAAGTCGAGATCTCGCCTTCTACCCCAACCGCTAGCGGTGCCGACCAAATCGCCTTTTGTTTCAGTCCCAATCCGGGCGAACCCCTGCAACCCCTGGGCGCGATCGCCTCCGGGGGAGAAATGAGCCGCTTTTTGCTCGCCGTCAAAGCCTGTTTTTCCCAAATAGAAAGCGCTGGTACGCTGATTTTTGACGAAATCGACGCCGGAGTCTCCGGGAGAGTCGCCGGCGCGATCGCCAAAAAACTCTACCAACTTTCCGACAAACACCAAGTTCTCTGCGTCACGCACCAGCCGCTGGTCGCGGCGATGGCTGATTTTCATTTTCGCGTCAACAAACAGACGATCGAAGCAGAACCGAGTATCGGCGAACCCGCGGCCAATTCCGAACCATTGGAACGCACAGTAGTCAGAGTTGCCGCCCTCAACAGCGAACAGCGGCGCGAAGAACTCGCCCAACTCGCCAGCGGCCGTTCAGCAACAGAAGCCATCGCCTTCGCCGAATCCCTGCTTGTCGAAGCCGCCGGACTGCGCCAAACTCAGTGGGCAAAACCCTGAAAATACAACAATCTTTGAGTCTCCAAAACCGATTGTCTTAAATTTTTATTGAGGGTTGAAAAAAGTATGGGAGTAAAAAAACCCGGTTTATGCGTCCAAGACGGGAAAAAAAGCTGCAACGGAAACCGAGGATCGAACGGCGTCAAACTCTGTTTTTCATACCCTTACCCGACCCTCCAGCCGATCGGGGGGCCAAAAGGCGGAGTTTTTCCGAGCCGGAGGTTACACTAAAAATGGCAACAGCAAGTTTTACAAAAAAAAAGCTGGAAGGCCCGTGAGTTTAGTCACGGGAGGAAAGCTAAGAGCAGCAAAATTGAGAGAAATTCTAGTTAAAAACCACAATTGTGTACAGAAGGGCACACATCACTAGCAACTGGTGGTGTCACAATTGCAGCTAGTCCCACAATGCCATCCCTCTTTCAGCAGTCCTCCCTGCAGTACGCATTCATGTTATTGCGGGCGATCGGCTCTTAGACCTGCCGAACCTACTTAAACCAGGCACGCACAATGTCAAAATCAGTTAATAAACCATTTAAACAGGATTCGCATTCTCTAAAAAGAGTGCAGCAATGCCACAGCAGCGTTACCGTCGCACCAGCAGTTCACCAGCAATTCCAACTAAATTGCCCTTGCCCTGTGGCCGGAGTTCTGTAAACTGGGAAATACTTTCACACATACTTGAGTTTTGTGCGACAGGTCACTCACTAATGAACTTGCCCGCTATCCTAGCTTAGAGACTAACCCTTACACTTAAGCTTCTGTAAAGGTCTATGAAATCTGCATCTTCCAATCTGTCAGCTATGGAAAACGTGATAGATGTCACTCCTGTAAGTGAAAATCATCAGGAACAGCATTCTCATTATCCCTCTAGTAATAATCAAATCGTCAAAAGCCAAGGAAACTTCTCCAGTTTCCTCGCACCCCTAAACAAAGATAGTTTTAAAGGAGTCGCCAGGGAAGTAGAGGAAAAACTGAGGGTTGTCAATCAAACGCTGGGAATGCTCGACAATATCCTTGACAGCCAGGGATTTGACGCCATTCTTAACGAAATGTTGCAGTCGATTACCCTCAAAACAGGGGAATTGCTAAATGCCGCTCGCAGCACGATATTTTTATTAGACGACGAAAAAAATGAACTCTGGGCGATCGTTGCTAAAGACGAAAATGGCAACAACTTAGAGTTCCGATTTCCCGCCCATGTGGGCATTGCGGGAGAAGTAGCCACAGAGAGAAAAGTGGTGAACATTCCTTATGATTTTTATAACGACCCGCGCTCGGCTAACGCCAAAAAAACTGACGAAAGAACAGGATATCGCACTTATACAATGCTGGCGATGCCCCTGATCAACGAAGAAACAGGAGAGTTAGTAGCAGTCGTTCAACTGATTAATAAACTCAAGCCCAACCACGAACATTATGGTACTTTAGAATCACAGATTGATAAGGTAGGTTTTACTCAAGAAGACGAACAAGTTTTTCGAGAATTTGCCCCGTCGATTCGCCTAATTCTAGAGTCTTCTAAGTCTTTTTACGCAGCAACTCAAAGACAACGTGCCGCGACAGCGCTGATGAACGCCGTCAACGCTCTTTCTCAGAGCGGTTTAGACTTAGAAGATACCCTAAAGCGGGTGATGGATCAGGCCCAAGAACTGATGAACGCCGATCGCAGCACCCTGTGGCTAATTGACGAAGATAGAAATCAACTGTGGACAAAAATCCCGATCGCAGGTCAACTTCAAGAAATTCGCATACCCAGAACAGCCGGTTTCGCAGGCATCGTCGCCCAATCCAGTGCACCGCTGCTGATTCCTTTTGACGTGTACGACGATCCCCGCGCTGCAACTTCCAAAGAAGTGGATCAAAAGTCGGGGTATCGCACTTGCAGTATGCTGTGTATGCCGGTGTTTAACTCCAACCACAAATTGATTGGTGTCACCCAATTAGTTAATAAAAAACGACAAGGAGAATTTCCGCCCTACAACCCGGAAGATTGGCCGCACGCCCCCGAACAGTGGAAAGCGAGTTTCAATCGCAACGACATGGAATTTATGGAGGCGTTTAACATCCAAGCAGGAGTCGCCCTGCAAAATGCCAAACTGTTTGCTGAAGTCAAACAGCAAGAACAAAGACAAAAAGATATGCTGCACGCCTTGACTAACGGCGTGATTTCTACCGATAAAAAAGGTAATATAGTAGCGACAAATCCCAGTGCCAAAAAATTACTGGGTGTCAGCGATGCAGAATTAGCCGAAGGTCAATCTGTGCGCGAGTTAATTAAGTTAGAAAAAGGCGATTTTGCCAAATGGTTCGATGCGTCTTTGTCTCCCGAAGACGATAACGACCGCCAGCAGTATTACCCCGATCAAGTTTTGCTCTCCTTTAAAGGAGAATCGCAGAGTATCAATCTCTCGATTAACTCAATGACCGACGCTACCGACTCCAGCAAGGTCAACGGCGCATTAGTTGTCATGGAAGATATTAGCAGCGCCAAGCAAGTCAAAAACTTGATGTACCGTTACATGACCCCAGAAGTAGCCGAAGCTTTGTTAGCTTCAGGGGATACTGGATTGGGCGGCAAGCGCAAAAACGTTTCGGTGCTGTTCTCAGACATTCGCAGCTATACCACACTTACGGAAAAATTGCAAGCCGAAGAAGTGGTAGTGATGCTCAATAAATATTTTGAAGTGATGGTAGATGTCGTATTCGAGTACGGAGGGACTCTAGACAAATACATCGGCGACGCTCTGATGGCTGTTTTTGGCTCTCCAGCACCCCTAGAGGATCATGCTTGGTGCGCGATGCAAACGGCAGTGAAAATGCGGGCAAAACTGGCAGAGTTCAATCAAGATCGGGTGGCAAATGGCGAACTGCCGATCGGCATCGGTATGGGCGTACATTCTGATGAAGTTGTCAGCGGCAACATCGGTAGTAGCAAACGCATGGAATTGACTTCGATCGGAGACGGCGTAAACCTCGCCTCTCGCTTAGAAGGCGCCAGCAAACAGTACGGCACCGACTTGATCATCAGCGACAATACTTACAGAGATTATGCCGATCGGCTGTACGTGCGAGAACTCGACTTTATTACTGTCAAAGGCAAAAGCGAACCCGTAATCGTTTACGAACTCGTCGGCATCCGCGAGGGATACTCGCCAGTGGGCAAGTCACTAACCGAAAAACAGCAAAAAATTATAGAACATTACACCAAGGGGCGCGAACATTACAAAGCTCCAGTCACCCAAAGACTCTCAGAAAGTGAGGTGAAAAACATCTTAGATAATGTCGCCGCAATGCCGGAGGCAGAGATTAAGAACCTCTCCTACAATTTAGATCAACAGTTGGAAGACGAACTCAAGAACCTGTTACGTCAACTGAAAAAGCTGTCAGAATACGACCCAAAAAACCTGTCCGAAGCAGACCAACTCATTGTGCTGCTACAGTCAGAAATCCAACTGCTGAGATTGGAAGGCATCAAAAACCTCTCGGAAGAGGAAGCCAAAATGCTGCTGCAAGCAAAAATCAAGCCGCTATCAGCAGAGGAGATTAAATACTTGCAAGAAGGCGAAGTCAAAAAGCTGTTGGAAGCAGACATCTTAGAACCATCAAATCCCAAAATCAAGAAGCTGAAACCTGCAGAGATCAGGCGGCTATTGCAGGCTAAAATTAAAAGTCGGGCCTCCGAGACAGTTGCAGAAATGTTAGATGAGAAATTTGAAAATCTGGGACTCGATCGGGTGAAAAAACTACTGAGCGAGTTTAAGAAAGCCTTAGAACCCAAAGCCAAGCAAGCCTTTAAAGACGCTGAAGGCGAATTTAACGCCGTTCTGGAAGTTGACTCGAAAAACAAGGCAGCTAAATTGCACGTCGATCGCTGTATGTTATTTCAGCATGGTTTTTCAGACGTACTCAACTGGGATGGGGTCTGGAATCTTACAGAAAAATAACAGTGGCCCGCAGCAAATGCTGGCGGTGGCGCCAGGGTTCCGGGGGGGCGGGGGCAATCGCGATCGGGGTGCGCCTCCCATCCGACCACCCATTAACCTCAATATCCTATTGAGATTAATTATAAAGAAGCTCCAACAGGTATTATGGTTAGATAACCGGATTTGAACTCGCAAGCCAGATGCCTGTGTTTCGCCCTACCTGTTTCGTTCGCACTACCTACCGCAACAAACTTAGCACTTCTAGTATTTGAAGCGCTTAAAAATAGTTAAGACTTGCGGCAGCGTTAGCCGGTTTCTGAGAAAAATCTTGGAGAAAGGCGACGAAACATCCGATCGAAAACCGGGTTTCTCACCCGGTCCGCGTAAGTCTTAATAGCGTTAGTGGCTCCTAAAAAGAGCTTCCTTCGCAGATAGTCAATGTTCTAGTCTTAGATATAGAAAATCACTAGCGTCAGTTATGAATAATTGGAATTCGCAATCGGGAGATGTTGAGTGGGTAGATCATGTTTACCAACTATTGCTGGAGATTGCTCGGAGCTCCCTGTCAGATATCCCCAGAATCCCGGAAAATATCACTGTTAAGGCCATCCCTCTGATCCAGAAGGTACAAAGCATTCAACAAAGACCTGACGGGCAAGTGTTCAAATCAGGTTCCTTTTCAGTAAACGATCGCGAATGGGTCGATCGAGTCTGCCAACTATTGGTAGAACTAACCGGCGCGTCTTTGTCCGCACAGCCCAAAATGCCGGAAAACCTTGCAGGCAGAGCTTTAGCCCTCGCCGATCGAGCACAAAAAATTAAAGAAGACATCGAAGAAAATGCAGCCGGAACCCCAGCAGATGAAGATGAAAATTCCTTACAGTCTCCAGACGCGCTGCTTTCCCTATTGCACCACAGTTTGAAAACTCAGCGCGCCAAAAGCTACAACCCCGATGCCCCCGAATGGCAGCAAGTCTTGAGCCTGCTCGACGTAGTGCAGTCAATTTACAAGCAAATCGAAAATTAAATTCAAGCTTAAATCAGGCGCGTCTTTATTGTGCGAGATCGCTGGCTCTTAAAGGCGGTTGCCCTTTGACATAAAAATTTTTTGCCGTAGCCCGAACATTTCCGATTATTGCACTTTTGTCAACTACACTAGGTTTAATCGGTTCTAGGGCAAGAGAACATGAGCGGACAAAACATCGGCGATTTGTCAAAAGAAATATTAGCCGATCGCTATCAGTGCGATCGGCGGCTCGGCAAGCAAGCAGGAAGGCAAACCTTACTCGCCCGCGACTTAAAAACGCAACAGCAAGTAGTCGTCAAACTCCTCTCATTCAGCAGCGACTTTAACTGGGAAGACTTAAAACTGTTCGAGCGAGAAGTCGAAACCTTAAAATCCCTATCCCATGTCGCAATTCCCCGATATTTAGACTCCTTTGAAATCGACACCCTCAACCGCAAAGGATTCGCCCTAGTTCAGAGTTACATCGAAGCCAAATCCCTACAAGAATATCTCTCAGACGGCCGCACCTTCAGCGAAAGCGAAGTCAAACAATTAGCAACAGCATTATTAGACATCCTCGCCTACCTGCACCAGCGACAGCCCCCGGTGATTCACCGCGACATTAAACCCAGCAATATTTTACTCAAAAATCGATCGGGCAACAGCGTCGGCGAAGTCTACCTAGTTGATTTCGGTGCTGTTCAAACTCTAGCAACCCAACAAGGAAAAACAGTCACCGTTGTCGGAACCTACGGCTATATGCCGCCCGAACAATTTGGCGGGAGAGCCGTTCCCGCTTCCGACTTGTACGGCTTGGGAGCAACATTAATCGCCTTAATTACCAAGCAGCATCCTGCGGACTTGCCACAGAAAGATTTGCAGATCGAATTCGAGCAACTCACCCAACTAAGTCCCGCTTTTACCAATTGGCTGAAGTGGATGACACATCCCAGTTTAGATCGCCGTCCCGCTTCAGTCCAGATCGCAAAAGAAGTTCTCGAAAAACCACAGCAAATACATAAATATTCCCTGCCATTAAGACAGGGAAAAACGGTAGATACCTCTAGTTTGTTCAACAATGCGATCGGGATCAGCACTGGGATTGGAATTCTAGCTGTAGGAGCTTGTGCAGCAATTTACAGCACCTTTATTATTCCGGTACTGGGGACAATTGTCGGAGGATTGATCGGTCTTTTTCTCGGCTTGCTGCTGGGGTTGGGGAACGGAATAATCGTAGGAATCGTCACGCGCTTGTGGTTTTTTCCCCTAACTAATCCCAAACTTCACCGACAGGTTTTAACCGCGATTAGTATCTTACTCTGTACCTCGACAAGCATCGTCTTCTTTTGGATCATGAATGTGATTATAGAGGTGATAATGGGGGGTTCGCCGATCCACGATATTCATTGGGATATTATCTTCCTGTTTGCACCGTCGCTGATTGCAGGACTGTCAATGGGGGCAAGTAGCAAGTCTATTGCCCGGTGGTATCAAATAGAAAGCGGACTGTAATCTACATTTTACAGTCCGGGACGCACTCCGACTCCTAGAAACCTGGTTTTTACGAAAAGACGCGTTGCCACCGCCAGACTCGCTAAACAACCAGGTTTATGGACTCCGACGATAACCTTAAATTAAAATTAATGTAAAAAAACATGACCACCAAAATATTAGCAGAACGCTATGAAGTGCACCGACAACTGGGAAAACAAACTGGCCGGCAAACTTTGCTGGCTCGCGACTTACAAACTCAAGAATTAGTTGTCATCAAACAGCTATTCCTCGGCAGCGATTTTGAATGGCAAGACCTCAAGCTATTTGAACGAGAATCGGAAACTTTAAAAGCACTTTCTCACCCAGCAATTCCGCGCTACCTCGACTACCTGGAAATTGACGAACCAGACACTAAAGGATTTGCCCTGGTACAGAGTTATGTAGAGGGGAAAACTTTGGAAGAGCATTTGCGATCTGGGCGTACTTTTAGCGAAAGCGAGGTGAAAGAATTAGCTAAATCGCTGTTAGAAATTTTGATTTATTTGCACCAGCAATATCCGCCTGTTATTCACCGCGATATTAAACCCAGCAATATCTTACTGCACAGCAGATCCGGTCACTCGGTGGGACAAGTTTATTTAGTTGATTTCGGTTCGGTGCAGAACCAAGCGGCAAAATTTGGCGGCACAATTACAGTAGTGGGAACTTACGGATATATGGCACCAGAACAATTGGGCGGACGATCGGTTCCGGCTTCTGACCTCTACGGTTTAGGTGCAACTTTAATTTATTTGGTAACGGGTTTGCATCCCACTGAACTGTCGCAGCAGGATTTAAAAATTCAATTTGCCGATCGGGTAACGCAGCTCAATTCTAATTTAATTGATTGGCTGGAGTGGATGACAGAACCTAGTTTGGACAAACGTTTATCTTCGGCTGGGGAAGCATTGGTGTCGCTCAAAAATCCCCGCCCTATCCACAAAAGTCCTATGGTGGTGCAGCGACCACCAAGCAGCGAGATTAAACTAACAAAAAATTCGGAGTTTATAGAAATTGTAATTCCGCCACAAGGAATCGGTTTTGGTTTAATTGCCCTGCTTTCTGCCGCGGTACCTACGAGTATTTTATTATTAACGTGGAATTTTTTCACCGATAACTTAGGGATAAATCACCAAATTATGCTAATATCAGGAAATTTTGTTTTAGGTGCGGTAGGAGTCATGTTTCTGTTTGCACTATTTCGGAAATTGCGTCTCAGAATCGATCGGCAGCAAATATCCTATAGCAGCCATCTGCTCGGGTTGAGATGGAATAATTCCAAGGCAGCCCCCAAACCGGACATTTGCCAGTTGGAAATTGAACAAATTGGATACAACGTTTCTCAGATGATTATTCAAACCGGCAACCAAAAATATCGACTAGGAGTGAAGCAAGGACTAAGTGAATCAGAAATCGAGTGGTTAGCGACAGAACTAAGCCAGTGGTTGGGATTGAAAATTCAAAGAACTTTGACAGACGGTAAAAAGAATATATCGATGTGAAAATATCTCTCTATCGCCCAAACAAAGCATTACCCTTTCAAGCTGTGGGATGCGTCCCGCCCCTCCGGTGTATTTTCTACAGCAGGTGGGACACCCCACAAGCCTCATCCTCAAATTGTCTAACCCCGATCGCACTCCCCCGCTTTCTCTCAATCTCATGCAACCGTCGGCCCCGATCGCCCGTAAAATGCTATCAAAGGGATTTGGCAAGTAGCACTCATCCCAATCATCTGTTAACTTGGAGATATTGTTGTGGACTTATCGCTAATTCCGGCACAGCCGAAACCAGGACTGCTCAACGTCCTCATCGAAATTACCGCCGGTAGCAAAAACAAGTACGAATTTGATAAAGACTTGCAAGCCTTTGCTCTCGATCGGGTGCTTTATTCCTCAGTCCAATATCCGTGCGACTACGGCTTCATACCCAATACCTTAGCCGATGATGGCGACCCCCTCGACGGCATGGTAATGATGGATGAGCCCACATTTCCAGGGTGCATCATTGCAGCCCGTCCGATCGGAATGCTGGAAATGATCGACGGAGGCGACAGGGACGAAAAACTGCTTTGCGTTCCCGACAAAGACCCCCGCTACGCTCACTATAAGTCCCTCAAAGACGTAGCCCCCCACCGCTTGGACGAAATAGCCGAATTTTTTAGAACCTATAAAAATTTGGAGAAAAAAGTCACAGAAATTCTGGGTTGGCAAGATGTAGATCTAGTAATGCCGTTAGTGGAAAAGTGCATCGCAGCCGATCGCAAATAAGTCCCTAGCCCGCACTCCTCGACTGCAACCCGACTAAAAACTCAGGGGGCCGAACTTAAGGCGATCGCTGCACGTCTAGGGATGCAGTCGAGGAACGGGTGGCTAGAATGTCAAATCAGTCGTGAATGCCGAGTCACCCGAACGGCATTCCTCAAAACCGCGGCCCGACCCCAATCTTGAAAAAAATACTCCTCCTAGAGTAAGATCGAGCGAAAATTATACCCCTAGAGAATGCGTTCTACGTTTGAGGAAATTTTACCCGAACAATCTTGTTCGGCGCTATCTTAATCTCAGAACACAGAACACGCCGGGCAGCCCGCACGGTGGAAAAAATAATCTCTCAAGCGTGACATCTCCTACAACAACCGGTACGGTTTAGGTTTCTAACAGCCCAAGTGTTCGGCACTCGGATTGTTTCCCCATAAACCGCTTTATAGTACAGATTGCTAAAAACTAAAAACTAAAAACTAAAAACTAAGATTTCAACTCCCAAGTTCCTGCCCCCAAAGCTAAAAAAGATGCCAGATTCCGCACCCTCTCTACCCAATCCACAGCCTTCAGATGGCAAAGCCACTATGGAAAATAGTCCTTTGACTGAGTTTGTCGTTCAGTTTTGGGGCGTGCGGGGCAGCATCGCCACCCCCGGCACCAAAACAATTCGCTACGGAGGCAACACCTCTTGCGTAGAAATGCGCTTGGGCAAAAAACGCCTGATTTTTGACGGCGGCACAGGTCTGCGAGTTCTAGGTCTCAACCTCCTGCGGCAAATGCCGGTGGAAGCCCATATGTTTTTCAGCCACACTCACTGGGATCACATTCAAGGGTTTCCGTTCTTTACTCCTGCCTTTATCCCGGGAAACTGCTTTCACATTTACGGTGCGATCGCCCCCAACGGCACTACAATCAAACACCGTCTTGCCGACCAAATGCTGCACCCCAATTTTCCCGTCCCCATCCAAGTAATGCAGTCAGACCTCAAATTCAACGATTTGACCCCTGGGGATATTCTCGAACTCGACGATGTGAAAATAGAAACCGCACTGCTGAACCATCCCAACACCGCGATCGGATACCGAGTCACCTGGGAGGGACACACAGCCGTCTACTGCACCGATACAGAACATTTTCCCGATCGGCTCGACGACAATGTGGTACACCTAGCTCGCGACGCCGACGTGCTGATTTACGACGCTAACTACACCAACGAAGAGTATTACGATTTCAATACCCCAAAAGTCGGCTGGGGACACTCGACTTGGCAAGCAGGAGTAGAAATAGCGAAAGCTGCTGGAGTCAAAAAAATCGTGATGTTTCACCACGATCCGGGTCACGACGACAATTTTCTCGATCGCGTCGAAGCAGACGTGCAGGCCGCGTTCGCCAATGGCTGCTTGGCCCGCGAAGGCATGAGCATACCAGTGATTTAGGCAACAAATCAATGCAGGCTCAAAAAAACCGCCGACCGAAGGCAAAAATTAGCAGCGAGAAGGCAGAAACACCATGAACCACAAAAACCCCCCCAAGAAGCGTCGCTCTCGTGGCTTGCGGGGGCTTTACTCAACTTTGCTGGTGTTGATAATTGTCTGCTGTACCGGAGGCGGATGGGTAGCAGCCCAGACAGCCGGCTCCAACACTCCGGCGCGACTTGCTCAAGTCTCTGCAATTGAGGATAATGGCACTGTCGATCGCATCCCCGAACGCTACCAACTCGGACAGCAACTGTACCTAGAAAACTGCGCCACCTGTCACATCGCTTTACCGCCGCAAGTCTTACCTACAGAAACTTGGCGCAGATTGCTGCAAGATTCCCAACACTACGGGCAAACCATCAAACTGCTAGTAGACCCGCCCCGTCTGCTAGTCTGGAACTACCTGCAAACTTTTTCCCGTTCCCAAGCCAAAGACGAAGAACTCGCCTATCGAGTCGCTAACTCTCGCTATTTCAAAGCTCTGCACCCCAAAGTCAAACTGCCACAACCCGCAAATATCAGCAGTTGCGTTACTTGTCACCCCGGTGCATCTCAATACAATTTCCGCAAGCTTACCGCCGAGTGGCAAAACTCTCCGTAGCGAAGATTAAGTTCGTAATTATATCCGAGTGCGAGCGAGACGATCGCACTAACCAGAAAACGGCGATCGCATTCTGAACTAGAGACTTATTCAAAGTGTGGGTGCGATCTTTCAATTCATGCTTATTGGGCATCGCACCTTACAAATAACCTCTGGCTTTACCCTCATCAATAACTCTGACGGCTAACGGTGAAGTTGTGCGACTGCCGATAACGTCTGTTGCAAAACCGACCAAACTTGCTAGTCGGTTCCAACCGAGTGGTTAGCAGCAGCTTGAGTGGCATAGAAGTAAAAAATCTGTGCCTTTAACTACTTTTTGAGCAATTGTTATGATATCTTAACTTTACCGGAGGCTAGTTCAGACAATTTAAGAAGCCTGGTTATCAACTAACCTGATTTATGATTGACACTAAAAAAATTCAACTGAAATGGGAAAGTTATTGGTTTAAAACCTTTGGGAGATGGCGATCGTGTTCATTGACCTGCCCAGTAGACAGACCTCATCCTCGGCATATTTTTTGGAGTTGGATTGGCAGCTTTTTGGCAATTACTGCAACGTCTTATCTTGCTGTAAAAACTAATTCTCCTTTACTAATGGCTCCGTTTGGCGCTACAAGCGTTCTGATTTTTGGTGTCCCTGACAGCCCTTTGGCTCAACCCCGGAATGTCATTGGGGGCAATTTCTTAGCTGCTCTCATTAGTTTAATGATTCTGCATTTTCTCGGTTCTTCTCCCTGGGCGATGGGAATGGCTGTTTCTAGTGCGATCGGAATTATGCAGATTACCAGAACTCTACATCCGCCTTCGGGAGCAGTTGCCTTAGTCGTCATGATGACCAAACCAGACTGGCAATTTTTGCTAACACCTGCTTTTGAGGGATCAATAATCTTGGTCTTGTGCGCCGTAATCTTTAATAATTTAGCGGCAGACAGGACGTATCCCAAGCACTGGTTATAGCATTATCTCTAATTCTCTCATCCTTCCCTCGGGAGCACTACCCAAAATCTGGATGCTCCCTCTATTCCTTCTTCCTTCTTTCTTCCATCCGTTACATCCCGATCGCGTGCTTCGTTGCCGAACTTCCTTCTGCTAAATCAATAAAAAAAAACGGACGGATCGGGGGAAGGTCGAGATCCCTTTTGAAAGCGTTCCCAGGACTCCTTTAACTGAGCCGGCGCCGGATATTCGCGATCGTAAACCACCAGGACATTCGTCAAATTCCGTCCCGGCGGCAATATCCCTTCGTCAGAATTTAGCAGCCCGTCGAAAAAATCCCGCTGTGTGTTTAGGCGGGGATAATCCATTTTACTGATTTTAAAACAGTAATTTTACTGATGTTTAAGATGTGTCATCTATCTTAAGATAGAAATCATGAAGTGATCCGAGCATCATTAGGGAAGTACCATGGGAGCATTACCCATACCAGGTATCGCTGATGGACAAGAACGATGAGAATTGCCCCATCCGCTACAGGTAGTTTCCACCAAAGCACAATTTTTCCTACCCATAAGAAAAGATGAATCAATTGAAGCAGTCGGTAAAGCAGTTTTGGTCGATCGCCAACCCCTACTTCTTTTCCCGAGAAAAATGGGGAGCTAGGGGGTTGTTCGCCCTCGTAATGTTATTAATGCTAGGTTTCAATGCTGTGGGCATAGTCCAGAGCTATATTATGCGGGACTTGATGAATGCAATCACGGGAAAGAATGTTTCAGACTTCTATAAGATGTGGCTGATGCTATTGGGTCTGTTTGCCATATTCACGCCCATTATGGTTTTCTTCTTCTATTCGCAAAATGTACTGCAACTCCACTGGCGAAAGTGGCTAACGAATCACTTACTGAAGAAATATTTTAGCAATCAAGGTTTCTACAAAATTAAGTTCAATGATAAGGTTGATAATCCCGATCAGCGTTTAGCTGAAGACGTTAATTTGTTTGTCAAGCAAAATATTGATATTTGGGGATTATTATTCAACCAAGTTGTCACCATAATTTCTTTTCTCGGCGTTCTCTTTACAATTGACAAGGCACTGACTTTAGTTGTATTGATACTGGCTGCTTTTAGAACTGTTTTCACTATCTTTATAGGTAAGAGGTTAAGTAGGTTAAAGTTCAATCAGTTACAACGAGAAGCAAATTTTCGCTATAGTTTGGTTCATCTTCGAGACAATAGTGAATCCATTGCATTTTACCGAGGTGAAGAGCGTGAATTTAGTGCAGTATCACAGCGATTTAATGAAGTCTTGAATAATTTTAATAACCTGATTGTCTTGCAGCGTAACCTTGGTTTCTTTACCCAAGGAACCGGGATGATATTTACAAATTTACCTATAGTTTTTTTAGCTCCTCGATACTTTGCGGGTCAGATAGATTTTGGGCAGGTAACGCAAGCTTCTGGAGCGTTTGTGTCTATTTTAAGTGCCCTGGGCTTTATTGCCGAGAATTTTGATATGCTAACTAACTTTACCACTCAGATTAATCGTTTAGGAACATTTGATCAGGTTCTGTCCGAGCAAATGGCAGCACCTCGAGCCGGCATGGCAACGATTGATGTTGTGGAACAGCACTATCTAGCCCTCCAACGGGTTACCTTAGAGACGCCTAACTATGAGCGAATCTTAGTTAGAGATTTATCTTTCAAGGTGGGGCAGGGTGAAAGCGTCTTGATTGTTGGACCTTCTGGCGCTGGCAAGAGTTCGTTAATGCGAGCGATCGCAGGATTGTGGAATGCGGGTACGGGTTGCATTGTCCGTCCTAAACCGGAGGAAACGCTGTTTTTGCCCCAACGGCCTTATATGCTGCTAGGGGACTTACGCAGCCAATTGCTATATCCCAACACCAGCGGTCAAGTTACTGATGAACAACTGCAGGAAGTACTCGAACAAGTCAATCTTTCCCATTTGCCAGAACGGGTAGGTGGATTTGATGTGGAATTGGAATGGGCTGATGTTTTGTCACTAGGAGAACAACAACGGTTAGCATTTGCACGCCTACTGCTGACTAAACCTCGCTACGCTATTTTGGATGAATCAACGAGTGCATTGGATGTGGCTAACGAGAGACGGCTCTATCAGTTGCTCAAAGGAACAGGAACTGCCTTTATCAGTGTCGGTCACCGTCCGACTTTGGTACAGTATCACGAGCAGGTCTTAAGGCTAGTTGATAATACCAATTGGCATCTGATATCGGCTAAAGATTACAGACCCGCTCTCGCCGAGTTTGCTTGAGAAATGCAATTGCCGAACTGCAAGTAATGGTCTTTACCGTATCCGCCTCAAAATTCCAGGCGTGCGATCAGGTAGAACAGGAGTAACTGGGACAATCGTAAACGGCAAACTCGTCAAAAAAAACTGTATCTTATAGCGGGAAGGGAGTAAGACTCGGATGCTCCCCGTAAAACGTCCTGATCCTCAAAAACTCTAAGAATGGCTAAAGCCCATAACCTGACGTAGCCTCCGCACTTCCACGTCCTAGGCTGGGATAATGGTAAATTTCCCTCGATTTTTTGTTGCTTGACCAGTTTCTGAAAAGAGCTTTTACTGACGGAAAATATCGCTGCTGTTTTTCTGATCGACAGCTTCTGATGTTGATGGGCTGCTACTATTTTTGGAAAGCAAATCAACTGAATATGCTTTCATTGGTGTATTTTTTTAATCTATTCTTATTGTACCTCATAACACCCGGAAGTGCTGTAAAATCTGCCCTTGATGAGCCAAACCCACCGAAGCGCCCCCGTCCAAATTCATCGCTTCAAAACAGCCGTAGCTTGCGGGGCGGGACGCCATCGCCCGCATAACCTTAGCTTCTGCTTCCAAAGACAAACTATCAAGAAAAGTCACCAAAAATAACTTATCTCTCGAAGCCGGAAAGCCGATCGCCGTTCTCGAACCCATGCCCAAAACATGAGCATCTTTAAAACCTTCCGACAAAGGAGACAGTCCAACTTTTCCCCCTTTAACCAATCTCGGCCCGCAAGTCAGAGAAAACCAATGTTGACTCCAATCCGGCTTACCTTCGATTCTAGCCGTCACCATTTCCAATTGATTTCCGGCTTTAATTCCCAAAGTCGTGCCGTAATTTTCCCATCGGCTGTATTTCAGAAACTTACCCGCCGCCACCATATTTCCCAGCACAGATTTCTGCTCATCTTTACTAAAAAAAGTCCCGTTAGCAACAACAGCAGCCCGGTAACGCGCCACCATATTTTCAAAAGGTTCATCGCCCCGCGTGGCTTTAGAAGTATTTGCAAAATCTGCATTATTAGCTAACCCAATTGTGATATAAATTTCCGGGTCGGCGAGGTCAATAGTTGTGAGATAAAAACTTGTGCCAGCTACATTTTGGCTGCTGACTTGTACAGGTTTTGCTTGCTTAGCAGAACGTTTGATAGTTTGAGGTTGAGACGGCTGCGCTGCGGGAGAATTTTCTGGCGATTTTACAATAGGATTACTCGGCAGAGGTTGATTGGTTTTTCCAGATTTTATAATGGGATTGTTAGGGAGAGGTTGAGGAGTTTGATTTGATTGTATACTTGATAAAAAAGCGAGTGACTTTTGCCACAGTTGACCCATAAGAGTCAATAAACTATCTCGATTTTGGGCGATCGCAAAATAGTCAGCCACAACCCGCGCCAAAGCTAGGCCCGTTAAAAATAAAAAAGTGCGCCGCAGCATCGGGCGACAACCTTCAGACTGTTTGCGTTTAGACATAAAAAAATCTCAGCTAGCATAGCGAACAGTTTTCTATGGCTGTGACTACAAAAGGCGATCGCGCGAATTCTGAAACTACCAGTAGCAGGGTGCGCCTCGGCGCACCTTACCACTAATTCAAAACCCAAAACAATTTCCCTAGCCCGTATTCCGCATCCCCGCAGCAATTCCATTAATCGTCAGCAGAGCTCCCCGCAACAATTCACCCTTGCTGTAACGCGAGTGAATCACCCCCGGAACCCCGCCACTACCGTGCTGCCGCAAGCGTTTTAGCAGCGAAACCTGCAACAAACCCAAAGGCACAATCGTCGCATTTCGCAACTGCACCGAACGCTGCAGCGATGGATCTCCGTCCAACAAACGCTGGTGTCCCGTAATAGTTAAAACCAAACCCCGAATTAAATGAAATTCGGCAGCAATTTGCTCAAATAAAGTCTGAAAACGCTCCTTGTCAGCCGGCAAAGCTAACTCCTGCACGTAGTGTTCTGCAATCTGCAAATCCACCTTAGATAAAGTCATTTCCACCTTAGAAATTACCATTCTAAAAAACGGCCATTTCAAGTAAAAATACTGCAAAAGTTTCAAATGTTCTTCCGGTTCCTCCAGCAAAAACTCTTGCAAAGCCGTGCCGACACCGTACCAAGAAGGCAGCAAAAAGCGGCTTTGAGTCCAGCTAAACACCCAGGGAATTGCTCGCAAACCGCTGATGTCTTTTTTGCCACCGCGACGCGCGGGGCGAGAACTAATCTGCAACTGGCTGATTTCTTGAATCGGGGTAACTTGGTGGAAGAAATCGACTAAATCCGGCTGTTCGTAGATTAAATGGCGGTAGTGCGATCGCGACCTCACCGACAACTCTTCCATAATCTCATTCCAAGGGTCGATGCCGTCAAAACCAGTGTGCAGCAAACTAGCTTGAATTACCGCCGCCGCCACAGTTTCCAAATTGTAAAGCGCCAACTCCGGCAAAGAATATTTAGAAGCCAAAACCTCGCCTTGTTCGGTAATCTTAATACGCCCGCTAATACTCTTTCCAGGCTGAGCCAAAATAGCCTTGTAAGCAGGCCCGCCGCCGCGCCCTACAGAACCGCCTCGGCCGTGAAAAATCCGCAACTCTACATTGTATTTTTCCGCAACCATTTGCAAAGCCTTTTGAGCTTTGTGGATTTCCCAATTGCTGCTGAGGAAACCAGAATCTTTATTGCTGTCTGAATAGCCCAGCATCACCTCTTGCAATTTGAGAGTTTCGATTGGAGATTGGATATTTTCTTCGCTTTTCTCCGCTAGTTCCTGTGCGTATCCTCCTGTTAGCAAAGCTCGATAAAGTGGCAGATCGAAGATTTGCTGCATTACTTCCGGCGCTTTTTTTAAATCTTCCACCGTTTCAAACAGGGGAACTACTTGAATGCTGCTAATTCCTGTAGCCGGATCGTAAAGTCCTGATTCTTTTGCTAACAACAAAACCGCCAGCAAATCGCTGACATCGTGGCTCATGCTGATGACGTAAGTTTGGCAAATTTCCGGGCCAAACTCCTGCTGCATTTGCCGCAATATTCGGAATGTATTGATCGTCTCGCAAGTTTTGGGAGAAAAAGGCAATTCTGCTGGAATTAAAGGGCGGCGAGTTTGCAGTTCTGTTGCGAGCCAAATAATTCGATCGCATTCCGACATTTCATTGTACGACTTGGGCAAAATTTGCAAGTATTCAGCAATTTCGCTCAAAGCGTCGGAGTGTACTGTTGACTCTTGGCGGATATCTAGGTAAGCCAAATTAAACCCGTAAATTTCTACTTGGCAGAGCAGATTTTCCAAGTCCCGACAGCTCAAACCTGTTTCCACTAAATTGTGCTCGATGAGCTGCAACTCAATCAAAAACTCAGCGCCCGATCGATAAAGGCCGGTCATTCCGGGATGTTCCGACAAAGCTTCGCGCTCCCGCTGCAACTCGTCTCCTTTGTAGAGCCGCCAATTACGATCGCGCGTATTTTCCAGTCGCTGCAGCACGTAAGCCAGCTTCAACCGATAAGGTTCTTGGCGGTAGCGGATCGCCCACTGCTCGTAAACCTCCGGAAATTCCGATCTGTCGCGATCGAGAGATTCGAGCAATTCCGGCAGCACGTCGCTCCAGTGCAGCGACAAACTCAAAAGTTCGTTCAGCCGCTTCACCGCGCCGATGTACTTCTCTAGCACTAAGTGGCGCTGATAGCAAGCCGTTTGCCAAGTAACTTTCGGAGTCACAGAAGGGTTGCCGTCCCTGTCGGAACCCACCCAAGAACCGAACTTGCAAAAATTGTAACTCGGCGGTTTCAGATAAGGATAAGAAGCGTGCAGAGCTTGCTTTAAGCGGTGGTAGAGTTCGGGAATAGCATCAAACAGAACTTCCTCGAAGTAGTGGAGAGTGTATTCCACCTCGTCAAGGACAGTCGGCTTGAATTGGTGCAGTTCGTCAGTGCGCCACCAGAGGCGAATTTCTTCCATAAGTTGCTCTTGGAGAGCGGCCGCTTCCCAGCAAGACACCGGGTAGGGGCTTTGAGAGCCGCCCCCGAACACCTGAAATTTCTCGTCAACTTGGTCTAGCTGTTGGAGAATCTTCGCCATTCGCCGCTGCTTGGTGCGGATCGTGTGGCGGACAATTTCCGTCGGGTGAGCGGTGAATACCAAGCGGATGTCTAACTGATCGATCAAGCGCTGGATTTGCTGGCTAGGCACGTTCAAGCGCAGCAGCATCGGGAACAGTTGGTGAAAAGTTCCGGCGTCTCGGGCGATCGTCTCGCTGCTGTCTGCATTGCTCAGAGCCGTTTGGGCGGGGCCGGGGCCTTCCCTGTGGCGCGGGCGATCGGGCGCATCCGTTGCTTGTCCGGGCAGTTTAGAAAACATCCGCCCACCAGCATCGTTGCTGCTAGCGTAAGCTAGCTGTTGGTCTCGCTGTTCGTAGTGCTGTTCGACAATGTTGATCAACTGGAAATACAGTGCAAAAGCCCGAGCGGCGCGGATGGCGGCGTTGAGGTCGAGCTTTTCGATTAGCTGTGCGACATTCGACTCGCGAAAGTTAGTGGCCTGTCCCTCGGCGGAATTGACCGATCGCATTTGTTGGAGCAAATCCACCAATTCCTGCCCGCACTCCTGTCGCAGCACCGATTCCCACAAGTCCTCTACTACTTTGAGGCGATTGCGCAGAAACAGGTCTGATTTTGAGTAAGCGGGAGAATGGGAAATAGATGTTGCATCAATAGCCTGTTCTGAAGACTGGAGGACTGAACTCATCGGGCTGTTCCTCAATAGCTGCGGGTGTCAAGAAAATTGTATGGTTTAGTTTCGCCTAAAACACTTTTGTTTGCAGTCAAATTTGAGACAACTTATTGCAACGTAGAAAGTAGAAGGCATTTATGTACAAGGTATAAAGAAAGACCAATTTTAACAGCACGGATTTTACCGATTGTCAAGCTTTAAGATTGGTTAACCTGCGATTTTAGATTTTCGGCGCGAGAGGTTCGGCGAGCACTCAGTCGAACAATTTTAGATTTACTCCAAAGATGAATCTGGGAGCTTGAACAAGAGTCTAAAATTTTGAACTTTCCACCAGATGAGCCGGGGACTGGCATAAGTTTTTGGGGGGGTCAAAAAAATTAGCTTCTAGTTGCAAGCATCCTTCCTGATGCCTTCTAGTCCTGTGATTGAGGAAAGTTGAGCACGGGGAGGCGCGAACCCCGAAAAACTTCTTCGCTTTCAACGCCGATCGACGCAACAAACTCAGCAGCAGCTTTAGCCACCACCAAGCCGCCCAGCATGGGTAAGGCGACCAAGCTCAATAAAATTTCTGAGGGAATTGGCAACTTTGGACTGTTAGGTGTTTGAGTTTTGAGCAAGTCTTGGTTTTCCGACGGCATAAATTCCTCCTGTGTCAATCCGTAATCCTCAGTTTACAAGGCAAATAATCATCTTGACCGCTGCTTTCTGACTAATGACTTCTGATATCAAATCCGGTGACATCCGAATGATATCCTGCAAGCGATCGTCCCCGCGCAGCCAAGTCTATAAATATCTTCTCGCCAGATATTAAGCTCGCACTCGGAAAAAACTTTGTGTAGAAAATCCGGATGCTCGGCGAATGATATCGAGCGGGCGACTGTCTCCGCGTAGCCAAGCGAAACCACAGCACTACAATCCGAAAATGATTATTCCGATACAAACGGAAACGGTATCAGGAATAACGAATAACTTCTTGCTAGGCTTAATTTGGGTCTATCTGTGCCAAAATGTCGGGGTAGTATTATCAAAACACTATTCCCCAACGGATCGAAGCCGAGGGGATACAAGGCAAGACAGTAAGCCCAGCAAGGCTTAAACCTGACAAAAAGGTTAGGCTCGGCAAATAAAATAATTGTCTGTAAAATCTGTAACTGTGCTATTTCTAGAAAACAAAACCAGCTTTGGCAAAATTTAGAGTTTCATGTTGAATGCGAACGGGAGCATATTGGCAGATAATCGATCGGCCGCGTCGCAGTGGGCGCAAGAAGCTTTAGGGCTTCCCGAAGTTCAAGTACAAGCGCGTTTGCGGGGAAATCACCTGCACATTTTGTGCGAAGCAGCGCAGTGTCCGTCTCAAGAATTGGTGACGGCGAGATTTACCAGCGCCCTCGAACAAACTGATTTAACGCGACTGCTGCCCGATCGACCTAAAATTTACCAGTTGTTTCTGTGCGGCCGCAAACTCGGTTCCCGGCAAAATGACTGGACAGTCCGGCTCGATTGCAGCAGTCCCCAGCGACAGCAACAGCCGCAGCAACCGGAACCGAAAGTTGCCGAAGTGCCGCCGCCAGAGAGTCCCGCCGACGGCGAACCGCCAGAAAGCCGTAAAAAAGGCGGATTTTTCGGCAAATTTAAGAATGACAACCGCAAACTAAAACAGACACCAAAACCGGTAGAAACAGCGGCCCACCCGCCGCAAGTACGGGAAGAACTGGATTTTGACGCCGAAAGTCTTCCCATCGCCTCGCGGATTCAATACCCAGAAGCTTTTGAAACTTCCCCCGTGACGATCGACACTTCGGCTGCTGCGACGCGGGAAGCTTTTAGTTCCGCCGTTCCCCCGCAGCAGAAAGCGAACCGTGGCGCGGTAGCTTTGATTCAATCCCCCGAAGCCGACTCAGGCGAGGGCGATCGCGGTGGAACGTTGACGGTTTCGCCGGAAACTTTGGCGCGCCGGGGCTATCCAGATGCGATCGCCAGCTATCTCAGCGAAATCCTCGGCCCGATGGGAGTTTCGGTGAAAGTAAGCATTCGCGAAAAAGAACTCAAAAGCAGCCGGGAAAACCTGCCGCTGAATGCGCCGGAAAATATCAAGCCCAAGGAACGCCGGCTGCTGGTGCTGTGCGAGTCAGCTTACAGCCCCGACCCTTCCTTGCTGGCCGAACCCATCGCCGGCCGGCTGCGGAAACTGCAACTAGAGGATTTCCGGGAAGCACTGATCGGCAGCCAAGTGAGCGGCGAAGCGAAGCCGGACTGGGTGCTGCGGGTGGATTTGACTTCGCCGGACAAAATTCTCAAGGAATGGGCCAGGTGGGGAGACGTACCTGCGATCGCCAAACTGCTAAACCAACACTTGGCAGCATCGAGAGTCGAAGTGCGGGCCACCCTCAAAGAAGCAACCCTCCACCTGTTTTGCAGCAAAACTGGCAAAAAAGGACAAAAGCCTAAACGGCAAGAATACCCCGAGAAGCAGCAAACCACCGACACGATCGCCCCTTTGTTAGCTTCCTTCGCGCCCCAAGGCATCCGCGCAGCTACTATCTACGGCGTAGAACCAGCCAAGGACTCTCAGGCGGCGCCGGAGTCGCCAGTGTGGATAGACTGGGTGGACTTGCCAGCAGCCCACCACCCCGACTTGGCTGCAAGCGCCAGAACGCTGGCGGCCGAGGGCGACCAATTGGCTCTGACTTTTTTATTGAACAGGTTGCTCAACCCCAGTCTCAGGCGCAAGCTGGAAACAGGAGGGATTCGCGCTGTCGTGCTGCAAAAAGCCGACGTGCTGCACGTCATGACTGAAGCTCTGACTTGCCCTTCTCAGTCCAAGGTAGGGCCGCCGGTGGCTAAATTCTTGCGGCAGTTACAAATTCCGGGAGTGGCAGGGGTGCGAGTCTACGGGCGTCGCGCCGGCCAGAAAGTACCCCTGTGGCGCTACGCAATTGACCTCAGAACCGCGGTTGACGAGGAATCAGCGGCGACTCCGGCACAGGCTCCCTCGCAATTGGCTGTGTTGGCAAAGGAACCTGTGCCAGAGTTTGCGCCGGATGATGGGGCTTTTTCGGGTTTGGGCGAGAATTTGGTGTTCGATGCGCCCGGGCCCAACTCCTGGCGGCCCCGCTTCAAAATCAGACTCCCCGGATACAATCTGGGCGAGCAGTTAGTTCAAGCTGCAGTGCAACCGCTTGTGGCTTCGGGTTTTTTTGTTCCCAACGATGGTTTGTCAACAAATGCTGCTGCGCCGGGGGGCGTGAGAGCCGATCGCGCCGCCGGCATGGCTTTGATTTGGGCGCTCGCCGGCTGTCTGCTGACATTCAATACCGATTGGCTCCTCGGTCTATTTCTGCAATCTGCGACGGTCAGTCAAGCTCCTAGCACTTCCGAAGTTTGCAGCGGTCCAAATTGTCAAAAATCATCCCCCAAGGCTTTTGGCGACGTTACAGCCCGACTTCCGAACGAAACCGCGAACCCCGTTCCCCCTTCTGGGGAGGTAAATTTGCCTCGAATTCCGTTGCAACCGTCGCCGGAAGCTAACCAGGAAGAGGCTTTCAATGGCTCTGGGTTTACGAAACCGGGAAATATTAGCGTTCCTGTAGCTGATGTTTCTGCTCCTCCGGTGTTCCCTACTTTGAGGAGCGAGCAGCTTGACGACCAGATAGCGCGCTATCAAGAGTACATCCACCTACACAAAAAACCGCCGGATATTTTAATTGTCGGTAGTTCCAGGGCGCTGCGGGGCATCGACCCGGCGGTTTTGGAAACAGCTTTGGCAGCTTCGGGCTATCCGGGGCTGAGGGCTTACAATTTTGGGGTTAATGGAGCTACTCTCCAGGTTGTAGATTCGATCGTCCGCCGGATTTTGCCGCCGCAACAACTGCCAAAATTGCTGGTGTTGGCGGACGGGGCGAGGGCTCTCAACAGCGGGCGGCCGGATTTGACTTTTAGCGCGATCGCTTCTTCGGAAGGTTACAGGCAATTGAGCCGAGGTAGTTTTCTGATCCGCACCAATGAATTAGATGCCGAAGGATCGAAAGAGAGTGCCAACAATCCGGTGGCGACTGCTACTGAATTGGTGGACAATTTGGAACAAGCTCAAGCTAACGTTCAGCAATTGGTGAGTCAAAAGTTTGTGGAGGGTTCTGCAACTTACAAAAAGCGCGATCGGCTAAAAGGGTTTTTGCGATCGCTCGCCAATCCATCAGCCCCTGTTGCAACCGAGATCCCTCAAACCGCAGCCCTGGGCTCAGAAACAACGGAAAATGCCCAGCCAACTGCTGCGAGTAAACCCCTCAGCGAGTTTCAACCAAACGGCTTTTTGCCGATCGATATACGCTTCAATCCTGATACTTACTTTCAGAGCCACCCGAAAGTATCTGGCTACTACGACTCCGACTATCAAGATTTTAAATTGATAGGCGAACAAGCTCTAGCACTCAAAAATCTGATCCAATTTACTAAGGTTCGCAACATCAATCTCGTGTTCGTGAATATGCCTCTGACGGAAGATTATTTAGATCCCGTGCGGACAGGCTACGAACAAGAATTCCGGCAATATATGCAACAATTAGCAGCTCAAAGCGGACTAATTTTCCTAGATAAGAGTTTATTGTGGCCCCAGGCGCGAGAATCTTTTTCCGACCCCAGCCACCTCAACCGTTACGGTGCTGTTGCAGTTTCTAAACGGTTGGCTCAAGATCCCATGATTCCCTGGCCAGCGAAACAATAGTTTTGAATTTTGAGTTTTGAGTTATTTTAGAAGTTAAACGATCCCAACGTTGCAAGTGCGGCGCGACTATCTCAAAACTATTCTTTCCTGCGGCTACTGAAAATGAAAAGATTGATATTTCCTGAAACTAGCAAAAATACACAGATAAAAAGTGCAAAAAAAAATCTGCCTTTGATATTTTTTATATTATCTTTAGCATTTTTCTGTTGGAGTTTGTATAAAGGTTTCTTTTTACCTTTAGCTTTATCATCTCCGCCGCCCAGCCAGGAACAAAGTAGCGAACAGCAAACTCTGGAACCCTTTGAACAGGTTGTCAAAGACGCACAAAAGTTAGAGGGACTATTTACCCTTTACCGCAATCAAGCAACTAATAAAGTTTATCTGGAAATTACGCAGCAACAACTAGACAAAAAGTTCCTGTGTTTCGTGACATTGGCTTCTGGTTTGGGGGAAGGGGGCATTTTTAGCGGATTGCCGATCGGCGATTTCTTGTTTCAACTGCGCCGAGTCCAAAATAACGTGCAGTTTGTGATACCAAATATCAATTTTCGCACCAGTCCGGGCGACCCGCAAGCTGGTTCGGTAGAAAGGGCATTTAGCGAGTCGATTCTCTATTCTTTGCCGCTCAAAAGCATTCATCCGCAAAAACAAACTCTGCTGATCGATTTAGGCGATTTGCTGATGAGCGAAAAGCGCGATTTACCAGGGGTAAAAGCGATTTTGCCGATGATTTTGGGCGCTTCTTACTCGATCGATGAAGACAAGTCTTATTTTAAAGATGTTAAAGCGTTTCCGCTGAATGTAGAAATTGCTTCTATTTACGGTTTTTCTAGCGATAATGACAGTGCGGTTAACTATTTACCTTCGGTTCCTGACAGTCGGGCTTTTAACCTCCGCATTCACTACAGTTTCTCGGAAGTGCCGCTAAATAACGGCTACCGCCCCAGACTTGCGGACGAGCGAGTGGGCTATTTTCTGACAGCATATAAGGACTTTTCTGACAAGAGCAGCCGCGAGCCTTTTGTGCGCTATATCAATCGCTGGCATTTGCAAAAGCAAATCCCGACGGCGCCGATGTCGCCTCCGGTGCAGCCGATCGTCTTTTGGATTGAAAATAATGTGCCTGTGGAATACCGAAATGCAATTCGCGAGGGCGTTTTGGAGTGGAACAAAGCTTTTGAAAAGGCAGGTTTTACTGAGGCAATTCAGGTCAAACAAATGCCGGACAATGCTAAATGGGACCCGGCTGACGTTCGCTACAATACTATTCGCTGGTCGAGTTCTTTTGAGCCTGAGTTTGCGGGCATCGGGCCGTCTCGCACTAACCCGCTGACGGGGGAAATTTTGGATGCTGACATTCTTTTGGATGCTAATATTGTCGGACAAATCAAACAGGGATATCGATCTTTGGTGGAACAAAATCGATCGGTATCTAAGAGTTTTCAAGGGCGAAACGATTCTAATACTAATCCCTGTCAGTTCGGGATATATTCTCGCTATTTGCAGGTGCTAGAAAATGGGGATTTAGGAAAAAGCAGCGGGGAAAATGCTCGAGGTGGAATTGCTGATGATTTGCCGACTTTGGTAGAAAGATACCAAGAGCAAAAGCGATCGCCTGTGTCGCGGTTGATGTCGAGTTCGGATATGTGTTTTGGGTTAGAATCGAGCCGGCAGTTTGCGATCGGGGCAATGTCGATGGATCTGTTGGAAAATGCAGCGCCTAGCAGTGGGACGATTGACAATTATGTTAATGAATATATCCGATTTTTGACGGCCCACGAAGTCGGTCACACTCTCGGTTTGAGGCACAATTTTCACGGGAGTACGATGCTGCAACCTGAGGATTTGAACAATACTCAGGTAACTCGCACGCAAGGTATGATTGCGTCGGTGATGGATTATGTGCCGATTAATTTGGCACCGCAGGGAACTGTGCAGGGCGACTATTATCCGACGATTGTAGGGCCTTACGACGATTGGGCGATCGAGTACGGTTACAAGGTGATTGGCGGCGTAAACCCGAACAGTGACTTACCAGCGCTGCAACAAGTTGCCAGCCGCGCTGCGGAACAGCAATTAGCTTACGCGCCGGATGAGGATTCTGTTGACATTCTCGATCCCGCTGCAAATACCTTCGATCTCAGCGCCAATATGCTGAGGTATTCGCAATGGCAATTGGATAATGCGAGGGCGATGTGGCAACGTTTAGAAAAGCGAATTCCGGTTGGGGAAGACGGTTATAACGAACTGCGGGTGATGTTTGATTCGGTGTTCGGGTATTATCTTCAGCAGGTGATGAATGCGACTTTGTATGTGGGGGGACAGTCGTTTAATCGGATTCGCCCTGGAGATACTAATGCGAAGTTGCCGTTTGTGCCGATCGAACTTTCTCAGCAGCGAGAAGCTTTAGCAACATTAGAGAAGTACGTTTTTGCCCCAGATGCGTTTAGTTTTGCGCCGGAGTTGCTCAACAAATTGGCGCCTTCGCGCTGGGAGCACTGGGGAAGTCCGGCTTTGGTGTTTCCTCTAGATTACCCGATCGGCGATCGAATTACTTTTTTGCAGCGGTTTGTGTTGCGAGTTTTGCTATCTCCGACGCGGCTGGCGAGGCTGCGGGATGCGGAGTTAAAATCGGCGCCGGAAACTGCTTTGAGGTTGCCGGAAGTTTTGGATACTTTGCAAAAGGATATCTGGAAAGAGGTTTTGCAGGCGGAAAAGAAGATGCAAATTTCAACTTTTCGGCGTTCTTTGCAGCGGGAACATTTGGCGATTTTGATGGGAATGGTGCTGCGAAAAACGAGTGTTCCAGAGGATGCGCGGAGTTTGGCTTGGTACGAGTTGCGGCAGTTGCGGGAGGGTTTGAGCAAGAGTATTCGGAATTTGGACCGGAATGCTGATGCTTATACGCGGGCTCATTTGGAGGAAACGCGCGATCGGATTTCTAAGGTTTTGAATTCGCAGATTCAGTCGAATTAATCTTATATAGGGCTTACGCATGGGGGTTCAGAAACCGGGTTTTTTACGATAATATTTCCTTGCAGCCTGCAGATTCGATAAAAAACCAGGTTTCTTTGGTGGAAGTGCGTAATTCCTGACTTATTAATAGGGTGTTTCTATCTGCAATCAAAAATTATGACTACAGATACTTCCAACAAACATCACCTGCAATTGGCGCTATTTTGGGCATTACTGGGGAGTCTGGCAGCGTTGGCATTATTTCCTTATGCGCTGTCTCTGAATCCAGCAGTCAGGCAACTGCCTGCACCGTTACCTGTTATAGCTATTGGGTCCGCCCTCCAGACTGGACTTTTTTTGATTCTCCTGAATTGGATTGGACTGCGCCTAGGCAACTCAATGGGACTTGATACCCCCCTCATTCGTGCGCTGGTGTATCGACAGCCTGTTCCCACCCTTTCTAAATCTGCTATCAAAACGGCGCTGATAGTGGGTGGCGTGGGTGGAATCGTATTAATTGGATTGAGTTTAGGGTTTGAACCTTGGATGCCTCCAATGACTTCAACAACTGCGTTAAAGATTGACTTCTGGAAACGCATCTTAGCTTCTTTCTACGGAGGCATTACCGAAGAACTCTTGGTTAGATTATTCGGTATGACATTGATTGCATGGCTACTTTGGAAGATTTTTCAGGGGCGCCGATCGGAACCTAGTGAATCAATTTTTTGGCTGGCAATTGTGGCTGCGGCGATTCTGTTTGGTGTGGGCCATTTGCCTGCCGCTGCCAATCTCTGGGGACTAACCCCAATCGTGATTTTCCGAACGATTTTGCTCAATGCCCTCTTAGGGATTCCCTTTGGTTTTCTTTACTGGCGTTGGGGATTAGAATACGCTATGTTATCTCATTTTTTGGCAGATTTGGTACTGCATGGAATAGGAGGAAGTTAGCAGGATATGCAAACAATGCAATGGTACAACGAACCTTTACAATGGCATGAGGATAACGGTGTTATCCATATTACCGCCGGGGCAAAGACTGACTTTTGGCGGCAAACTCATTACGGATTCATTCGCGATAACGGCAACTTTTACTACCGTCAAGTTTCAGGCGACTTTACAGCCGAAGTCAAAATTACTGGTTGCTATCAATCGCTGTACGATCAAGCAGGATTGATGATTCGAGAGAGCGAAAATATCTGGCTCAAGTGCGGCATTGAGTTTGTTGAGGGAGTGCAAAACGTGAGTGCGGTTGTGACACGAGACTATTCCGATTGGTCTGTTATTCCACTTGAAGTGCCGCCTGTTTCCCTGTGGCTGCGGGTAAAGCGCCGAGCTGAAACGGTGGAAGTGCAATACTCGTTGGATGGGGAAGAGTATTCAATGATGCGACTGGCATATCTCACTGAGTCACCAATGGTTCAAGTTGGGTTAATGTGTGCGGCTCCCCAAGGTGAAGGCTTTGCAGTCGAATTTGAAGGGTTTAAGCATAGTAAGCCGCTCTAATTTGGTATACGAAACCTAATGCTTCTGTGTCGAGAAAACTGGCGATCGAAATGACGATCGCCGCTGCGATCGGATATTCAATTTCCGCAGCACGCGCAATTAGAGCCGCTTTAATTCGTTCTGGCAAACGTCCCAAAATAACTTCGGCATCAGCAGGAGAAAGTTGTTCTTGAAGTTTAGCTTGCATGGCATTCACCTTTGGGTTAGAATTTGATAAATACATTCAAGCCACTACCGAACTCAGATTTAGCGGTCTAACGGCTAAAGTGAGCGGCAGCAAGCATCATCCAAACGAAGCGCAAAGCTTTTATCATGTCCGCTCCACTGCGTTGTTATGCCGCCGTAATTGCCTTGACTAATAAGAGAGGTGATTAATTAAGCAAATAGTTAAAACAATAATTCGGACAGTTTTAGATCTAGTCTAGTGTCCTAAACCCTTGCTGGCTATATGCTGGACTATTTTTTCAAGGTTTAAGTTCAGCGCTAAGTTTCAGAAAATCCGTTAAAAATGGCAGAGCTTCCTCCGTAAAGCTTACAGGGCCGTTAAAAAACTGTCCGAAGTATTGTTAAAATGTTGATTGAGTCATCACTCTCAAACCATAGTCTTGCTCACTTCATCGAGAAGGTTGTGCTACGAATTATTAGGAAGCGATCGCAGATGAAAGAACAAGGCAGATTAAACAGACGCAGTTTTTTAGCTGGAGTAGCAGTTTTAGGAACAGTTAGCTTAACCCAGACTTGGACATCCCCAGTCATGGCGGCACAATCGGCAGTGAGATTGCCCGATCGCAAAGAGATAATCATCCGAAATGCTTACATCATGACAATGGACTCAGCACTTGGAGATCTGACCGGGGATATCCATTTGCGGAATGGTGAAATCGTTGCGATCGGAACTCAGTTAGATGCTCCAACAGCCGAAACGATTGATGGACAAAATATGATCGTCTTGCCAGGTCTTATTGATACACACTGGCATCTGTGGACTGCCTTGCTGCGAAGTATGTCCGGTGATACCAGAGAACAGGGGTATTTTTCCATGACCGAGCGTTTGGGCAAGCGATACACGCCAGAAGATATGTATCGCGCAGCGCAATTGGCAACGGCTGAGGCACTCTATTCAGGAATCACAACGATACACGACTTTAACCACAACGCCCGCACGATTGATTACGCTAGGGCATCCGTCCGCGCCATCGCCAATGCAGGTATTCGTGCTCGTTTTTCTTACGGGTACTACAAAGATCAAGCGTCAGAAGAAGCCACTGACTTTGACAGCATCATGAGGCTGCATCGTGAGATGAAAAATTCCCAGTATGGTTTGATATCTTTAGGATTTGCGCCGCGAGAGGTTTCTGCCTACAAAAACTATCACCGGGATTGGGAGATAGCCCGAAAAATAGGGCTTCCAATTACGGTTCATGCAAGTTCCTCGCTGGATGAAGCTGGAGAGATCGATCGACTCTACAAAGACGGCTTACTTGAAAAAGATGTACTCATTGTCCATGCGACTGCGGCAACGCTAATTGAAATGCGGCACTTATCAAAAAGTAACGCAGCCGTTAGCCTGACCCCTTTCACAGAAATGCGAACTGGTTTTGGCTTTCCTCCGATTCAAGAACTGCTTTCAGCAGGCGTGTTGATCAGCCTTGGAATCGATACAACAGCCTTGTCAGGAAATGCAGATATGTTTGCAATCATGAAAGTAATTCAAAATGTTGGTAACGCTCAAGCCAAGAGTGAGTTTGCTTTCTCTCCGCGACGAATCTTAGAATTTGCAACTATCAACGGAGCGCAAGCGTTGGGAATCGATCATCAAGTTGGCTCTCTTAAACCTGGTAAGCGTGCTGATTTGATTATGATATCCACGGAAAATCTGAATCTGGGAGTGTTCACCGATCCAGCCCATTTAATAGTTGAAGCGGCTCAACCCTCAAACGTGGATACTGTGATCGTAGATGGAAGGATTCTAAAGCGAAACGGTCAACTTTTGGCAATGAATGCGAAGGAAATTATTCGAGAAGCAAAAGATTCGTTAAGGTCTGTCAACTTTTTCTTAAGAACTTAACCTTGTCATTTAACAAATAAACTTCAAACTACTGCCTCAACCCAGAACTTAGGCGGCATAACGATTTAGTTCAACCGCGCGCTCGCCTCTCAACGAAGCTAACAATCTTAAATTCGCGTCAGTTGCAACGACTAGATTTATCGAAGCACCCCATACAAGAAACCTTGAGCTTTTGCAGATTGTTTACCGTGCTGCCGATAAATCTTATAATTGTATCGCAGTTGCGGTACAATACCCAATATAATAGAAAAATACCGCCGATCGCTTCGCTGATGTATGTCACTAAAAGTGGCACTAATCCACACAGCAATTGCTGGCGATCGATGAGCATTTAACCAAATTGTCATGTGGCTAAAACTGGACGATCGAGTTTGCGGACTGCATACAGAAGCGCAGCTTTAATATCGTCAAGTTCTAAGTCTGGCAATTCTTCGATAATTTGCTCAAAACTCAAACCAGCAGCTAGCAACTCTAGGATATCGATGACTCGAATCCGCATTCCCCGGATGCAGGGACGACCGCCACATTGTCTTGGGTTCACTGTGATTCTGTCAAACAGAGGAAGAACGGATGCTGGCATGGGTTTAGAATTGTCTTAAACCTTTGTCTCTAGCTTACTTCATTTATCACCCCAAACTCACACCGCGATATAATTCTGCGATGCCACTTCCAGCTAAATACTCTGTAAAGTATTATTTGTGCCTTAAGCGTAGGCAGGAAGTGGTTCATAAACAAGTTCCATGAGTTTTTCTGAGGGAATGGTTTCCATTGCATAGGTATTGCCTTGAGTATCGGCAAAATCTACTAGATAAGCGCGATCGTCAAAGCTCATGAGAATAGTGCCAACTTGTCCCGGTCGGAGCAAAATTGGCTGAGAGGTGGCTTTATGGATTGCGTGAATTTCTTCGGTCAAGGCAACAACATTATACTCGTGTAACGTCATCACAGTATCCTCACTTATTGACAGGATAGGTATTAGTTAGCCGGGGAAAGTCTTCATCGGTGCGAATCATCCAACATGACAGCACCCAAGAGCTTCCGGTTTCCGTGGTCATGAAAAATTTGATATCATACTGGGTTCCATAGTTGTCTGTTTTATAAATTTCTGCCTCCTGATTGACCGCACATTCTAATAAAGCGACTTCTAAAATAGCTTTGTTTTCTAGTGTAATTCCCAATCGATTTCTAAACAGGATTGCTTTATCTTTTCCTTTGGGATGCTGCATATTTAGTGAGTATCGCTCAAGCTTGTCGCCCAGCAGTGCCTTCTCTCCGTTGGGTAATTTCATCTGTCGAAATGGTCAAGTCACTTGGTGGAAAGTTTTCATTTGCCAGAAACCGCATTAACTTGCCTCAGCAATTTGCCCGTTGTGCCATATATCGATCGAAAGTTGTGTAATCTCCAGCATTGTAGTCAGCACGGGCCGCTTCAATTTCGGCAATGTCTTCTGGAGAATCGTCCTCATTAGGGAATAATTCAGCTTCCAAAAATTCCCATATCTTGTATCTTTCAGCAATTCCCAGTGACGAAATAGCTTCCAGCAGTGATTGAAATGAGATGTCTACTTTCACAGTATTCTCAGCCATCAGAACTTTCCTCCACTTTAAATTTTATAATATATCCAGAGCCCCGACTTCTTCAAGAAGCCGGGGCTCTAAAAGCAGACTACATCACAACTGCACTAATCAAAGTTTGCACATTTTGTACAACAGCAGTAGTCAAATTATGAGTCACAGGCAAACTGTCAACGACTATTCCAGCGCACAATAGCATCAGGTACAGAATAGAGTATTTGAAGAGCGATCGCGCAACAACCTTATCCTCTGGAGTCTGCAACAGCAACCAAGCTTTTTGGGCAAAAATAGCACCCAGGAAAATAGCTGTTCCCGCATACACCGCGCCCGCTAAATGCAGGGGATAAACTAGCAGCAAAGTTGCAGGAATCATCAATAGCGTGTAAATCCAAATTTGGCGGGCTGTGGCTTCGTCGCCCTCAATTACGGGTAACATCGGGACGCCTACTTCCTTGTATTCGTCGCGAATCATCATTGCTAATGCCCAAAAATGCGGCGGTGTCCACAGGAATATAATCCCAAACAGCAGCCACGCACCCCAACTCAAATCTCCCGTAACCGCAGCCCACCCAACTAGCGGGGGAATCGCCCCTGCTGCACCGCCGATGACGATGTTTTGCACGCTGTGACGCTTCAGCCAGTGGGTGTAAATTAGGACGTAGAAAACGATGCCTGACATTGCTAGCAATGCGGCTAATAAGTTGGCAACAACTGTCAGCAATGTAAAGGATATTGTAGCTAGGGCGATCGCAAATATCAAAGCATCCCGCTTCTTGACACGCCCCGAAGGAATCGGCCGCCACCGGGTGCGTTCCATAATATAATCGATGTCGCTGTCGTAGACACAATTAATCGTATTCGCCGACGCAGAAGCTAAAGCGCCTCCAGTAATAGTTGATACCAGCAATAGCGGGTCTACTTCTCCTTTGGCGGCCATCCACATTCCTGCTGAGGTAGTGATTAGCAGCAGTAAAATAATTCTGGGTTTTGTTAGTTGATAGTAACTTTTCACGACTTGCGAAAAGTTTTCGTGGAGGCGGGGCCTGTCGTTGGTAAGGATTTCTTGCATCGGTTGTAAGCTGTTAGTAATTATTTGCGAATTCGTCATTAGTCATTAGGTTGGAGGGGCGGGTTTTACGAAAAATATTTGGTGTAGCTACAAGGATTAATAAACCCGCCGCCTCTTACTTTAGTCTGATCTCTCAAGCTGATAAAACTCGATCGCGCCAAGCTAAAACACTAAAAGCTATCAGGGTTCCCAGCAAAGCAGCACCGACTGCTTGGTGGGCGACTGTCAGCGGTTCTACCTGAAGGTGCAGCCGGAAAGTTGCTAATCCCAGAACTAATTGAGCAATTAGGCAAACACTCGCCCAGTTAGCCAGTTTTCGCAAGTTGGGACTCAGTGCAGGCTGCCGCCAAGCCATGACTGATACTGCTAAAGTCGCTGCTGTAGCTGGTACGATACCGGCGATGTGGCTGTTCATTACCGAGCACAATTCTGAGGAGCTCAAACATTGGTGCAGTGCCCATCTCGAGCCTACTAATGCTCCTAGCAAACTTTGCAGGTAAACTAACAATGCTGCGATCGAACTTACCCAAGCCAATTTGCCCGTATTGCCTGTAGCTTCGTAGGGATTCAGCATGAAACCGATGACTAGCAGCGCGCCAAAAAACAGTAAAGCTGTTCCCAAGTGAGCGGTAACGATGTCAAATCTCAGCAGTTGTGTTACTGTCAAGCCGCCCAATACGCCTTGAAAAACGATTAAAAATACTGCCCCAGCGCTCGCCCAAGGCAGCCATTTTGGCAGGCGGCTGCGGTAAAACAAAGATAGTCCTAAAAGTGCGATCGCGCTTAAGCCGATCGCTGCTGCGTCCAAACGGTGAAACCACTCCAGAAATACCTGCAAATTCATTTGCGCTGCGGGTATTAATTGACCGTAGCACAGCGGCCAGTCGGGGCAAGCGAGCCCCGCATTCATGACTCGCGTGGCGCTGCCTACAGCCATTAACAGCCAGGTTGCGATCGCAATTTTCCACACTAAGCCGCGGATAATATCTTTTGGCTGCCACTGCACTCCTGCTGCTGCGTTTGGCTGATTTACAACTGAGTTTGCCATGAAATTTACCTTAGCCTTTGTTGTCGATCGAACTTAATTAAATATTGAGGTTTTGCTGTGGCTGAGCTTAGCCGAGCTTAACACTCTTTTTCTCTGACAAACAGTCATGTATACTACCTTAGCGACATCGCAATCCAATTAGTTTGTCTTTAGAAAATTTTCAACTTTCCTTTTTACATTACAAAGTATTGCAGCTATTTTTATAAATTTCAACAAACTTTAATTATTTTACCGAAGTCCTTGCTGTTACAGGCTCCTTTGCTGTTGAACATCGAGCAAAACCTAAAGATATCATTAAGAAAAAACTGTTTTTCCATCTTTATGATATGCAAAGTCAAGAAAATCTAAAATTGCGATCTCGCTCGTTAGTCTAAAATAACTTAATAAAAATGTCAAAATATAGCAATCCTAAATGAATTGTGAAAAGGCATCAAATCTTTTCAAGTTAGGAAAATTGAAAAGATTATATTTAGCAAACAATTGAAATA